>CAYWQX010000001.1:0-117363 GCA_964460985.1 uncultured bacterium
TGTCTGGGTGAGGGGGTTATTGTAGACACCTCCAAGCATTTAAATCGCATTTTAGAAATTGATCCCTCCAACGAAACTGCGACGGTTGAACCGGGGGTTGTCCTTGAAACACTCAATCAAAAACTTCTCCCATTTCGTTTAAAATTTGCCCCGGAGACCTCAACCGGCAATCGAGCCACCCTTGGGGGGATGGCGGCGAATAATGCGGCCGGTGCTAGATCCATTCGCTACGGAAAAATGGTGGATCATGTACTCGAATGCGATGTTTTTTTGTCGGATGGCAGTTTAGTGACCTTTAAAGAGCTCTCCGAGAATGAATTGGCGGAAAAATTAAAACTTCAGACTCAAGAAGGGGCTATATACCGTTTTCTAGTCCAAACCAAGCTCAATTACTCGGATCTTATCAAAAGCCAATTCCCTAAGCTTGAACGGAGAGTTTCAGGGTATAATCTGGATGAGCTTTTAAAACCTAATCTGAACATAGCTAAAATCATTGTAGGATCTGAAGGCTCTCTTGGAATCATTTCAAAGCTAAAACTCAATCTGATTAAAAAGCCTCTTTACACCGGACTTGCGATTATCCATTTCCATGACATGATGGAGCTTATGCAAGCGGTAGAGACCATGCTTTACTGGAATCCTCTTGCCCTTGAAATGCTTGACGATCATATCCTTCATCTCGCTCAATCCTTAGAGCGGATGAAAGAGCGCCTCTTTTGGTTGAAAGGAGACCCCAAGGCGGTAATTATTGCCGAATTTGACGCGGATACCCTGCAAGAGGTCAAACTCAAAATATCAACTTTTGAAGCTGACATGCGCTTAAGAGGCGTGGGTTATGCCTACACCGAAGTGGTTGATCCGGAAGGCCAGCAAGCGGTCTGGGAGGTTCGTAAAGCGGGTCTTGGACTTCTTATGTCGAAAAGAAGCTACGTGAATGCGTGCGCTTTTCTTGAAGATATTTCGATCCCCCCTCCAAGGCTTGCAGAATTCATGGAAATCTTTTGCGGCTACCTTAAAAAGGAAAATAAAGAGGCCGGAATCTATGGGCATGTCGGGTCAGGCTGTATGCATATCCGTCCTTATCTTAGCCTGAAAGAGCCAAAAGACCTTGAATTAATCGGTAGAATGATGACCGATATCACCCATCTCTTGATTCAATTCGGAGGAGCTTTATCGGGCGAACACGGCGATGGAATCATACGGTCAGGCTATAATGAGGATTTATTTGGCAAAGATCTCTACCATCTTTTTAAAGGCCTTAAAGAGACTTTTGATCCGCTTCATCTCATGAATCCCGGAAAAGTGGTTGGCGGTTTAAAGTTTGAAAAGCTGCATGAGAAGCTAAAAATAAATCCGGCTACACCCACTCTTCACTTCGAAACATTTTATGATTTTGAAAGAGAGGGCGGTTTTACTCTAGCTGTTGATATGTGCAACGGCAACGGGCTATGCCGAAAAAAAGAGGGGGTCATGTGTCCTTCATTTCAAGCGAGCTTAAATGAATATGACTCCACTCGCGCTCGGGCAAATGCTTTACAAGCTATTATCCACAAAAAACTTGAATCCAAAGAGCTTGCAAATCCTAAAGTAAAAGACATACTGGATCTTTGCCTCTCATGCAAAGGGTGCAAAACGGAGTGTCCATCGCAAGTGGATATGGCCAAAATGAAGTCAGAATTTCTCTACCATTATCACAAAAAGTACGGAATTCCACTCCGATCTAAGATTATCTCCCGATTGTCTCTTTTCAATACATGGGCGCTGCCATCCCTTTTCAACTTCCTGACGAAGAAACCCTTTTTTAAGAAAATCCTCGAAAAATTTGGGTTTACATCCCATCGGGATCTTCCCCGCTTAACCGAAAAAAGATTTACCTCGCTGGTTAAAAACTATCCTCAGCCTAAAGGAGAGAGGGTAGTTCTTTTTGCCGATAGCTACACTGAGTTTAATGAACCTGAAATCGGACTTGCCGCCTTGAAAATCTTAAATAGACTAGGCTTTGAAGTCGTCATTCCCCCTTTTGAGTGCTGCGGACGGCCCGCTTTTTCAAAAGGTGTTTTAGAATATGGCAAAAAGCAGGCTGAAAAGTTAATTCGCGCGCTTACCCCCTATCAAAATGTACCGATCATTGTTCTTGAACCGAGCTGCTTTTCTGCTCTTATCGACGAATACCGTGATCTAAAATTGGATCTTCCTTCCTTCGATATCCAGCTCTTTGATCAGTTTATCCAAGACAAAGTTACAAAACTCTCCTTTAAACCAGAAAAAAGAAAAGTCAAAGTGCATGGACACTGCCACCAGAAAGCGCTGGTTGGGATGAGCTCCACTCTATCCGCCCTTCGTAACTGCCAGGTTTTTGAGGTGGATGAAATTAAATCGGGCTGCTGTGGAATGGCAGGCTCATTTGGCTATGAACAAGAGCATTACCATTTCTCGATGAAAATCGGCGAGCTAAAACTCTTCCCCGCTATCCGAAACGAAAACCACGCCACACTGATCCTGGCAAACGGCATCTCGTGCCGCTCGCAAATTCATGACGGAACCAAGCGGGAGGCTCTCCATTTAGCGGAGATCATCGCCTCCCAGCTTAAAGACTAGTTAATGTTTATGCCGAGGATCAGTTTCTTTAATAATAAGGCTCACATTCTTTTGATTAAAACCTTTGTAGCCTTCTCTTCGCTGAAGATTTTCGAGGTGAGAGCCAATGGCTCCATCTCTTATAAAGCGCTCTTTTTCATCTAAGGTAATTTTTTTAGCTTCGATCAATTGATCTAACTTTTTGGGATTGACTTTCCAACGCTCTCCGACCGTAAAAGCTTGCTTGAGGTAGTCAAAATTGGAAAAGGGCTCCATCATACCCACCTCAAAATTTTTCAAATCTCTCTTCAGCTCATCAAACTCAAACTGCGCTTCTAAATGATGCATGCCCGCCTCTTGAATAGAATCGCCATGAAGGGCGCACCAAAGACCGATCGTTCCAAGCTTTTCTTTTTCAGGAAGTGTTTCGTGAGCAAAATCAATTCCGATTTCAAAATCATCCAGATCTACATCTAAAAACGTGACCAGCCTTATTTTATCGTGCTCCATCACTTGCGCACCCCAGCCCGCCTCTTTTCCGGCGTAAAAGCGCTCGCGAACATGAAAACCGAGTATTTCCCAGAGGTGAACCAAATCCTTAAAATTTTTTCGCGAGGAGCGGAAAGTGTGATGATCATGATTCGCCCATCCGAGTCCTAGATAATCTTGGCGAGCTTTTTGAACTTGTCCGGCTCTGTTTTTAGACTGCCAGTATTTTCTTTCGATTTCACAAACTATTGTGGCAGCGACCGGCTGGCCTACGAGAGAAACCATCTCTTGAGCCCGCTGATGCCCCTCCTTAATATCGGTGCGATCTCGATTCGACCAAAGACCATAGGCTTTAAAATAGTTCGTGAGATAGTGGCTATCCTTCACTTGAGGCTCTTTAAACTCCCAGCTTCTTCTCTCGACTACCCAGAAATTTATTCCATTATCACAATCCACTAAAGCTCTTCGATAAGGCGAAAAGGGTGTGCCCTCAATCGTTTTAGGACCCCCGTGAATCAATAAAAAGTCCTCTATCGAATCTACTGCCACGCCGATCCCCTCTTCTTTAGACAGTAAGACCAATGGAAATTGCGCACGTTTATTCTGGTAGTATCCATTCTGAGGGTTAAACTGAAAACCTCCTTTTTTTAGAGAATCCCTGTTCTCTTCCGTATCAAGCAGGACAATATGATCCACCCAGTCAAATAGACGGGTAGAAGTTCTTGTCTTCAACTTGCTATCAAGCTCTTTCAAAGCAGGATTTTTTAAAAAACGATCGATGTTCAATTGAAGAAAGCGCTCCCCTTCCGGATATCTTTCCCATTTAAATTGGCTATTCAGTTCCATACTCACCTCGGACACACATTATTAAGTTATTTTAAATTTCGCAAGCTTTCCTCTTTTAAAAACTAAAATTCATTAAAATTAAAGTTAGATAGAAAGATTAATAATCGAGAAATACGAATTAATAAAGATTTAATTAATTTTTTGAGGCTTTAATGGATCCCAAGATTGTAATAGGCACCGATTCGATCCCTCCCCCTTTAGCAGAGACGTCGCCTAAACCCATAGAAAATACTAACAACTTGCCTAAGCCTGAAGCTCCTTCCGCCCAGGCAAAAGAGATCCGGTTCAGAGCAAGCCAAGATAGCAACATGATAGATACGATCAAAAGCAAAGTGCTAGATTTGGTAAACCGCGTTTTTGGCGAAAAACCTCTCCCACAAAAAATAGCGCATGAAGAGGTATCATCTGTCATCCTATCACAGAAAAATGTGGCGAAAAGGCTGGGCAAAGTCTTTGGATTTTTCATCAAGGATCCCTCTCAAAAAGAGAAAATTCTCAAAGAGTTGATAGAAAAGTATGATTCATTAGATGCAAACGGGAAGAAAAATATTAAACACTTCTTAAATGGCCTTATCCTCAATGAAAAACCGGAACATCTTGAACTTCTCAGACCTCAGATCAAAGAGCTGAACGACCGTCTTAAAAAAGATATTCTTCCACACTTTACTTCAGCCGAGTTAAATCCTCAAAAAACCTCTCTTCAGCCGGGGCCGCACAATCTTGAGCAAGAGCTCAATCATTTAAAAAATCCGGATTACGACCTGCACGCGCTCGCTCAAGCTGTTGCCCACGATTTAAAGCAGGAAAGTATCGCTCTTTTGAAGAATATTCGAAGCTATGAGCTTCAAAACACCACCATGACTGCCAAAAATCGGGATCTATCCCCTACCGTGATCGCTGCGAACCTACGGGGAGAGCGGTTGAAAAGCGGTATTATGGAACATATTCTAACCGCCGAAAACAAAGATAAAAAGAGACTCATCGAGTTTTATTTAAGTTTGGCGGACGAATTATTTAAAGCGGGTGATTTTGAAGCCTTGATGGCAGTGACCGGTGCGCTTCAATCGACGCCTGTCATCCGATTAATCGGCGCCGGAAAAATTACCCTTGATAACGAACACCAAGAGATTCACGAAAAAATGCTTGCGCTCTTAAATCCTCAGAATGGAAATGAGGCGCTTCGTCAAGCGATCGCCAAAACAAAAGGGGCGGTCATACAACCTACGATCTTGCTAGTCAAAAGCGCAACTTACGCAAGCGAGCTTCTCGGAAACACTAAAACACAAGTTGAAGGAAGCAAGCTTCTTGCCCTCTCAGATAGATTTGAAACAGTTACTGACTATCAATCCTTGCCGGAGCCGCAAGAGATCAGCTTTAATTTAGCGCCTCTTTATCACTCAAGAATCACGAATGAAGGAATACTGTTTAACCTAAGCCAGCAGGCAGTTGGCGGGAAAAGCAAAATGCTTCTCGACTTAAGCGATGTAGTGGAGGTTTTAAAAGATTTCAAAACCTTAAAACTAAGAATCACCGAGGAAGGGCTTGTAGCGGTAGATAAATCGATGTTTACCGTGACTTCCCGAGTGGGGCAAAGCGATGAGGCGAAAGAATCGGTTGAATACGTCCTGGATAGGGTGATTAACTCCATGGACACCGAGGAGCCTAATCAGGAACACATCATACAAGCTCATACGATTTTAACTCAGCTCAAGAAAAATACTTGGGTTAAAGCCGTTCTTGAGAAACATCCTGAACTAGACTTGAAGTTTGATAAAGCGCAAAAAGCCTTTGAAAGTGCGAACGCCAAATTCAATGCTAAAAACACTTACGGTCTTTCAGAAATCATTGAAAGGATGAGAAATGATCCTCTCACAAGCGAAAGAATTGGCCTTGCTTTTGAATTTCTCTACCCACGTCTCGAAGACCAAAAAATGCTCATCCGGGAAATGGCCAATCAACCAAATAGCGATATCTTCTTTCAAGCCATCGCGAGAAATGCCTCACGTCAATTGATCGAAGAGGGCATTTTGCCGGTCAGTGTCACCGTTTCAATTCCCCAAGAGCTAACTGTCGATGGAGTTATTCCAGAAACAAGAAATGAAAAAATTGCGGTTTTGGCCCACGACTTAAAACTCTATGCAAATTATCTCGTGAATAGGTTGAGAGGGGCGGATATTATGAATAACAATAAGTCGGCAATTAAACCTCTAGCTGACTTCGACCAAAACGTTCAAAGCTGGGCAAAAAACACTATTTTATCCGCTAAAACCCCTGAAGAACTCTCTGATCAATACGAATTTCATATCGACTTAGCGCTAAAACTTCTAGAAAGCCATGATTATATCACCGCCTATTCTTTGATCTCTTCTCTATCCAATTTAGAGCGCCTTTTTGGAGAGGGAAAATACAGGCTAAGCCCGGATGCTAAAGTGAAACTTCAGTCTCTCAAAGAGGCTATTAAAGATACTTCCATCAATCAAGCTTATGAACTGGCGCCCGATGAGGCAAACCCTCTTCCTCCCCTTCTAATCATGCTAAGAAATTTAACCGGTGTAGCCGAAAACAAATCCTCGAAGGGATCTATCAATGAAAACAATTTAAGTGTCGCTGCCAAATTCGCGGCAATGATTGATCGCATTCCGAAGCTCCCGGAAAACATCATTTCTTACAATTTAGAAGGGCTCTTTAACCAATTGCCGGGAGAAAAAGAGTTAGATCATCTCGAAGAGAAATGGCTTCCAAGGGGGCTTAATTTCAATCTCTCCGGACTTGTCCATCTGATCCGGAATGCCTCTCTTGGAAATAAACTTACTGTTGAAGTGATAAATGTTAATGGATCATCCAAGGAAGTTGTACGAGTTGCGTCTAGAGGAAGTTTACCGGGCGGCATCCGCATAGGAAAAAGCGAGACTGCCAAAAGAGCCCTTGAGCAACTCCTTCATCATGCTTTACAGTTTATGAAACTTCCTCAAAAAAATCTTTCGAGCTCCATCCAAGAATTGAGCGACTATCTGGATAATGACCCCTGGGCCCAAGCCGTACTGGAAAACCACCCTGAGCTTCAAGAAAAAGTAGCCCAAGTGCGGAGCTACGCTTCAGATCATGCGAACGAAGTCCTTACCACGTTTGAGTCAAGAAAGCTCGAGCATGCCAGCCAAGGTTTGCAGTTGTTAAAGGCTATAATCCCTAAGCTCGGATCTAATCAGAAGCCGTCTGTTCGACGACTTCCCTCAGGAGAATACGATTTCACCCTCCTCAATCGAAGCGACTCGATCTTTGACTTTAGTGCGATCACTAAAAGGTTTGTAGCCTCCAGCCCCGAGGCTCAAGAAACGCTCACCCATTTAGTCGATCTTATATCAGTGTTTGGGAAAAATAGATCTCACCCCGAAAGAGAAGAGGCTTACAGAGTCTTAGTTGATCTACTAGAGACGCCCTGGATAAAGGATGTTCAGGCCAGATTTCCGGATCATCCCCTGTTTTGTTTAAAAGCCGCACTATTTGAGAGTCAATGATGTGTACAGAAGAACTAACAGACCTTCTCGTCAATGAAGTCATGGAGAGAAAACCTCCTAACAAATTAGAGCTACTCCCTCCTGCAATAGAAAAAGAGAAAATCAAATGCGAAATTGTAGATGAGATTAAAATTTTTATTGAGCGCGTTTCAAGAGCTGTCACTTTAATCAAGGAACACATATCTCATCCCGATCATTTGGAAGAGCTTAAAAAAGTAGGGAAGGTCTCCTGGGGATCTACTCATTGGAATGAGGAGCATACTTACAAGGAGATTGCAGGGATATCTGAAAACAGTATGCGCAGCTTTCGAGAAGTGGCGATTGATCTTTATAATGAAGAAAAATTCCGAGAAGCCGCAGATATATTTTTTCTTTTATCTCTCATTGACTGGAAACTCCCCTACTATTGGACTTCTCTTGGACACGCTGAGTATTATGCTGAAAGTTACACCGACGCGATCAAAGCCTACACCGCCAGTTACAAGCTGGATCCCACCGATCCCAAACCCCTCTTTTATATGGCCCACTGCTATGAAATGAGACACGATATTTCACTTGCAATCGATACTCTTTTAGAGTCTCTCACCCTCATTTCATTAGATCCCTTCCACAAAATGTGGGAGCCGAAAATAACAGATTATCTTCAAGAATTAAGGAGCCGCTCATGACTCGCATCAATAATATTAATGGCCCGAGTTTCAGCTCAGCTCCTCCTCCTATATCAGGGAGGGATGCGACTCAGCCTCCTCGTAAACTCGATAAGCAAACGGACCCTTCTTATCCTCCTTCTACTAGTCGAGCCGTCCTGACGAATGCAACCAATCTCCCGATGGATGGAGTTGGCCCCAAAGTCCTGGGAGAAGCCTTAAGTCAAGGAATCCATGAGGCTTTAGAATAAAAAAAACAACGCGCGGTTCATTTATGAGCGCTATGGTTTTCTCTTCAGTTTGGCAGGCTCACCGATAAGGATGTAGGACACTTCACGAAGGGATGTGAGCATGTCTACAAGATGATCATTCGGCTTAGATTTAAAATTGATAATCAACGGTTTAAGCTGATACTTGCGAATTTTTTGATAGAGCTCCGTGTTTAAGTCAGCCTCGGGGTGCACTTCAAGTATATGGAAATTTTGGTCGCTTAATGCGTGAGAGAGGGCAAAAAGATGCTGTTCATCGAAAATTTTATTGTGAACATCGATATCGAGAAGGCGGCGAGCCAAATCGGATAAAGTGACTCGGGCACAACCAACATGTTCAATCGCAACGGAGGCAGCAACGTTCGCAAGCTGAGCTGATTCATCGATTGAAAGGCCTGAGGCTATCCCCGCGACTAAAGTCGCAAGCACGGTATCCCCGGCTCCGGTCACATCTTTTACTTCTTTTACTTTTACAGGGAAATTTCTGCGGGATGTCTTATCAAATACGGAGATGCCCTCCTCAGAGAGGGTAAGAACAAGAAATTCAGCTTCGGTAATTTTTAAAAGAGACTGAGCTACTTCATCAAGAGATTTGGAGGAAGGAAGGTGAGCCGCTTCGTAAGCCTCTTTTCGATTAGGCTTAAGCAGTTTAACTCCACGGTATTTTGAGTAGTCAAGCCCTTTGGGATCTGCAATCACAGGCACATCGAATTCGTTTGCGATGGTAATGATCCTCTGGCAGAAATCATGTGTTAAAAAGCCTTTGGCATAATCAGAAAGAGCGATGATATCGATAGTATGGATAATCTCTGAAAGAGCTTGAACGGCTTCATCTTCACATTTTTTTGAAAGCGGTATCGCCTCTTCGTGATCAATGCGGATAAGCTGCTGGTTATTCGCAATGATACGATGCTTGACGGGCGTTTTAAAAGCCTCGTCTACCACAGGATGAAAAGGGACTTTTTCTTTTTTAAAAAACGACTTTAAAATTTTTCCGGCCTCATCGCTGCCTATTCTTCCGATTAACTCGACATCACAACCGAGTGATAAAAGATTTAATACGACATTTCCGGCGCCGCCCGGAAGCTTTTCCTCGCTTGCCGCATGGACAATCGCGACGGGAGCTTCAGGAGATATCCGCTGAGCTTTTCCGAAGGTATAAGCATCGAGCATCAAATCGCCGAGTACTAAAACGCGTTTAGACGTTAAACGGCTAAAAGGGCCCATTAACTCAGCCATAACCCTCGAAAATGTGAGAAAAACATGACAAAATCATAAAGGAAGTTGATAGATTTTTGCAAAGTCAGATAGTGTATATTTTTTATTTCATTTGAGGTGCTTCATGTACAAACTGCTCCCGCTGATAGGTGTTTTGGTATTAACAGGTTGCGTCAAAGCGAGACCGAGACCCGAAAACATTGAATGGGGCGCCTATGATACAGTCGAAATCGCCCAAATGCGCTGTAAGATGAACCCCTGTCCCGAAGGGTTTGCCAAAGCCGAAAGACTCGATGACCTCTGCAGCTGCAATAAATATGTTTATATGCTCACTGTCGATACAGCTCAAAAAAATTACCATATTTTAGGTGTCGATCCGCGCGGCGAAAAAACCGATTATGGAATTGGGGTTGCTGACTATAGAGGTGAAATTCTGCACTACGAGCCTGCCACCGGAGAAATGAGCCCTTTTCATATTATCTTGGAAGATTATGGGCCTGCCGAATCGGCCGATTTTTACCTATTATCCATGGATTACGAGGAAGCGGCCCATGTCAGGATTACTCCTCACCCGATCATTTTAGAACGGGACGGCTACAGAGTAAGGTTTGACCGTCTTGATCATCTCGGACACGATTTTATGATGAAAGGGTGCGGTTTTGAGCCGGGAGAGCTCGTATTTATCTACAGCAATAATAATGGAGCGATTAAGACATATAACGTCCTTGCGGACGCAAATGGCGAGATTGAAAGCATCGTCCAGGGCTGGGTTCCAGGCACGCTGGGAGGCGTTAACAAACTCGAAATCACAGGCTCGTCAGGAACTGTAGACTTACAGCTTCCATGGGGAAAAGAATACTGGAAATCTCAAAGCGAGTTTGTAAGAGGGAGAATCCACGCCGAAACAGAAACTACTTACTGGACAACACCGAAGTGACTTTTTTTACAAAAAAAGTGGACGGCATGACCGGTTTTTGTTCTCCCTGACAAAAGAAGGTAGAACCGGAGCCGCTCATCTGAACGTTTAACATCCCTTGCGCAATAAGATTTTCTTTTAAACTTTTAAGCCTGGGCTCCACGATGAAAGCGGCCGGCTCAAGTTCATTCTTATATCCCGCTCTTTCAAGGGGCAGGTTCTTAAAAATAAGGGGTGTAGAACAGCCAAAAGGGGGTTTTACAAGCCAGTAAGACTCGGGGCTTTCATTTTTCAAGGGAGTTACAATTTCCCCTCTACCTTCACAAAGGGCCCTTCCGCCGACAAGAAAAAAATTGACATCAGACCCTAACTTCGACGCCAACGGATGGAGATCTTTCAGCGGGCTCTCTAAGAGTTTATTAAGAGCTATTAAGGTATGAGCCGCGTTACTGCTCCCTCCTCCAAGACCCGCTTCCTGGGGAATGTTCTTTATAAGATGAATTCTTACAAAAAAAGGGATTTGAACCGTCTCACGAAAAAGATTGAGTGCTTTAATGACTAGATTTTTTTCATCCAGGGGAAGGGATGGATCGGAGCAGCTAAATTGGTCATGAGAACTTAGATTGATCTCGATCTCATCGAAGAGATCGATGGTTTGCAAGATAGAGTGAAGTTCGTGATAGCCATCAGGCCGCTTACCTAAAATTTTTAGGTTTAGGTTAATTTTCGCGGGTGATTTAACGATCACGAACTCTTCTTAAGCTTACTTTGTTGACGATTCTTCAGGGACAATCTTCAATACCAGAGTGTCCACTTCAACGCCCTCTTTCAGTTTCAGATGAATCTTATGCTCGCCGGTTGTCTTGATCGCATGCTTCACTTGAATTGCTTTTTTCTCAAGATGAATGCCGGTTGCTTTTTCGATCATATGCTGAATGTCTTGCGCATTCACGGAACCATACATGTTGCCTTCGTGATCCACTTTAACAACTGTTTCGAGCTCCACCGTTTCAAGACGTTTTTTAATCGCTTCAGACTCCGCTTTCTCAGCCGCCGCTTTTTTAGCTCTCTCTTCTTGAAGACGAGATTGCATTTGCAGTGCGCGCTTGTCAGCTACTACCGCAAAACCTTGCGGGATCAAAAAGTTGCGGGCATAGCCTGGACGTACAGAGATGATATCTCCCGAACGGCCTACATGCTCCACATCGTGAATAAGTAATAATTTGTTCGCCATATATCTCTCCTTTAGACTTCCGCAACAAACGGTAATAGAGCCATCATTCTTGCACGTTTAATGGCAAGTTGAAGACGTCTTTGGTGGAAAGCAGAAACCCCGGTAATACGCCGTGGGAGAATTTTACCCCGCTCTGTAATAAACTTGTAAAGGGTATCGACATCTTTATAATCGATATCTTTCATGCCAGCTTGGGTGAATGGGCAACGTTTTTTCTTTTTGCCTTTCGCATTATCACCGTTATCAGGCGAATATTTCATCATATTTGCTCTCATATTCCCCTACCTTATTGCTCTTCTTGGAGAGGTTTAAATTCAATTTTTTCAAGAACCTGATCGGTTTTCAAGGTAAGAAAACGGACGAGATCTTCATTTAAGTGATATTCTTGCCAAAGTTCAGGCACCGCTTGTGTCCCTACATTGAAGTACATCACATAGTAATATCCTTCACGGTGGCCGTCGATTTCGTAAGCTAAACGCTTTCTGCCCTGAGGGTGGAGCTTTAAAATCTCTCCGCCGCGGCTAGTAATACCGGATTGGATTTTATCCATCGCTTTATTACGCGCTTCATCGCTTAACGTTGCGCTGAGGATATACATCCCCTCGTATAAGCCATTTTTTTGTTTCATTCTTTACTCCTATTAACCGCGTTCATGACAGATTGTATATCGTCATAAATAAGGGTCTTTACAACCTTAGCCGCGTCATCTATAAATTGGGGCAGTTTTTTCTCCTCTTCCGGCTTAAACCTGGAAAGGACATGATCGGCGAGACTGCCATCTCTTTCATCACCGATGCCACATTTAAGGCGAGCGTAGTAGCTCGAATTTAAGTGGCTCTCAATACTTTTTAAACCGTTGTGTCCTCCGTCAGACCCTTTTGCTTTAACGCGCAAGAGGCCAAACGGCAGATACACATCGTCCATCACAACCACAATATCGGCCGGGATTAGCTTGTAAAAGCGGGCTACGGCTTGAACCGCAACACCGCTATCGTTCATATACGTTTCAGGAAGGAGAAGGTGGGTTTGAACCCCTTTAAACTCTCCTTTTGCATAAAGACCGTGAAAATCAGCTTCTTTCCTAAGATTGAAACCCAATTCTTCAGCGACTCTTTCTACAACCTTGAAACCTATATTGTGGCGGGTGTCGGCATACTTTTTACCAGGATTGCCAAGTCCCACCACAAGTTTTTTCATTACCTCTTAACCATCGTGACCGCCACTTCTTCGCCGCGTACCAGGGGACGAAGCGTGTTCGGCAGCTTCAAGTCTTTTACTTTTACGACTTGACCCATGTTCATATCTTTCACATCCACAACGAAATTCTCTGGAATATCCGATGGGAGGCACTCTACACGGATGTGTCTCATCACAATACGAACTACCCCGCCGAGCTTAACCCCTACAGAGTCAGCTTCGCCGGTAATCACGATCGGCACTTTCACTTTTACAGGCACCTCTTTTTGAAGCGGCTCAAAATCAAGGTGGATGACTTTATAGCTGGTCGGATGATACTGGATATCTTTAATGATCGCATCACGGGAGGCCCCTTTTTCGTCGGTCAGCTTGAAAATGGTCGTCGGAAGGTGGCCCGATTTAACAGCTCTTAAAGCGGCTTGAAACTCGGATTCATTGACGAGGATCGACTCCCCTTCTTTCTCTTTGTGATAGATGATCGCAGGGATCTGCCCGTTTCTGCGAGCTGCTTTAACCTTCGATTTCGTGTCGACGGTTCTAGGTTGAACTTGTAATTTCATGTCTGTTCCTTGTTGTTTACCATCTCTTTTCAATCAAAGAGATGTCTCAGGCAAAAAATTTGCCCCAAATGTTAAAAATTATAGAGGGAAGATATCGATTCTTTAGACAATATGCAGCGCAGCGCATAAGCAAAATGGGGGGCGACCGAAACTTGTCTGAACTTTTTTGAAAGTTCAACAGTAAGCGGAATTGTGTTGCTCATCAACACGAGCTCAATGGGACTGTCTTCTATTTTTTTAACCGCGTTTCCCACTAGTAACCCGTGGGTAAAGACGGCGACAATCTTTTGAGCTCCCTCCTTAAGGCACGCTTGCGCGGCTGACACTAATGTTCCTCCAGTGGAACACATGTCGTCAGCAAGAAGGACATTCTTTCCTTTCACACTTCCGATCAAAGTGGTTACTTCTGTGCGGTGAGCGTCAATTCTGTTTTTGTCTACGATAGCCATCTCGACATCGAGCTGGTTCGCAAAACTTCTACCCAGTTTAACACTCCCTATATCGGGAACCACGACCATTAGATCGGACAATCCCAGCTCTTTGATCGCATCTACCATTAAAGGGCGAGCGTACAAATTATCAACCGGGATATCAAAAAAACCTTGTACCTGGCCTGCGTGCAGATCCATAGTCACCACTCGAGTGACTCCAGCCGAAGCTAACATATTAGCTACAAGCTTAGCGGTGATCGGCACACGCGGCTTATCTTTACGGTCTTGCCGGCAGTATCCGTAGTAAGGCAAGACAGCCGTGATGCTGCGAGCCGAGGCTCGTCTTAGCGCATCAATCATTATGAGGAGCTCCATGAGATAATCGTTAGGTCTCATGGCGATGGTTTGCACAATGAACACGTCTCTGTCACGCACGTTTTCTAGAATCTGAACCCCTATTTCTCCATCGGGAAATCGGTCGATTTTAACGCGGCCTAACGAAACATTTAAAGAATGGGCGATCTCTTTAGCTAATTCGGGATGCGAAGTCCCGGAGAAGACAAGATAGCAACCATCTTGAGCGTCCATGTTCCTCTTTGTATTGGGGTGGAAGGATTCGAACCTCCGCATGTCGGTACCAAAAACCGATGCCTTACCGCTTGGCGACACCCCATCAATTAAAACGTTACCTAGTCTACTTTTCTAGTCTATTTTTATCAAGCTGAAGATGAAAAACTTCCGCGAAAATTCAAAAAAAGTAGCTATTCCTTGAATCTAAATAAATTGTTATCATCCGCCTATATGCATATTGTACATATCGCCTCTGAAATCGCTCCAATCGCTAAAGTCGGCGGACTTGCCGATGTGCTTTTAGGCCTATCCAGAGAGCTTTCTTGGAAAGGCCACAATGTGGATATCATCATTCCTAAATACGATTGCATGGATACCCATGAGATCAGGGATTTTACGATCGACTACCACGATCTCCCTTCGTATTATAAGGGTGAGACCTTTCATAACACCATCTGGTCCGGCTGGGTTGAGAACTTAAAAGTTTACTTTGTAGAGCCCCACCACCCTCGCCATTTTTTTAACCGAGGCTGTTTTTATGGCTGTGACGATGATATCGAAAGGTATCTATATTTTTGCAGAGCATCCCTTGAATTCCTTTTTCGAAGAGAAATTAAGCCGGACATTCTGCACTTACATGATTGGCAAACCGCGGTCATTCCCGCCCTTTACGAACTTGTTTACAAACCTTTAGGCTACAATAAGCCTAAAACGGTCTTTACGATCCATAACATCGAATACCAGGGAAAATGCGCCCCTTTTAACCTTGACTGGATAGGTATTGACTCTAAAAAAACGGCTACTTCCGAACTCTTAGGTGATTTATACAACAAAAACACCGTAAACCTTTTAAAGGGCGGGATTGTCTATAGCGACTTTATTACCACAGTATCCCCCAACTATGCCTGGGAAGTGACAACTCCGGAAGGGGGAAGAGGGCTTGATAAGATCCTTCTTAAGTATAAAAATAAGTTTAAAGGGATTCTGAATGGGATAGACTACTCCTACTGGAATCCTGAGATCGACCGCTACCTTCCGGCCCATTTTTCACCGCGCGAGACACCCCTTAATAAGAAAGATCGGAATCTAATCGACAGAAAAGGTTTTGTAAAAAAGATTTTACGGGAAAGGCTGCTTCTTTCTGAAGAACACATGCCGATTGTGGGGTGTATTACCCGCTTGGTGCCTCAAAAAGGGATCGAGCTTATTAAACATGCCTTGAAAAGGACTTTAGAGAATCAAGGGCAATTTGTCCTTCTGGGTTCAAGTCCGATTCCTTCGATAACGGCCGAGTTTCACGATCTTAAACTAAAATACTCCGAGCATCCGCATGTTCATCTGATCCTTCATCACCAAGAAGAGCTCGCTCACCTTATTTATGCAGGGACAGACCTTTTTATCGTTCCATCCCTTTTCGAGCCTTGCGGACTTACACAGATGATTGCCCTAAAATATGGATCGATTCCGATTGTCCGAAGGACAGGCGGCCTTGCGGATACTATTTTTGATGTCGATTACTCGGGCAAGCCTTTTAAAGAGACCAACGGCTATGTTTTCGACTTTCCTGACAAACAAGGGGTCGACTCCGCCTTAGACCGAGCTATTCATACATGGTTTACAAACCCCGAAAAATGGCGTAAGCTTATGCTGCAGGGAATGCAAATGGATTTTAGCTGGGACAAATCATCCGATCAATATTTAGAGATATATAAAAGCTTATGAGCCTTGCCAATTATTTTACGTTTTTCAGGGTCTTGATAAGCCCAATTTTTCTCCTTCTCTACTTAACCCCGTCTACTTTTAACCTGACCTATGACACGCTCCCTTACGCTCTTCTCGTTCTCCTTTTAGTCTCGGAGTTTTCGGATGCCTTTGATGGCTATATCGCAAGAAAATATAATGAGGTGACCGACTTCGGAAAACTGTTTGATCCGATGGCAGACAGCATCTACCGCATCTCCGTCTTTTTAACCTTCACCCTTCCGCCTGTAAACTTGCCGATGTGGATTGTATTTATATTCCTCTATCGGGATTCGTTCATAAGCACTTTAAGAACGATTTGCGCTCTGAAAGGATATACGCTTGCCGCAAGAACGAGCGGAAAATTCAAAGCAGCTTTGCAAGGTTTTGCAGCCGTTCTCATCTGCTGCCTGATGATCATGAAAAACAATCAAGTCATCGATGCTTCCGATCTTACGCAGTATTCTACCTGGATCTCTCTTATAGTAGCTATTTATGCCCTTTTATCGGGTGTAGATTATATCGTTGCTAACCGCCATTACATCTCAAGGATTCTATTAAAAAATGCCACTCGCTAAAAGAATCGTAGGCATTGGAGCTCCTGTCGTCGACCATCTTGCCTTTGTAGAAGAGGTGCAAGGTATAAACGGCGGAATGGTTGCGATTTCTGAAAATGAACTGTATGAAAGACTCGCTCTTCACCAGTGGAAGCAAGTCACGGGCGGCTCTGCCACAAACACATTAAAGGGGCTGAACCAACTTGGCAATACCTGCTGCCTTGTTGGAAAAATCGGAGAAGATGGAGCTGGAGAGTTTTTTCGGAATCAAATCGGCTTTCCAACCTACTTAATTACCGACTTAAAGCCTACTGCGCAATGCCTCGTCTATATCACACCTAATGGAGAGAGAACTTTTAAAACCTTTTTAGGTGCCAGCGTTCAGCTTAAAGGGGAAGATTTAAATCCTTACTATTTCGAAAAAGCCGATCTCATCCATATCGAGGGCTATACTTTAAATGCGGATAAGGTCACTGAAAAAGCAGGCGAGATGAGCGAGTGTCCCGTTTCATTTGATTTGGCAAGCTTTGAGATGGTCGACCAACACAAAAATAGAATTATCCCTTTTCTTCAAAATTCTGTAGACATTCTCTTTTGCAATGAACTTGAATCTAAAGCGCTCACGGGCTTAGAGGCGAAAGAGGCTTGCCATGAGCTTTTAAAATATGTTCCCTTGGCAGTTGTCACTCAAAAGGAAAAAGGCGGATATATTGGTTTTCTAAATTCCGTACAAAAATTTGAGGCCTATCCGGTTAAGGCGCTTGATTCAACGGGAGCAGGAGATCTTTTCTCCAGCGGTTTTTTACACGCCTATTTACAGGAAAAACCGTTATTAGAATGCGCGAAACTAGGCGCATTAATCGCTCGAGAAGTTGTGCAAGTTATTGGAACTGAGCTTTCTTCAGATATATGGAAAAAATTCAGACTTTCTTAGATTAATCTAAGCGGCTATAAGCAAAATAGTTTATCCAAGAGGTTTTGCATGGCTGGCAATCAAGTTCCATCCGGTTTTAAAGGGCGTATTTTAATTGCTATCGCAATTGCCCTGGTAGGCTTATTCACTTACATGTACCAAACCGAAGTGAATCCCGTTACCGGTGAAAAGCAGCATGTGGCTCTCTCTCCCGATCAGGAAATCCGGCTAGGCCTTGAGTCGGCTCCGCAAATGTCTCGAGAAATGGGGGGCGAAGTTCCTCCAAGCGATCCTTACTACAAGGAAGTTAAACGGATCGGAGATCTTCTTTTAACAACCCCTCAGGCAAGAAAAAGTCCATGGCAGTTCGAGTTTCATCTGCTCGCCGATCGTGACACCGTGAACGCTTTTGCTCTTCCGGGGGGACAAATTTTTATCACGATGGGGCTTTTAACGAAATTGCAAAACGAAGCCCAGCTAGCAGGGGTTCTTGCACATGAAATGGGTCATGTTATCGAAAGACACACGGCCGAGCAAATGGCAAAAAATCAGCTGGGTCAATGGATGATTGTAGCTGTTTCAACAGGAGCGGCTTCTGATCAATACAGCCAAGGCGGACAAAATAGTCCCGCCATGATTGCAGCTATGGTCAATCAAATCATCCAGCTCCGTTATAGCCGGCAAGATGAATCGGAGGCCGATGTGTGGGGGCTGAAACTGATGGAGCAAGTTGGGTATAATCCAGATCAAATGATTGCCGTTATGAAGATTTTGAAAGAGGCGGGCGGCTCTAGAGGAGCTACACCCTCCATTTTTCAAACCCACCCTGACCCTGATTTAAGAATCGAGCAAATCCAGAGTTACTTAAAAAGTAACCCCCCTCGACCAGGCTTAACGAATGGACGTCCTCTCAAGGAAGCGGTTGGAGAGCCGAGGCGCCAATCGGAGTGGTTTCTTCCTCTTCGCCAATCTTAAAGCTAATTTGATCTCTTAATTTAAAAATGCCGTAAGCATTCAACAGTAAGAGAAGTCCTCCTGTAATCGCCATGACAGTCTGCGCTCCGCTCGAGTCGACAAAAGAGAAGAGCACCATTGCGATGGCCGCATACAAATTATAGACGAAACGGCCAGGCTTACCCCCTAAGAACCCGGCGCACTTCAACCCTACCACAAAATAGGCGTTAATCGTCGAATATCCAAGGATAAAGAGAAAGAACGGCATAAAGAAATTCATGTAAGGGAAGTAAGTCCCAAGCGCTGTTTGCACGAGCAGCGATGCATCCATAGGCTCAGCCCACACGCCGGTCGCCAATATCAGAACAACGGAAGTGGTGCAAATGATAAAGGTATCTAAAAAGATTTCAAAAATAACAAGCGAGGCTTGTTTTTCAGGGCTTGTCACAGCCGTTTCACTATGAATGACGGAAGCATAGCCAATACCTAAATCGCCGGTATAACACCCTCTTTTAACCCCTTGCGAAATCGTCAAGAAAAGAGTCGATCCTACAAAGCCACCCAAGGCGCCATGGCCGGTAAAAGCATGCGATAATACATTTGCAAACACGGACGGAAGAGCCGAGTGGTTTAAGAAAAGCACCCACGCGCCCATGCCGATGTAAACCGTTACAAAGATAGGTATAATAATAGAGGAAATGGAACCAACCCTTCTTACGCCTCCCCAAGCAGCATACATCACCAAAGCTAAAAGAACGGCAGTCACCAATCCATTCGAAACCCCCATGTTAAAGGAAAGACTGTGTGTGACTACGCTGAATTGGTAGATCTCAACTCCATAAATACAGAGAAGAACGGCTGCCATATTAGGGAAAAAAGTCGACTTGAAGACTTGCCTTAAATAATAGTGCGGGCCTCCAGTGTATCCATTTGGAGTAGAGACCCTGAATTTCATCCCTAAAAAGACTTCCGCATATTTAACAAGCATTCCTACAATCGCAGTAATCCAAATCCAAAAAAGAGCGCCAGGCCCCCCGATTTGAACGGCGGTGCAGATAGAGACGATATTGCCAACTCCTACACAGCCTCCGATGCTTGCAAAAAAGGCCTGCAGAGGATGCACCCCTTTATGCCCTTTTTCAGGATCTGCCTTTAAAAAGGAGACAAACGTTTTAACGATAGCAGGGAATTTTCGTATCTGAACAAACCTTGATTTAAAAGAGAGATAAAGCCCGATCAGCATAAGGGAGGGGAAGCCAATATAGCCCCATATCGCGTCGTCTAAAAAATTTAAGGCGTCAAAGAAAGAATCGATCATAAAAAAAATAATAAATAATATTTTAACGTATAGTTAGCTTGTTAGTCAATAAAAATGGTTCTTTCCAATAATAATTATCCAAAAGTCCGATAGTTGGCCGATTTAATATAGTATAGGCGACAAATAATGCCTCTAAGGTAGCCAAGCCTCGCTCGGGATCATCACACTGAGTTTGCACTCTTGGATAGGCCGTACGAATGTTTTTCGGAAGCGTTCGTTTAATCCAGGGACCTAAAGCCTCTACACTTTCACCCATTTTTTTTGCATAGCTCCACGTCCCATCGATTAAAAGAAGCCCCTTGTCCTGATCTTTAAGGCTTAGCTCTTCCCCCTCCAGGGTTAATAAGATATAATTTGAATTAAAATGAATTTTATCATTCGGATAGGTATAAAAATTCAAATCGCCTCTTTTTTCAAGGCCGCGCAAGCTGCACTTTTTCAAATTTTCTTTACGATGTCGAAGGATTAAAGTAGGTAGAAAAGTTTGCATAATTAGGGAAAACTCTTATACGATACTTAATTGGATAGTTTAAACTCAACCTAGGAATTCTATGGGAAAGTTACTCCTTCTTGCTTTTGGCCTTTGCTGCTTCAATGCAGCCTCCGCAGAAACCACTTCAAGCGGAATTAATTGGACCTATAACTATGATCAAGCGGCCTCTCAAGCCAAAAATACCGGAAAGCCGATGCTCCTTTTCTTTACCGGTACCGGCTGGTGCAGCTGGTGCACCAAATTGGAAAATGAGGTGCTTGACACGGCCGAATTCGGCCGCCTTGTCGGCGACAAATTCATCTTCGTGAAACTTGATTTTCCGATGAGTCAAATGATCGATCCTCGCAATAAACAGCTTCAACAGCAGTTTGATGTAAAAGGATATCCGACGATTATAATTCTCGATAAGGATGGTCAAAGAATTGGCTCCTCAGGCTATCGTCCGGGCGGTGCAAGGGCGTATGCAGACTACCTTTTGAATATCATCAATGACTATGGCCAATATCGTAAGAATGTCACTGAAGCGGATAAAAAAAAACTCTCGGCTCGTGATTTAAAAAAACTCTACGAAAAAGCCACTGAACTGGAAAGAAACGACGAGGCTAGCCACCTCGTTTCCCTTGGCATCAAAATGGGCGTCCAAAAAGAGGAAAAACCTTTTTTTCTGATTGAGAAATACCGTTTGCTTGCCCAAGAAGGTAAAATTCATGGCGTAGAAGCGGAAGCTTTAAAAAAGGATATTATCAGCCACGATCCGCAAAATAAGTTCGGATCCCAATATGATCTTGCCGTGATCGAATTTGATGCCTATTCGGATGAGATGGCCAAAGAAAACTATGCTCCTGAAATTGCCGTTGAACCGCTTGTTAAATACATTGAAAATTTCGGAGCCAAAGACCCGGACCATCTTTGGAAACTTCAAATGATTATCAGCCAGGTTTTCCTCGAGAAAAACAAATATGCTAAAGCCTTGGAATACGCCCAAGCTTCTTATAAAACCGCCCCCCAGCCTATTAAATCAGAAATAGGGATAGCGGTCTCTAATCTCCAGAAAGAACTAAAATAATTTCTATACAGTGCTTTTTAATACGTTTTATAGTATTATCTTTGCATGACAACAAATACTTACGATTTAGGCGTTAAAGGAGAAAGATTGCTCTTTTGGGCAAAAGACAACTCCCTCCTGAAAAAAAATGCCAAATTATATCTTGCTCGTAAGAAAGTTGGCATTAAAGAAATTATTTTAGACCGAAACAATACCACGTGGGCAAATAACCTCCTCGCGCTCGCAAGGTCCGTGTATGAAGTGGCGAAGTTCAGATTCACTGAACTTACCCGGTTTTCCCGTGTTTCTGAAGGAACAAAAATTATCGGGGCAGTAAGCGCTCCTTTTGCGGCCTATGGACTCTACCAAAATTTAAGCCTCCTCCTCTCTAAAGGCTTCTCTAATTTCGAAAAAGGCTTCGATCGTCTATTTGATCTTGTCTCGGAAGCGAGCTCTTTAACTGAAGCGGTGGGATATGTTGGCGAAGCTGCGGTCGCAATCGCCCCTAAATTAGCCAAAATTACTCCGATTACTCAAAAACTTGGGATATTTGCGACGATCACGGGTCTTGTCAGTTTAGTCATCGACGTTAAAGGGGCTATTAAAACTCTTGATGCTATTCAAGATGTTGATACTCAAAGACCCGGAGAAGAGGCTATTAAAGAAGATATTAAAGTTGCCTTCAAGGAGCGTCTTTTTTACAAAGTGGGCTCCCATGTCATTAATATTGTAGGCGTCTTAATTGGCTTTGCCTCCTTTGCTTTATTAATTGCTTGTCCTGCTACACTAGGATTATTAGCCGCAGCTCTAATAGCTGCGAGCATAGTAATCACGATTGGAAGGATGGTGCTGGACGCCTATGCAGAGCAGCTCCTTGTCGAAAGACTCAATAAAGCCACTCTTTGAATTAAGATCTGAAGGACTTTACTGCCCTCTCGGCTCTTTTTATGTGGATGCCTGGAAGCCGGTCGATCTCAATTTAGTTACCCACGGCCACTCTGATCATGCCAGGTGGGGATCCAAACAATATATAGCCTCCTTCAACACTCTACCCCTATTGAATGAACGAATTCCCGGCCATTCGTTCAAAGGCGTTCCTTGGAATGAAAAATTTAAGCTCGGCTGCGTTTGGGTTTCTTTTCATCCGGCAGGCCATATTTTAGGATCCGCTCAAATTCGGGTGGAGCACAATGATCGGGTGTGGGTTTTTACCGGCGATTTTAAACGAGCTTATGATCCTTCTTGCGAACCTTTTGAATTGGTAGAATGTGATACGTTGATTATGGAATCAACTTTTGCCCTACCCATTTATCAATGGCGATTCAATCCGCAAGAAATAATCGATTGGTGGGAAAAAAACAAAAAGGAAAAACAGACCTCCATCCTTTGTTGCTATGCCCTTGGTAAAGCCCAGAGAATTTTAGCTTCTATCTCTTCAGATGAGCCGATTTATCTTCATGGAGCATGCCTCCCCTACATTCCGATCTATGAGAAGGCGGGCTATAAACTTGCTCCTACGAAACCGGTTTCAGAACTTCCCCCGTCTGAAACGGCCGGAAAATTAGTTTTAGCTCCTCCTTCCGCATCAGGATCATCCTGGATGAAACGTTTTCCAAACTCTAAACTAGCATTAGCTTCAGGCTGGATGCAAGTGCGGGGAGCCCAAAGACGCCAAGGCTACGATAAAGGCTTTGTACTCTCCGATCACGCCGATTGGGATGATCTGATTCGAACCGTCCATGAATCCAAAGCCTCCCATGTGATCGCAACGCATGGATTCAGCGACGTTTTTGCGAGATATCTTAACGAAGAGGGTATCAAAGCCTCGAAATTGATCACGCAGTTTGAGGTCTCTGATGAAATACTTTCTTAAACTTCTTCGTGCGCTCGATGAAACCATGTCTACTAATGAAAAAATAGAGGCTATTGCAACCTATTTTCGAAGTTCACCCTCGGAAGATGCGGTATGGGGCCTTTTTTACTTGACCGGCAGACGATTTAAGCGTCAAATCAGTTCGAGGAAGTTGAAAGAAGAGTTTTTAAAAACCTATAAAATGCCCTCCTGGCTCTATGAAGAGTGCTATGCCAATGTGGGAGATACCGCTGAAACAATTGCTCTTTTGATCAGAAACTCTTCACAAAAAAAAATGGATGAACCCTTGAATGTTTGGGTGAAAAAGATACAGGAAGCCAGCGCTTCCGATTTTATTCCTTGGTGGGAAGAATATGATAAAGAGTCCATTTTTGTTTTAAATAAACTCGCCACCGGCTCCCTGAGATTAGGCGTCTCAAAAATCCTTGCCATCAAGGGGCTTTCAAAAGCGTTTAACCTCCCATATGAAACTCTTTCTGAAAGGCTGATTGGCGAATGGGAGACCTCCGCTGCTTTTTTTGACGATTTAAAGAAAAAAGATTTTTCTTCCCGCTTAAACCCTTATCCCTTTTACCTTGCCTCCCCCTTGGATCGGGAACTTGACGAGGGTCCTTGGCTCATGGAATGGAAGTGGGATGGGATAAGAGCGCAGCTTGTCATGCGAAGCGATCAAAAAGCCTTATGGTCAAGAGGCCTTGAACTCATTACAGAGGCCTTTCCCGATCTTATCGAAAGAATACCATATTTTGAAGCTGTTTTAGATGGTGAAATTGTGCCTAAGAAAGAGGGCAAGGTGCTTCCATTTTTTGAACTGCAAAAGAGGTTAAACCGTAAAAAACTCACATCAGAGATACTTCAAGAGGTACCCGCCCATTTTATCGCCTACGATATTCTAGAGATTCAGGGCGAAGATATCAGGCGAAAACCGCTTTCAGAACGAAGAAGATTACTGGAATCTCTTCCCCTTGAAATTTCGCCCGCTCTTGAATTCACCAAAAAAGAGGAGCTTATCAGACAGGCTGAAAATGAAGCGAGAGAAGGCCTCATGATAAAAAGGCTATCATCCCCCTATCTTGACGGCCGAAAAATCGGATCGTGGTGGAAATTGAAAATCGAACCTAAAACATTTGATGCCATTCTCCTCTACGCTCAGCCAGGAACCGGTAAAAGGGCTTCCTTATACACCGACTACACTTTTGGCGTCTGGAATGGGGAAGAAATTGTCCCCGTGGCAAAAGCTTATTCAGGATTAACGAATGAAGAAATTGCAGTTCTCGATAAATGGATACGCAAAAACACCGTTGATAAATTCGGCCCCGTCCGCCAAGTAAAACCGGAAAAAGTGTTTGAAATTGCCTTCGAGGGGATGCAAATCTCCTCCAGACATAAAGCGGGCATCGCCCTTCGTTTTCCAAGGATTGTACGAGAGCGTCTTGATAAAAAAGCGGAAGAGGCAGATAGCCTTGAAAGTATCAAGAAGTTAAAAAATTGGGAGTAGAAACTCTACTCCCAAAAAAATTAAGGATTAATCCACCAGTTAAAGCCGACAATTGCAGATTGGCTCCACATATTATCGCGAGGACCTCTCATATATCTATAGGAGAATAAAAGTTCCCAATCAGGACAAAGAAGGTATTTTACCCCGGCAATCCCCTGCCAGGCAAACCCTCTTTTATCGTGTTGAAAGTCAAAAAATTCATCCGAGAGACTCACCTTTTGAATGGCATAACCGGCTCCCACGCCAATAAAGGGGGTAAATCGATTAAAATATTTAAAATCATAAATAAAGTTGCCAAGAAGCGCCCACTGCTGCGATTTTCCCCGGTCAATAATATTTATATTAATAGGCTTATAGTTGAGATGCTTAATCTTATTGAATCGATAGGAAAACTCCCCTTCGAATCTAAAATCATAGCATAAATCTAAACCTGCGTTGATGAGTCCAATAAACCCATTTTTCATATCATATCTAAAATGATTATGATCGTATCGGTTCCAGTTGATACCGCCACTAATGCCATAGTAGTAGTTGGTATAGTGGGCCTGGAGCTTTGAGGAGAAAGCGGTGAGGAGGAGCAAAAGACAGAACAGCTTTTTCATGTTTCCTTCGAAGTATTCGTAAATTCATAGGCATAAAAAATGGGAGCTAAGAGATGAACTCTTTAGCTCCCATACAATAAACTAGACTACATAGACTACAAACGAGCTTTTAGTAGAAATTGTAGTTAACACCAAGCACTAAAGCATGGTTGTCATGTTTCTCTTTGCTCTTGAAGAATCTGTAGGACAAGTCTAAATCAACGCAGTCGTTAAGTGGGTACGCAACGCCAGCGATGAGCTGCCATGCGAAACCGCTTTCTTTGTGGTTGCCTTTTCCAGCTTTCTTTTCAGAAGCATAACCGATACCGCCGCCAACATAAGGCTTGATGCACCAGCAGTCTAAAGCATCGAACTCATAAAGAGCGTTTACAAGACCTGCGTACAACTGGGTGTTAGCATGTCTGCTGTCACCGTTGTCGTAGTTCTTTCTTACTCTGTTGTTTCTGTAAGAAAATTCTACTTCAGCTCTGAAACCGTTGCACCATCTGTAACCGGCATCAAGACCTAAAATATAACCAGTCTTGTACTTGTGGTGGTGACGTGCGTTAGTTGCCCAGTTAATACCGCCGAAGCCGCCAGCGTAAAAATTGTCAGCTTGGATACCGGAAGTAGCCACGAGGCCTACTAAGGTAACCGCTAAAACCATAAACTTTTTCATACTACATCCATTTTTAGTGGTTAAGGTTTCTCTCCTCAGATAAGAGAGGTTTGTAGTTTTACTACACATGTCTCTTTTTTCTCAAATCGAATAAATTGCGTCAAGCATCTAATTTTTTTATCCCCAATTTTTTATACTAAAAAATCATGAAAAGTTGGCAAAAATGGTTTCAAAAAAATAGTCTCAAGCCCCTTTCATTTCAAAAAAAGGCATGGGAAAAAATATCCGCAAAAAAGAGTGGACTCATCATAAGTCCCACAGGTTCAGGGAAAACTTATGCTGCGTATTTACCTTTATTAGATCAAATCAAAAAAAATCAAGGACTTCAGATTCTTTACATCGCTCCACTTAAAGCGCTCACCCAAAATTTAATTTCTCAACTTCAAAAACCGCTCGAAAATTTAGATTTTGAAGTTGAAATTCAGATCAGAACTTCCGATACATCGAGTTCAATGAAACAAAAGCAGCGAAAAAAGCTTCCGGAAGTGCTTGTCACCACCCCTGAGAGCCTATCACTGCTTCTCAGCTATCCCGAGACAGCTCAGTTGTTTAAAAATTTAAAAGGGGTGATTGTTGATGAGTGGCATGAGCTAATGGACTCAAAGAGAGGAGTTTATCTACTTTTAGCCCTCTCTTTACTTCCACCGCATCAAAGGTGGGGGCTTACCGCGACTGTCGGCAACCCAGAACTAGCCCTTGAAATGCTTGTCGGGAGAAATGGAGAGATTGTTCAATCCGAAAACAAATCCAACCTGAGTGTAAGTGTTTTATATCCAAATAAATTTGAGGAACTTCCCTGGAGTGGAAGAACAGGTCTCAAGTTTGCAGATAAAATTGCAAGTCGTTTAGATCCAAATCGATCCGTTATCATTTTTACAAATACACGCATGCAGGCGGAAAGATGGTATGAAGAATTGAAAATTTTAAAAGCTGAAAAAGCTTCTCTTTTAGCTCTACACCACAGTTCAATCGATTTAAAAAAACGAAAAATTGCTGAGGAAGGTTTAAAAAATGGCACTATACGCTGGGTAATTGCTACAAGCTCTCTTGATCTAGGGGTCGATTTTCCTCTTGTAGAAGAAGTCATACAAATTGGATCTCCCAAAACCGTAAAACGAATGGTTCAGCGCGGCGGGCGGGCCAAACATCAACCGTTAAATCCAAGCCCGCTTACCATACTGCCTGTAAATCCCGTTGATCTGATTGAAATTGAAGGACTTCAAGATCTTTACAAAGAGGGTGTCATTGAAACCCCCACCCCCCTCCAACTAAGCTATGACACTCTCATTCAACATTTAACGCTCACAGCTCTTTCAGCCCCTTTTTTAGCGGAAGAAACCTATGAAAGAATTAAAAGGGTTTGGCCCTTCAAAGAGTTAAAACAAGAAACGTTTGTAGATATATTAAATTTCCTGACGACCGGAGGATCGGCGCTTAAACGCTATCCCGATTTTCATAAATTAAAAGTTGAAAATGGCCTCTACACAATTACCGACGCAAAATTGGGAAAAAGAATTCGCATGCAAGCAGGGGTTATTCCTTCCCATGCCATGGTTGAGGTTAAATTTGGAAGGGGGCAAAAGATAGGGGTCGTCGATGAACAATATGTAGCCAAACTAAATCCTGGCGATGTATTTCTCATCGGCGGGAAAAAAGTTGAACTAAAAAATTTAAAAGAGGGTTTTGCTATCGTTAAGCCCTCCACAAAAACTCAAACCGCCTTTTCATTATGGCAAGGCAACCCTTTAGCCTTGCATACGGAAGTGGGAAGAAAAATAAGAGAAAAAATTACCTCCTTTTCCTCGCACCCGCTAAAAGACCTTCTTGAAGTGCAAAGAAAGTTATCGCATCTACCTTCTCAAGATGAGTTCTTAGTTGAAAAAGCGAAAACTTCTGAGGGGTACCACCTCTTCTTTTATCCCTTCGTAAACAGGAAAATTCACCAGGCGCTCGCATCGCTTATTGCCTATCGCCTATCCCTTCAATCAAAAGGGGTGTTTTTAACAACGATCAATGATCTGGGCTGTGAAATAATTGCGAATAAACCGATCGAGGGAGATCTTAGAAATCTTTTCTCCCTTGAGCATTTAGGAAGAGATCTTCTGCAGTCATTAAATGTGACCAAAAGCGCTGAAAGACGTTTTAGAGATATCGCTCACATCGGAGGGCTTTTATTTAAAGGATTTCCGGGGCGGTTCAAATCGGTCAGATCGCTTCAAATGAGCTCAGAGACGCTTTTCAGAGTGATTAAAGAATATGACCCCAATAATATCCTCATTCATCAAGCCTATCAAGAGGCTTTATCTGAAGAATTCATGATAGATAACGTAAGAGATTGCCTGGAAGAGATCAATCGTTTAAAATGGGTGGAAAAGACTCTTAACCGCCTCTCTCCCCTCTCATTGCCTCTTTTTGTAGAATCGGTGGCTGACCATATTTCTTCCGAAACTTTGGATGAACGGGTTGAAAGGCTATTAAAAAGTTGGACATGAAAATTAAGCTTGAACAAGAAATTCTTGAACTCTCCCCTCATAAAGTCGTTTTTTGGCCGAAAGAAAAAATAATGTTTTTATCCGATCTTCATTTAGGAAGATCGGCTGCGCATCAAACGCTTGGCTTAAGCCTTCCAGAAGGGGCCATGGAAGCCGATCTTGAGAAAATTTACACCCTTTCTCAAGGATATGAGCGGATTTTGATTGTAGGCGATTTTATTCACCATCCCCTTGGACTTAATGATCGTGTCATCGAGATCGTAGAAAAGTGGATCAAGAAATTACCGGCTAAACTAGATCTCATTCTTGGAAACCACGATAAAATTCTTAAGAAGAAATTACCGTGGCAAATTGATATTCACGATCATCTAGAGATAGGCCCTTTTCTCTTTTGCCATGAGCCTTGTCAACATGAGAAATTTGTCTGGGCAGGGCATATCCATCCACTTTGTAAGATTGGACATAAAAGCGAGGTCATAAAGCTCCCCTGCTTTGCCATTGAGCCGAAATTGGGCCTTCTTCCCGCTTTTGGCAGCATGACAGGCGGCGTCGTCATCAAACCAAGCCGAGAGAAGTCTCTATACGCTCTCACGCCGAATAAAATCCATTTGGTTACAAACTAAGCCCCATCACAAAAAAACCAAATAAAACCAGGAAAAGAAGCGGCAATAACCCCCCTTTAACTTGATACACTTTTGATTCAGATTTCCCTTTCCACGACATCATAGCCGGAATCACCCCGAAGAGAAGCACTGCACTGAAACTTCCTGCAAACGTTAATGCGGCCAAGAAAATATCGGGATTATAAAAGGCTACCACCACAGGCGGGATTACGGTTAATGCGGTTAAAACAATTCTTTTTAACACCGTTTTCTTACCGCCTACCTGATCGGATAAAAAATCGAGGACTGATAGTGCATTTCCCATGAAAGAGGTGGTGATGGCAAAAAAGGCAAAAAGAGCAATTAAAGGGGTGATCCAAGAGACATGCGCCGCTTTTTCAAGGAGTTCATTAACTGAGATCAAATTTGAACTTTTATCTTCAATCAAACCTAAGATGACAACTTCCCATATAAGATAAATTCCAAGAGGTATGACGGACCCAAGCAAAATAGATAGTCTAAGCTTTTTTACATCCCTGCCTAAATAACGAACAAGGCTTGGGATCAAGTTGTGAAATCCGAAGGCGATAATGAGAATCGGTGTAATGTAAAAAGCTTCTTCAACACTCCCCCCTTTTAAATTTTCAATGTCAATCTGCGGAAGTCCTAAAAAAACTAATCCTAGATAGCTCAAAACAAGACCCACCATAAATAAGCGGTTAAAATAATCGAGCGCTTTTGTCCCTAAACCCAAAGCAATAAAAAGGGCAGCTGCAAAGAGCGTTGATCCTGTATTTGCACTAATTGGTAAATACTTGGCGATCAAGGGGCCTGAGACAGCGGAATAGGCTGTCATTAGAGCATACATTAAAAAAAGCATCAAAAGAAATACGACCGCTTCACCCAACCGTCCAAAATATTTTCGGGCCATTTCAGCCATGTTGGTTTCGTCCGGGAAACGCAAGGCCACTTCCAAAAGCACAAGGCCTGCTATCGTCATGTAAAGCCAGCTTAAAAGGAAAGTGATCATTGTGGGAGCAAACCCGGCTTTAACGGTAGAGAGCGGCATCCCAAGCATTCCGGCTCCGATGCAGCAGCCGGCAATAAGAAGAGTGGCTCCTAGGAGCGATCCTTGGGCTTTGTTTTCGTCGAACATAGTATTTTTTTTAATCTTGATTTAGTTTCAGTTTTTATTTTACGAATGGCTTTGGAACCCGCTGTTACTTGCGAGATAGAATGATTCCCCTCTTCAGCGATTTGCCGGTGAGGCATCTCTTGCAAAAGCTTTTTAATGACATCGATTCTTTTTTCAATAAGCTCCTTTTCACGATCAGTGAGAAGCAGATCTAAAAGCTGCTTAAGGTCGGCAGGAGCATTAAAATAAAGTATTAAATCAGCAAATTTCATATTGATGTAATGGTACATCGGTACAACATTTACAGCAATCAAATTCTCCTCAGTGAATATTGATTTAAATTAACCCTCTATAATAACCTGCATGCATGACACTCACAAATCTTGCTATAGCTGCAGCCCATCAATTTCACGCCGATCCTAATGCTCATTTTATTTGCGAAAGCGAACCTGTAGGACATTTGCTTTCTGATTTTCTAAACCGTGTTAAGTGGATGCATCCAAACGGCTCTTACAAATTCAATATTAGTGTCTACAATTCTCAACCAACTCTTGTATGCCAGGGAAAAATTGAAAATTTGGACCGCATGGTTAATGCCATTCGAGAAGTTGCCAAGGAACTTCTCTCATGGAAACCCCTACCCTTTAAATCCTATCTTGAGGAATCTATCTTTAAAGCTACATATTTTAAAGAGATAAGCCTCTACCTTCCTGAAAGGCAATTTGTCCCATTACAACTCTCCACCAATAACACTCTCAGTGCAGAATCTTTTGCACCCTTTTTTGAAGCCCTTATAAGGCTGAGGAGTGTGCAATCTGTCTTCGATAATGTTTATCTGAAATCTCACCGAAATCATCCTTTTATGATCGGCTCCCAAGAATCGATTAATAGCACTCTCAATTTCTTTCGGTTATATTTAGGACACCCCGCTCACCTATGACATCGCTTTTTGAGATTGGCATGGAGAAATACGGCCCTTTCAAATCCATTGAGATCGCGATGTTTAACGGATCGCCTATTCTATCAAACGTTTTTCAGCCTATTCATCCTGCTAATAAAAAACTATGATATCCCTTTTAGATCTAGGTAAAAAAGCTGTCGATCAATTCTCAACTACTGAGAACTTAAAGTTTCGTTGTCAGAACAACTCGCAAGCCAAGTTACTTACCATCTTCTTAAATCGAGCTCTTTACCTTCATCCAGGTCAGACACGCTATCCACCTTTTGAATTTCGTGTGTATGTTCTCTATGTTGTCTGCACCCATAGAATTTATGAAAGAGATCGATTTAAGGAGGCTCTCAATAAGGTGGCTATTCATTTGGCAAGATGGCGTCTCGCAAGCCCTAGCGAATTAATCCCTAATAGTGAACGGATTAAATTTCAAGAAGCTCCCTGGAAAGAAAAACCTGTCGTATACATTACGGATCACCCTTTTGGTGCAATGCTAACCCAGTTTTTTAAAGAATTGTCATCTATCCTTCCTATTCATGATTTGAATGAGGTTGTTTCATTTTTCCCGAATAATCAACAAACAGTAATGGTCGGCCTTCAAAATCAAGTAGAACAGATGATTGATCTATTTAAAGCTGTAATTGGAACCCCTATTAAAGCATCCTTATGACAGCGACTCACTTGGCTCTAACCGCCGTAAATATTTGGCAAACACAAAAAAATGAATTTGTAAAAACGCCCGACCCTAAAACAGCCGCAATCGCAGCAGAACTTTTGACTTTGTCAGGCCATTTATACGGGCTCGAATCCCCTTTTTACTTTCAGGTAGACTTGAGCTCACACTCTTTGAGATACGACGGACCTCCCTTTAAAATTGAAAGATTAAAATTGGCCATCGAACAAATGTCTCGTGATCTTCTAGTCTGGAACTCTGCTAAAGAGCGTGTATTTGTTGATCTTACAGCAAAGCCCCCAAAGGTTCGTGAAGAGATGACCCTCATTTTTCCCACCGTTGTCAAAAACAGAGAAAATTTTCCCATTCTCATGAAGATGCTTCCCCCAAAACCAGAGTGCCCCGTCGATCTAACCCTGCATTCGATTGACATTCTCCTAGCCGGAGAAAAAAGCTCTGTTACTAGAGCGATCCAAATGTTTGAAAACTATCTGAAAATTAATTCTGGACAATAAATTAAGTATTTAATAACTTAGTTACATGTCAAAATTGTACTCTGCAGCCCTTTCTTATCGCCGCTGGCGTTAATCTTTTTAAGTCCTTTTTTTATTTTTTTTAACATTCAATAGAGGTTTTTATGAGTTCAACCAGCTCATGTTGTAGTTTTAGTTTTGTATTAGTTTCTTCTCAATCCTACCGTCTCTCTCATTCTCGCCGCTACTGGCGCTAAAACTACTGCCCCCTATTTTTTTTAAACAAATTTATAAAAGGTAAATTATTTATGGAACCCACGAGCACGTTTCAGCCAAAAAATTTAGAGATTTTATTTGTCAATCCGAAGGATGAGAATGAGAAAACACTCTTTCAAAATCTTTCGCTTTCAATGTTCGGTGCGCTTCATGAAAGAAATTATGAAGCCTTCGACGCCCATGTGGGAGACAAAGCTTGTCAGTGTAGAGCTTTTATGCTGATCGATATTGTGACAAAACACCGATTGTCAGACCTCATGGATTTACAAAGTTCGGAGATTGTTAATCAAGCCTATATCACCTTGATGCAGATGTTTTTAACCCATTACACAAGGTCGCAAAAACCTCTCCCTAATTTTGATTTTGTGGATACCAGCGACCCATCCAAGTTGAGAGAGCTATCCTCAAATCTAGGTCAAAAAAAATGCGAATCTATCAATAACAAAGCTCAAAAGCAGTTAGCTATTCAATCGGTTGAGCTTACAAAACGTTTATTAAATGAACCGCATTTAGAAACATTCTATGATGCTAATCGAAGACCCCTCCTTCATACTTACATACATATTAGAGCTCTGATCAAAGAGATCAAAAAAAGAAATATCCCGATTGTTATTCTGAGGGTTTTTAAGGGCGAGTCTGAGCGAGAGACTCTTATCTTTGAGAAAAATGAAGCTATGAGCAAGCATCAGTATGTACCCGTTGCAACAAAACCCTCGATCGCCTTTTGCATTGAAGGAGAAGCTGATAGAGGAGGCCAGGATGAGATAAAGCTTAAATCGATCACAAAAATCATCAAGCTGATTGCCGATCATTATGCGGTAGGAAACCCTCTTCCGCACACCTTATTTATTAAACATATTAGAGCGTCAGCGATATGAATCAGGGAGCTATCAAACTCATTGCTATACAAATCGGAGGGGCAATCTGCCTTCCGATTTTAATGGTGGGGCAATATCTTGAGGAAAATTTTGGTTTAGGGGGCGCTCTCAGTGCAATTATCATCGGCAATTTATTGCTGTATGGTTTTGCACTCATTGCTTGCGAGCTTTCCCTCTCTTCTAAAATTTCTACCGGAGAGCATGCTAAAAAATATTTTGGACCTCTTGGGATGAAGGGCTTTTCTTTAGCCCTTTTAATCTCGATGATCGGCTGGTTTTCGATTCAACTTAAAGCCATGACAGATCTGTTTGGCGTCTCACCGCTTGTGCTAGGCGGTCTCATTACACTTACCACTTTAAATGGAATGAAAGCGTTAGAAAAAATAAGCCTTTTTTTAGTCCCCTTGATGGCCTATTTTTTAATCGCGCCCTTCTTTCATCTACCGTCTCATCCTCCCATCAGCTCCCTTAACTTGAAAGGCCTCAGTTTAGTCATAGCGGCCTCCTCGGTTGCTGTTCTGGATATGCCTACCTTTTTTAGGTTTGCCAAATCCAAACGATCGGCAAGAATCGCGACCACTGTTCTCTTTACTCTCCTTCTACCTCTTGTAGAAGCGATAGGCGCTTATCTTTCAGCAGTCTTTCCCGGAGACGATCTTATATTCATGCTAGGAGGAGGGGTGGGAGTTTCTCTTTTCATTTTAGCGGCAGGATGGACCACCAATAATATGAATTTGTATTCAGCTAGCGTCAATTTGCAGAATCTTTTTAAAAAGCTGCCTGAAAAAAGTGCCATCATCCTTTGCGCAGGCATGGGAATAGTCGGGGCTTATCTAAATCCTTTTGAACATTTAGATAAGATTGCATTATTTGCCGCTTCAATGGGGGGTGTCATGTTGATTGCCTTTCTCATGAATAATCTTAAAAACTCTTTCAACTTAAGGGCAGCCTTTCTTGCAGGGGTTTTCAGCCTCTTTCTACCGCTCTCGGGGCTATTGCTAGTCGATGCGTATAGCTATGCTTTTGGTTTTTCTTTCCTAGGAGGTCTTTATGCTTCTCAAAACGACAGATCTTGAACGATTAAAATGGGGCGCCGCCTGTCTTGGATCGGGAGGAGGTGGAGATCCTTATCTTGAGGCTTTATATACCGAAGTTTTGATGGAAAAAAATGGGCCGATCCATCTGATGGATCTATCCGATCTGGATAATGATGCGATTGTGATGCCTGTCGCTTTTGTAGGCGCACCCATCATTGGTTTAGAGAGGCTTAGTTCAGAAAAAGAATTTATGAACCTTTATCAAGCTGTGAAAGAGGAATTTGGAGAGATAGGTGCTTTTGTCTCTTGTGAAATCGGAGGCGGCAACGCTTTTACCCCTTTAATTTTGGCCTCCCTGACAAATAAGCCGGCACTTGATGCCGATATGCTTGGAAGAGCCTTCCCTGAAATCCAAATGTCCTCCTGCACATTGTTTGGTTACTCCCCTGGACTCTCGTTTATGGTTTCAAGCAAGGGAATTGTCGAAAAGAAAGAGACTCGAGATCCTTTTGAAATGGAGCGAATGATGCGAGATTTTGCCCTTCGTAATGGCTCCTCAGCTCTCGTATCGACCTATATCATGAAAGGATATCAGGCTAAAAAGTATTTGATCCAAAAGAGCTACACTCAAGCTCTCAACCTTTCAAACTATGAAATCATCGGACATGGGATGATCAACGATATTGATCAAACCATAAAAAATGGATTTCAGGTAGGACATGTAAAATTTGGAGAATACTCTCTTTACTTTCAAAACGAATATTTAATGGCCTACCAAAAGGGGCGGGTAGTAGAAAGTACGCCCGACATCTTGATGCTGCTAGAAGAAGATACGGATCAGCCCATCCCTGTAGAAAAGCTGATGTTTGGATTGAGAGTCAAGCTCATCAAAATTGACTCTTCACCCCTTTGGAAAACAGAGGCGGGATTAAAATTAGTCGGACCGCAAGCGTTTGGATTTAAAATATGATAGGAATTGATATTGGAGGAACCCATACCGATGGGGTTTATGTGAAAGAGGGGCAAATTATCGGACAGATTAAAACAGCGACCACTCCTCATTTAGAGGATGGTTTTAGAAGCGTTATTCAATCCTTGAAAGGTTTCGGGAAAATCTCTGCTATTTTTCTTGGGACGACTCATGCCACAAACGCCCTGCTAGAAGGAGTGGGACTTGCGAAAGTGGGTGTTTTACGAATTGCTGGACAAAATCCCTTTATTCCCCCTTGCGCCAAATGGCCCTCTAAATTAAGAGATCGCCTTTATTGCGGCTCTGAAACTATATCGGGCGGTTTTGAGTGCGATGGAACACCTCTTTCCCCATTTCGATTGCAAGATGCTGAAGAGGCTCTTTTAAAATTACAGGACAAAGGAGCTGAAACGGTTGCGATTACAGGCCTTTTTTCACCCCTCAACCCCACCCAGGAACAAGAGGTTAAAAGCTTGACTTGCCTTCCCACAACCCTTTCGCACGAGATGGGCGGCTTAAATTTCTTAGATCGGGAAAATGGAGCTATTTTAAACGCCGCCTTAACCTTTGTTTTGAAAAAGGGCTTTGAGAAACTTACTCAAGTATTAAAAGAAGAAGGAATTTTAGCTCCCCTTTTAATATCCCAAAATAACGGCTCTTTAATGCCGCTCGAAAAGGCGATTCAGTATCCCGTCTTAACCTTGTCTGCCGGCTGCACAAATTCATTTATTGGAGCATCTAACCTATCAAAACTAAGCGAGGCGATTATCGTCGATATCGGAGGCACCTCCTCAGATATCGGTGCGCTAAGAAATGGACTTCCCAGAGAATCGCTGAATCAAAGTGAAGTGGGAGGAGTTAAACTTAATTTCCGAATGCCGGACGTGATATCCCTTGCAATCGGCGGAGGAACAAGGCTGGATGGTGAGCCAAGTATTGCAAGAAAGCTAAAAAGTGAAGGGGCAAGTTTTGGAGGGAATATACTCACCCTTACATGCGCTGCGGTAAAGCTTGGATTTAAGATAGAGGGGGCAAGTAAAGAGAGGGTCCCCCTTACAGAAGAGGAGGCTGAAAAAACTCTCGCAGGCTTTGCGAATACAATTGAGAAAGCATGCGAAAAAATGAAAGGAGGCCGAAATCTGCCTACCTTGCTGGCAGGGGGAGCGGCCCCTCTCATTCACCCCTTCTTGAAAAATTCCAGCCTCATTCCTCAGGCAGGTATCGTAAACGCCTATGGCGCGACGCTCGGCTTGATGGAAGGCAGTGTGGATGAAATTGTCTCTCTCGAAGAGAGAGAAAAGACTCTTGATAGGCTTCTTCATAAAGCATTTCAAAAGGCTCGGGAACGGGGAGGTAGAGCCGAAACACTCAAAGTGCTAGAGAAAGAGATTATTCCTTGCCCCTATCTTCCGGGCCATCTCGCCCGGGTTAAAATTGTAGTGGGGGGCAAACACCCTTACCATGAATGAAAGGAGATCACCTAGTGATCTCCTTTCATTCTAGAAGAGAACTTCTACTTATGATGACCGCCGCCGTGATGGCCGCCATGATGGGAGTGATGGTGGCTGCCATGGTGGTGGCTTCCGCTATGGTGATGATCTCCATGATGGTTGTGATGATATCTTGAATGATCATGCCAGTGATGATTCCAATCCCTGTTTCCTCTCCAGCCGGTTCTGTTGCCTGGATGATTATCATAGTATCTGTGCCAGTTGTCATGCCAGGTGTGGTTCCAATAGTTATTCCAATGGCTATCCCAATCGGCAACTCCGATAGATACTGGAGTTCCATTTTGATAGTAATAGCCGGCTTTATTGACCCAGTGGCCATCTCTCCAAAGATATCTGTCCCCAAAATCGGGAAGGAAAATAGAGGCGTTTGGCCCAGGTTCGATATCTACATTGATCGTACCTGTGGCTGGGTTAAAAGTAGCTTGGCTTTCAGACATCGTGCCTGATTTATCCAGAAGAACCGCGTCTACCTGAGTGGCAGTGGTTGGTAAATTACTGTAATTTTTGGTGTCGATAGACACCTCTACAGCCTGCAAAAACTGAAAAGACAGAAACAAAACAAAGAAAAATTTATACATAGTTATCCTCATTCTTCTTTTCTAAAAGATCGAGGATAAACCCATCAACTAATTTTCAAATTTCTTACATAGCTAGGGATTTGATGAACTACGGCATTATGACCCATAGTTTCGTCAAAAAAGATCCCATTGGGTGAAGCAAGCGACTTCATCATATCGATATAAAGAGCCTCTTTTCCATGCTCATCCCGTTCAGGCAAAGTAAATTTATATCCGCAATGAATGGGGCTAAAACCCCTGGCTTTTAGTTCTTTACGCCCTTTTTTAAAAGCTTCTTCAATAGAAGAGGATGGAAGGTTCAGCGATTTATCCTGATCGAACCAGTCGAAGAGACCAGGATTCACCTCTTGAAGGGTTATGATTTTATCCCGGTCTAGTTTAGCAATATGGATGATTTTCATGCGCCCTTATCGTCTGTAAAATCTTTTCCCGTATTTTTACGGATTCTTAAACGGTTGTCATCATAGGCCCAAAAATACTCTCTGAAGATGATATATACCCCTCCCAAAATGAAAAGAAGCGGGCCTACAATTTTCCAGTCTAGATTTAAAACCGAGAGCAAAAAAGCTCCTAAAAGAACGATCGAAGTGACGGCAAAATCAAAGTGCCTGCCTGTCAAAAATTGTCTTGATGCAATAAAGGCCCAAATGGAGAGCAAGATCCCCGGCCACCAATAATCGAAATAAAGAAGACAGCCTAAAGATATGAGCAAAATACCGTTAGAAATAGCTTCCGCTTTTCTTTTAGATAGAATCATTGAAAACCTCTCCTATATCCAATATATTAAGATAGATGATTAAAAGCATCCCGGACCCACAACGCATACACTCGATTTCGTGCCCTCATTGCTCTTACTCATTTATCGTCACCCACTTAAAAACAACGCCTAAATTCTGCATTCATTGCGGCGCCTCTCTTCATGAATCGATCCCATCGGACAATGAAGAATCTATCTCCTTAATCGAAGGACATGAGCCTAGCAAAGAGTCGGTTCAATTTTCCCTTGGACCCTACCAGGTTTTGTCAAGCATAGGGAAAGGGGGCATGGGAGAGGTTTTTCTTGCCTACGATACTAGTACAGGACGAAAAATCGCTTTAAAGAAAGTAAGATCCGATCTTATCAAGCATCCTGCCGTGAAAGGGAGGTTTTTAAAAGAGGCCAGAATCACCTGCCAACTAACCCATCCTTCGATTATTCCAATCTATAGCATCTATCCCGAAGGGGAAGATATTTATTATACAATGCCTTTTGTAGAAGGAGAGACTTTTAAGCAGATCTTAAGAGAGGCGAGAAAAGCGGAGAGCCAAGGCGACAAAAACGAATCGACATCGATTCCCGCTCTCATGCGGATTTTTATCAACATCTGCCAAGCGATCGCTTACGCCCATTCTAAGAAAGTGTTGCACCGCGATTTAAAGCCTGAAAATATCATTGTCGGTAAATTTGGCGAAGTGCTGATTCTCGATTGGGGATTGGCTAAAATGCTCGAATCAATCGACGAGCCGCTGCCCGAGACGATAAGCCACAAAACAAAGATGGGAAAAGTGGTTGGGACCCTTTCTTATTTAGCCCCCGAGAGGGCTCTTGGCGGAGAGGCCAGCGTACAAGGCGATATTTATGCGCTTGGGGTTATCCTCTACCAAATACTGACCTTAAAAATGCCCTTTCATAGACCTTCGCTAAAGGAATTCAAAAAAAATATCCTTCACGAAAAGCTGATCGATCCGATCGAGAGAGCTCCCTATCGAGAAGTTCCTCTTATTCTCTCCAAAATCGTTCAGAAAGCCTTAAGTTTTGAAAAAAATGACCGTTATCAAACCGTTGAAGAGCTCATTCACGACCTTGATAACTATATTGAGGGGAGGTCTGAATTTTTTCCTGTGGCAGAGCTGAACATCACACAGAATGAAGACTGGGAATTTCAGGAAAACGTTCTCATCACAGAACAATATGCCCTCACCCGCGGAACGGAGCTCTCCGATTGGGTAAGTCTCATGATTTCCAAACAGTCCTTTTCCGAAAATTTAAGGCTGAACGTCTCTTTCACCATTGAAAAAGAGTGTCAGGGACTTGGCTTTTTAATCAGCGTGCCTGAAAGAAGCGAGCGAAAACATTTAACCGACGGGCTCATGCTCTGGCTATCTGCCAATCCTGAGGAGCCTACAAAACTTCTTAGATCCAATATAGAAGTTTTGAATCGACCAGATCTGATCCTTCAAAAAGATAAGCTCACCTCTTTACGCATCGAAAAAAATGATAAAAATATCCACGTGTGGATCAATGGGGAGCTTGAGTTATCCTACATCAGCTATATCCCTTTAAGCGGAACTCACGTCGGATTTCTTTCTAAAGACTCGAATTTTAGAATATCCCCCCTCACTCTCTCTGAAGGAAGTCAAAACATCCTTGTGAACTGCCTAAGTGTGCCGGATGCTTTTTTAGCCAATCAAGATTACGAAAAAGCTTTATCCGAGTATCGAAGAATAGCCTATAGTTTTCCCGGACGATCTGAAGGAAGGGAAGCTGCCTTTAGAGCAGGCATCACCTTATTAGAACAAGGGATAGAAGCCAAGGATTTGGAGGAGAAGCAGCATCTTTTCGACAAGAGTTTAAACGAATTTGAAAAACTGCAAAAAACTCCGGCAGCCCCCCTAGAATATTTAGGAAAAGCGCTTGTTTATCACGCTTTAAACGATACCGAGGAGGAGCTTAAATGCTTTGAGCTTGCCTTGAGAAGATATCCTAAACATCCTCTTTTAAGTATTTTGCAAGAGCAAATCCTTTACCGCACCTATGAGAGCTTATCTACAAGCAGAAAGGCGGCCTATTCCTTTCTACTCCTTATCTTGCAGTATCTTCCCAAATTAAGCGAAACGCATACTGTCAAAAGAATTTTAAATACGCTTGTCAAACATGCCGAGCCTCTCTATTTCATGGATATGCCTCTTATCTTGAAAGAAGACAGAAGGCAGCTTGGCATCATGCTTGCCTTTTGGCTTATGAAACCTTTCACGATCTATGAAATTCTAGCTTCCCTTGAGGAAAAAGATCCTCCTGAATTGATCCAAAACGGCTTATTTGCCTTAAGACTGCTCGATCTTGATTTATTGCAGGATGTATTAACTAAAAAAAATTGGACCTTCCATCCCGATCCCCACTCTGAAAAAGAGCTGATTTATCGATTAAATGAGCTGATAGACTTGGGCGAGGGGGCCAAAGTGGTAGAAGAGCTGAGCTTTCAGCCGCTCACCGTTCCATTAAGCTGCCTTAAAATACAGGGTTATCTCCTCTCCCAGGACCTTGAAAAAAGCGGACAGGAGCTCTCCCATTTTCCTTTAGAATGGCATACCAAGGAAACAACCTTGCTTCCTTTCCTCTATGCCACCTGGCTTTACCAAACCGAAGGAAAAGATTTAGCTTGGATTCATTTAGGCGGCGTTCTCGAAACGGCCTATCCCCGGACCTGGACCCTTGCAAGCCATGCCTTAATCGGTAAACTACCTGCTAAATGGAAAGAGGAGGCTTTTTGGTGGGAGATCAAAGAGCTGAGCCGTCAATTAGATTTCTTCAAACGTGTGACAGGCCATACCCTTTAAATATGATCTCCAAATTCTGCTGCCGTATAGAGGCTTCGTTCAAAATCGCCGTTTGATACATAGTCTGTTCCGGCGTTATAGATTTGAAGAACTAAAGCAACGCCGGTAACCGCAATCGCAACCGGAAGCAAGGGAGAGGCAATAAAAAGGAAAAATGTCACTGCGGCAATCACCGAGATTATCGAGACTACAATGCCTAGCCTAAACGTCCTTTTACAGTCCTCTAATCGACTGATGATGGCCTCTTTGGCCAATCTGTAAGACCCGCTATAATTTTTTTGACTAATAACATGGATACGGCCTTTAAGCTCTTCGCCCTTCATATTAAAAATACGGGTTAAATCGTGATCGGTATATTGATCAATAAACGCTTTGAGATCAGCGCCATTTTTGATCGAATCGCCTTCTAAAATCGAAAGCATTTCGGAGGCTTGCCTGTGATTAAAGTAAAGGCCTACCGCGTAAATCGCGGACAAACCCGATCCAGCAATCGAGATCGGCCCTGCAAAAGGCAGAAGAAAATTGGCGATCGGATGGAAAAATGAGATAAGCGAAATAGTATTCGAAAAGGCCCTGCCAATCCCTCCTATCCCGGAGACAATGTCAATTGCCGCAAAAGATCGATCCCTTTTTGTGCTGTTGGATGAAACTAAATCAGGTATGGCTTGGATAATGCCTAAAACAGTTTGAGGGAAGGCAAGTATGTTCCCTTGCCCAAATAGCCAGGCTCGTCTTGCATTATTTCCAAAAACCGAAACCGTCATACTCTAATGAGCCCCAAGAGCTTGAAGTTCCTGATTCAGCTTATGTTCTTTATAAGCTTTGAGTGCGGTAAAGGCTATGAGAGAGATTCCGATAGCGGCTACGATCACCCACCCTGCTAAAGCAGCTGGAGGGAAAAACTGAAGCGCCACTGCCACAACGATTGCAATCCCGCAAGCGATGTTAAAATGACGGCTTAAAATGCCGAAATTGATTCTTTCTTTAAGGTGATGGACAAACCGCTCTTTGAAGCCGATTTTTTCAATCAAAGGTCTAAGCTGTTTTTTAGAAAGGCCTACCACATCTTTGAACGCGTTTAAAGTTTTTTTGTCATCCAAGGTGTATTCGTTCTTATCGAGAGCTTGGATATGTTTTTTAGCTTGGATGATTCGTTTGACATCGGCCCAGATCGATGCGAGCTGGATGACGATACCCACAAACGAGAACACGCCTGCCGCCACGACCACTGTTTTAACCGTCACGATTTTTAATGCATTAAGACCGAGAACAATTAAGCCTGCATCTTCGATTATAGAACCGGCATAGCCCGCCGACTGAGCGATATGATAATCAATATCCCTTTTTGAGCCGTCCATCTTTTTGGAAAGCTTCATCAAGTGGAATGCGAGCTTGTCAATGTGTATCGGAAGAGCTACGCATTTGATTAATCGAAGACCGCCTGCCGTTTTCCCAAGCGCCTGGGATACCGAAGTGAAAGCAATAGGAATAATCCCGAGAGCGAAGGAGCGAAGGGCGATACCGCCGGTGTTGATTGCATCTTGAACCTTATCGGTTACCGATACGATCTCCCCTACGACTGAAGAACCTGTAATTGCTTGTATTGCACTCATATTTCCCTCTTTATATATATAATTATCTCAATAATTTATTAAGCCTTATTATTGTTTATGTTAATTTTTCGTTAAGAATTACAATTATTATTAAAATAAAGTTTTGACATTATCAATATAGTTAAAAATCGAAGGGCCAACTGATTTTGACCCTTACGAAAAATCCATTTTTCTTCTCATATTCGAGAAAATGCTTTATTAACTGGAAATCGTAGAGCTTGGGGGAGCCAATGGAGAAAATTGATACAATTGCTGATTTATACCGTCGATTTACTAAATACGACAAACCGGATGCTCTTAATGAAAAAATAGGCGAAGAGTGGGTCCATTTCAGTCATAAAGAGCTCATAGCTCAGGTTCGAGCCTTGACACTTTATCTCAATCAAGCTGGCATCAAAAAAGGCGATACGATAGGACTCCTTGCCCCTCCAGGGATTCGATGGGTAATTGCCGATATTGCCTCCATTTTAGCAGGAGCTATCACCATTCCCCTCTTTGCGAATATCTCCGAAGAGAATTTTGTTTTCGAATGCACCCAGCCGGAAGTTAAAACGATTTTTGTAGGCGGTCTTGATCAGTGGATCATGTATTCCAAGCACAAGGATCTTTTTACAAAAACGATCGCTCTTGATCACCTCAATGGGAAATCGGATGCGGTTCACTTCGATACGGCCCTTTCAATCGGCTATGAATTAGATCAACGAAATCCGGGTAAATTTGAGGCGATCATATCGGATTGCAAAGCCGATGACATCGCAACCATTATTTATACAAGCGGCTCCACAGGCGTTCCTAAAGGGGCATTAATCCCTCACCGCGTACTGGTAGGAGTCGTTCATCAAGATCCTTTACAGTGGGATCCTCAAAACGATAAATACTTAAGCATTCTTCCTCTTGCCCACGTGTTTGGAAGAAGCGTCAATTATATTATGCTGACATGGGGAATCCCCGTTTATTATTTTAACGATCTTAAAAATGTGGGCCAAGCCTGCCGGGAAATCCATCCGACGATCACGGCGTTGGTGCCCCGCTTACTTGAGAAGATTTATGCCAAAATGGTCTCCAATGTAGAGCAAGCAAGCGCCCTTAAAAAAACAATTGCCCAGTGGGCCTTCTCTCTTGCAAACGATGAACATGGCGGTTTTTTAAATACCATTTTCCATCCTTTTGCTGACAAATTGGTATACTCGTCCTTAAGAGAGGCCTTAGGCGGACATTTTAGAGTGGTTATTTCGGGGGGAGCTCCCTTAAACCCCCACCTTTGCCACTTCTTCTGGGAAATTGGCCTGCCTATTTATGAAGGCTGGGGTTTGACCGAAGCCTCGATCGTTTCGGTCAATCGGGTAGACAAGAAAAAACTAGGTACCGTAGGGCCTGCCATTAACTCTCTTCAAGTGAAGCTTGGACAGGACGATGAGCTTTTGGTGAAAGGAGGAGTCTGTTTTACCGGCTACTATAAAAATCCTCAGTTAACTGCACAGGTCATAGATTCAGAAGGGTTTATTCACACAGGAGATAAAGGTAAAATCGACGAAGATGGCTTTATCACGATTGTCGGCAGAATCAAAGAACTTGTTAAAAGTTCCGTCGGCGAATACATCGCTCCCGTTCCCCTTGAACAAGAGATTCAAAAAGCCCCCTTTATTGATCTAAGCATGGTGGTTGCCGAAAACCGCAAGTTTGTATCGGTTTTAATATTCCCTAATTTTGAAGTCGTGAGGAGCCTAAAAAAAACTCAAAACATGGAGCATCTAACGGACGAAGAGTTTTTGGAGTCCGATTATATCAAAAACGAGGTAAATACTCTCTTAAGCAATATTAACGAACATCACAACCATTGGGAGCAAATCCATGCCTATCGGTTTGTGATGGCGCCGCCTACTATCGAAACGGGCGAGCTTACCCCTTCTATGAAAATCAGACGGGATTTTGTGACCAATAAATATAAGGATCTTATCGATAGCATGTATCCGCAAGAGGCACATTTATGAGTAATACGATAAAAACAAAAGTGGCCGTTGTAGAAGGGGTAAGAACACCTTTTTGCAAAGCCAACGGCGTCATGAAAGACATTCATGCCGACGATCTCGGAGCCTATGTGGTAAGAGAATTAATCACCCGTATGCCCGTTAAAAAAGAAGAGGTGGATGAACTTATTTTCGGAAACGTCATTCAACCGCCTAATTCGACGAATATAGCGCGCATTATCGCGGTCAAGGGTGGCCTTCCGGTAAAATGTCCGGCTTACACGGTAAATAGAAACTGCGCATCGGGCCTGCAAGCTGTTGTAAGCGCAACTGAACAGATTACTCTTGGAAAAAGCAAAATCATCATCGCCGGCGGCGTCGAATCGATGAGTCATTTTCCCGTGAGCTTTCCGGATAAAATGAGAGATTTTTTACGGAATTTGAACAAAGCTAAAACATTTGGAGATCGTTTCAAGACGTTTCTCACCTTTAGACTCGGATTTCTCACGCCGGAACTTCCTGAAATAAAAGACCCGCTCTGCGCACTCACGATGGGCCAGACGGCTGAAGTCATTTCAAGAGAACTCCACGTCACCCGTAAAGAACAAGATGAATTTGCTCTTCTTAGCCAGCAAAGGGCCTCTCAAGCCCAAAAATCGGGCCGGTTTAAAGAAGAGATTGTCCCAGTCCCCCTTCCTCCTAAGTATGAAAAAATGCAAGAGGCGGACGATGGGATTCGAGATAATCAAACCTTAGAGCAGCTCAGCCAACTTAAACCGGTCTTTGAAAAAGAAACCGGCGCTGTGACGGCAGGAAACTCCAGCCAGGTCACCGATGGGGCAGTTGCCCTTCTTCTAATGAGTGAAGAGGAAGTGACTAAACGGCAGATTAAACCCCTAGGCTATGTGACCTATACCGTCTCGGTTGCACTAGAACCAAGCCGGATGGGTTTAGGCCCCGTCTACGCGATCTCAAAGCTGCTTCAAGATACGGGTCTTACCATTCAAGATATCGATTTAATCGAGATCAATGAGGCTTTTGCCGCGCAAATCGTAGCTATAGAAAAGGCCTTTCTCTCGGAAGATTTTTCCAAAAAAGAACTTGGACGAGATAAGCCTATTGGTAAGCTCGATCGGGAAAAACTGAATGTTAATGGCGGTGCGGTGGCGATGGGTCATCCGGTAGGAGCATCCGGCAGCCGTTTAGTCTTAACGCTTTTAAAAGAACTTAAAAAAAGAAACCTGCGTCGCGGCATCGCTACCCTCTGTGTAGGGGGTGGTCAAGGCGAAGCGGTATTAGTGGAGGTAGCATGACGTCTCCGTTTACTCTCACCGTAGATTCGGATGGGATTGCTATTTGCGTATTTGATCTTCCCGGTGAGAAGGTCAATAAATTCAACATCCAAACTTTAGAGACGCTAAACAAACTACTAGACGAGCTTAAAACAAGAAAAGACATCAAAGCTTTGGCTTTTCAGTCCGGTAAAAAAGATATTTTTATCGCCGGAGCTGATCTCAAACAATTTGAGCCCGCTTTTGATGATCCTGTTTTAGGCAAAAAATTTATCGATTTAGGGCAGAATACTTTTCAAAAAATTGCCGAACTTCCCTTCCCAACTGTAGCTGCGGTGAACGGCGCTTGCATGGGAGGAGGAACCGAATTCATCCTTGCCTGCACCTACCGTATAGCTTCGGACTCTCCTAAAACATCGATCGCGCTTCCCGAGACTACGCTTGGAATTATTCCCGGATGGGGCGGGACCCAGCGCCTTCCAAAGCTGATTGGATTACAATCAGGCGTCGAAGCAATCGTGAGCGGAAAGCCGTTTAAAGCACCCAAAGCGCTGAAAGCCGGCCTTGTCGATGCGCTTTATGCTCCCGAATTTCAGGACGAGAAGGTAAAAGAGTTCACCAAGCTGATCACAACCGACGCCGGAAGAAAAAAAGCCCTCTCCCGAAGACACAAGGATGGCTTTAAAGAGTGGCTATTAGAAAAAAATCCGATCGGACGGAAAATTCTTTTCAGCCAGGCCAAAAAAGCCATCCTGAAACAGACGAAAGGCCACTATCCGGCCCCGCTTTTGGCGCTTGATGTCATTGAAAAAACCTATGGCATGCCGATAAAAGAAGGGCTCAAAATCGAAGGCACAGCCTTTATTGATAACGCCGATAAAAATGTCGCGATTGCGAAATACCTCATCGGTCTTTTCTTTGGCCAGGAAGAGCTTAAAAAACAAGGGGGCTTTCAAGGAGAGCTGCCGAAAGGAGCGCTTCCAAAGCAGGCAGCCGTCATTGGCGCCGGCACCATGGGAGGCGGTATAAGCTATCTTTTTGCAAACCAAACTATTCCGGTTCGCATTAAAGATATTAACTGGGATGCCATCGGAAAAGGGATTGCAACCTCCTTTGAGCTTTTCAAAAAAGCGGCTAAAAAGAAAAAAATCGGATTTAACGAAGCGTCCAACCGTTTTCACGAGCTCTCTTGGACGATCGATTATAATGGCTTTGAAAAAGTCGATTTTACTGTTGAATCAGCGGTAGAAAATGTAGAAGTCAAACATCAAATCTATAGCGACTTAGAAGCCGCTGTTTCAGAAAAAGCAGTTATCGCAACAAACACCTCCTCTCTTACTGTCGATGAGCTTAGCTCTAAGATGAAGAGACCGGAGAGATTTGTCGGGATGCACTTTTTTAATCCCGCTCCCTTAATGCCATTGGTAGAGATCATTCCTGGCAAAAATACTTCGAAAGAAGCGCTTGCCGATACGATCGAACTTGCTAAAAAACTTGGCAAAACACCCCTTGTCGTAGGCGATTGCCATGGTTTTCTTGTCAATCGTATCTTTATGATGGGTGCGAACGAGTCGTTCTTCTTGCTGGAGCAGGGAGTTTCGGTGGAAGAGCTCGACAAAACCCTTCTGAAATTTGGAATGCCGATGGGTGCAGGCGAGCTTGCCGACGAGGTGGGTATCGATGTGACTTATAAGGTCGCCAAAGTGCTTGAAAAAGCTTACGGCGATCGTTTCAAAGTCCCTCTTCTCTTGCAGAAGTTATATGACGCAAAACTTCTAGGTAAAAAAGTAGGCAAAGGCATTTACCTGAATAAAAATGAGCTGAACCCCGAAGCGGTTTCGATCATTAAAAGCTTTGATGGCAAAAATCAAATCTCTAAAGAGGAGATCATCGAGCGCTATATGCTCTCCATGATTAATGAAGCCTCTCGTTGTCTAGAAGAAAATGTGGTCGCTAAAGCGCACTATGTCGATTTAGCGATGATCTTCGGAACCGGGTTTCCTCCTTTTAGAGGAGGCGTTCTTGCTTATGCGGATAAGATCGGCATCCAAGCGGTCTACCAAGGTCTGCAGAAACTGGAGAAGAAGGAAGGAGCTCGATTTAAGCCGTCCAACCTGATCGCTTCTATGGCGCGGGATAATAAGAAGTTCTATTAAATCTAATAAGGGGTCTTGCTTTAGGGCAAGACTCCTCTATCTTTTATCAATCACCGCTAAGGTAAGCCTCGTGATCGCGACCAACTCCCCTTTGTCGTTTTTAGCTTCTATTTCCCACACTTGGATTGAATTGCCTAAACGAATAGGACGAGCCGTGCCGGTTACAAACCCGCTTTTCACCATTTTTAAATGTGACGTAAAGATATCGAGACCCACGCACATTCTTTTTTCAGGATCGACAACTAAATTCCCAGCAATTGAACCCACCGACTCAGCGAGCGCACAAGAGGCTCCTCCGTGCATGATACCGTAGGGCTGCCTTGTCCTTTCATCAATCGGCATTTTGGCTGACAACGTATTGTCAGTCAATTCTGTAAACTCAATACCCATAAAATCTATCATCGTAGTAATCCGGGCATTCCGTTTGATGACATCTTCAAGAGTGTATTTTTTGAACCAAATCATAAGAATCTATCTTTTCATTTTGATTTGTTAAAAAGCAAGTGAAGCGTGCTTAGTTTTTTTCAAAATTTTAATACTCTTATTTTTTGTCTTTTTTTCTCGACTATAACCCCATCCTTAAACGAAATGGAGGCTAAACGGTTCAATTCGATTTTTCTCACCATACAGTGTAGCCGGATATCATATAAGTGAAGCTCAGCTCTACCCTCCATGGGCCAAACTCCAATTCCCATCAAATGGTTATAGGAGCCTACAAACGAGATTTTTCTTGCCCCCATAAACTCTTTCATCACCTGTCGTTTTGTCCTTAAATTCCATATCACAAAAAACGTCGGTGCAATGTAATGAATAAATAATAGGTGGCCTAAAACTTTGAAATCATCCGGCATTCCACGTCTACTCTCTATCGTCAGGAAGCGTCGATTCTCCCAGTTCGCAGCCGAAATTTGAAAATGGTCAAAAGGCTCATGGCATACGAAAAAATCTAAATTGCAAGCCCATTTGTTATTGAATACGAGTGAACTTTCATAATTTCTAAAAGGGATTGTTTGGATAACGGATCCATCCTTCAAAGATACTTTGAATAGATCACTTTGAACCCATACCACGAAATACTCAAAGTTATACACCTTAACTTTATGCACCTTCTCAAAGGCTGTAATCCTTCTCCCACCTAAATCAATTAACTCTAATCGGCTATTTTCATAATGGCATAATAAACGATCGGCTCGAAGGGATATTTTTAACACCTTTAAACCCAGTTGAATTTCTTTGATTCTATCTTCTAACCCATCCAAAATGAAGACTGCGCCTTTTGAATCAAGCCATGCAATCTGTGAACCATCGATTTTTACAAGTTGGGGCCTCATAATGGGGGCTGTTCGAACCTGATTCCACTGCTTAAAAAAAAGAATTTCATCGTATTTGATAATCAGTAAATAACTTGCCGCTTTCTTGACCGAGTACACTTGCCCGGCGATTTTGATGCTTTTCACTTTAGGATCGTTATAATAGATGCCATTCAAATCGCCGATATAGCGGTAAAAGCGGGTTTTTTCCATAACAGGCACGCCTTCAAAAACGGCCTCTCTCCAGATTTTTTCTTGGCTGATAATGTTTCGAAATCGGGAACACACTTTTTCTGCCATTCCCAAAGTAAAAGGGTCAAAGTAACTAAAGATATTTTTTAATATATCCTTTGGGAAATAAATCATTTACTTTACTCATATGTGATCTCCTGCTAATTTGCTACTTGGTTTAACGAGATTTATTATGAACTCTATAAACGAGCTTTATGACGGTTTGTCAGCCGGATTGCCTTTAGATGTAAGGACTGATGGCACACTCTATAAAATCTCATGGCTTAGCCGCTTATGGGAATGGATTACCCACTCAAAAGACCAAAGAATTAATAGGCTGCAACGTTTAGCAGAAAAAATTTTTTTAAGTTACGAAGCCAAGGCGGAAGAACCTTCTATTCAGCAGTTTGAAAAAATATATACGTGGTTAAACCGCAAAAATGACTATTATCTCTATTCTGTCAAAGCCCGAAGAGAGCGATGCCGCCCGGCTCCTCTCAATGAAAAATTAAAAGAATGGGCGATTCAGTGGAAAAATGAGCAAACCGTTCTAGACATCAGATCCCTGACCGAAGGTGATTTAAACAGATTAACCTCTACATCGGAACATCCGGAATTCATTCAGCTCTTAGAACAAAGCGATCTTAGAAACTCATTTTTTTCCTGGATTCTCCGCTACAAGCTCCCTCCGCTTCTCTTTATTTGTTTTCCCGATCTTACTCAAAAACTGATCAAATCAAGGCTTCACGATCAGCTAGCTTCTGATGAAGGAGCACACATATCTATTGATCTCTCCTCAAAAAAAGTGACTATCTTATGTGAAGGGAATCAAAAGATTAACTTTTTAAATGAAAATGAACCAGTCACCCTTGGCAATAAAGTTTTTACGGTAAAACAGATATTAGCCGATTTTGAAGAGTCGGAGTTCCGCCCGATGGAACTGAGATATTTCCCGAAATTGAAGTATCCGGATCAAACGCTTTCTTTAGAGGGAGTATGCTATTGGCCGAAAGCGAAAGTTCAAACTTTTATTGATCTGACTCAAGAGCGCTTCTGGGAAGCTATTCGCCCGGTCAGAAGATACAATCCTGAAGAGGCTTCTCAATTTTTTAAAGTCCCCTTGGACGGAAAAAAATGGGGTGTTGGGGTGATGGCGACCCAATCCTTCAAAGAACTTCGATTTCAAGGCAATCATGCCTTACTGGTTATTGGAGTTCCAATGGTAGATGGGGTATATACGGTATTTCCAATCGGCAAATTTCCCACTTTTTATCATCGAAATGCCTCCGATCTCATTAAGCTCGTTTTTGAATATGTCGATGCCGAATATATCTATCCTGACGATAACATCGATATGCATGATAGGGAACATGAGATTCTTTCGTTGGCGGTAGAGGAGAAAGAGGGGGAAAGCTTCTTTTATCGAGTGAGAGATGATTGGCTGAAAACTTCCCTCTTTCATCTGGGAACTAAAAACTGCTGTCATTGGGCCGAAAAGCATTTTAAAAATATTTGCCCTGACTGTCCTCCCCTTTTCGAGACCGATTTTTTTGATCTCACGCTCCACCCTAAGTTAAAACCGGTCTTTAAGTGGTTAAAAGAGCATAAATGGGCCCACAGGCTTCTTTTTAAAGCGGCCACTTTTTGGTTTGGCGCTGAGAAGAAACTGGAGAGAAAAGGTAAAACCTATAACCTTTCCCAAATAAAACCCTGGGAAAAGGAGAAGGGCTTTTATTCTGCGGCGCAGTTATTTACACGGATTGAAAGAGTGAGAGAGCTTTTGGCTCAATCTCATCCTGCTGAATCAATACGTTCGCCCTCGTAGAACGAAGATAGATATCCAGCATCTCTTTTTGCTTTTCGGATATCGATGCTTTAAATCGAAATACAACTTTTTCAATCGACCTTAGCTTAATCAATTTCTCTACATCGTCCCAACTTCTCAATACTTCTATACTTGTGACAAGTATTTTTAATTGAGAGTTTTCAGGTAGATCGCTTAAGAAAAAAACATCCTTTTCTAAATGAACGGCATTTAGATAGATGAGCTCTGTAGCTTCATTGAGCACGTGAAGGACATCTTTTCGAGTAAGATTTCGCACATTCTCTATAAAAAAAACTTTTAACCTTTTAAAAAGGCCTTGAGGCATTCTACAAAAAGGTTCTATCGAGGATATATTAAGTAAAAGAAGAGATTGCATAGACTCTATTTTAAGCAATCTCTCTAAGAGATGATTCGGCCATACAATATCAGAAATTTTGATGAGATCAACTTTAGGAAATAAATCAGGGAGACTTTCCCAAGTTTTTTCCGATAAGTTGCATTTTCCAAGCTCAAGGCACTCGATTTTCTCCCCTAAACGATTTTTTTGATCAATCCGTTTAACATGGGCTATTTTTTTGAGCAATCCATCGGTTAAAAACTCCCCATGATTGAAAATCAGCCTTTTTAAGCCCGCAAGAAAATAAAGTACACCCAGTAAAATATGGCAAAAAACTTTTCCTGAAGGTCCTTGAGGAACTTCGATGGCTTGAATATTATGTAAGTTCAGGGATTCATTATCCAAAATACTAGGATTTGTCACCCCCACAAAGGCATTCGGACGATAATCCATCACTAATCTGTTTTCATCCTTACTTAAAGCCTCTCCATAAAATAACTTCCAATTGCATCCCTTGGCAGAGTAAATCTTCAAACTCAGTAAATTCAATCCGTGCGTATTACCGCATACAATATCTTGCCTTTGGGAAATCGCCTTAATGGTTCTTGCTAAAGATTGATCAAAACCGGCTCCTCGCACTTGAAAAATATATAGAGCATCGTCTTCTATATATCCTCCCCTATAGTTGCAAATAAACCGGATAATGTGCTGTTCAAGCTCTCTTAGTTGTAGTTTTACCGCGAGAGGGAAAAATTCAAAGGCTGTAGTGATATCTTGTATAAAGGAAATGAGATGCTTCTCGACAAAAGCAAGAAAGATTCTATTTTGATCTAAATTAAACTGCTTGGCAAAGTCCCATAGCCCCTGGCTACTTTCAGAGGCAAGAAAGGTCATATCATTCTCAAGATACGACCTATAATAAAGGCCCATCTGTCTTTTGGTTAAATGTGGAAACATCTCTTTTATGGCGGCAGGCGGAGCCTCTTTTACAAAACGCTCAGCATTTAGCATGAGCATAAGTCTAGAACAGGCAAACTGACTGTCTTTAAAGCGAATGTCATTATCTACACAGAGACAAAGTAAATCGGGCTCAAAACGAATGATTGCACTGAATGTCTCTCTCACCTCTCTTAATTTCAATGTACCGCTAACGGTTTGGACCGATATTTCTCTAAATACCCTGGTAAGAAAGAGACGATGCTCTTGAAACCAGTCAAAATCTTGAATCGTTTGAGCTAAAAATGCGAGCATCCTTCGAGGTACAATTTTAAGCTTTTCTAACAGATCGGCCTCGCGGATGGCCCTATTTTTAAATAGTTCTAAAATCTCTTTTGAACAGTATGAAGAGGGTTTAATATACCCATTCATGATTCATTTCCTATTTCAATCTGTAGATGACAAGTTATGCTTGCAACCTCCTTTAAAACAGGATTATCACCCTTTACCCTTAAAATCTTTAAAACCTTTAAAAAGGGTCTTTTTAGAAGATGATGAAAATCGGTGATATCGCGTAGTACATCCGAACTAATATACAACTCTTCAAGCGGGGTTGTAAGAGGAATATCTTTCACATGGAATTGATCCCGCTTTAAATTAAAACCCATAAATCTAGAAAGAGAGGTCGCTTCTCTAAAAAAATAAATCAAATCTTCCCTTAGCTGCGAACGATCATTTCTTAAATGAAGCATGCGGATTTTATTAAACAATCCTTTTTTAATCGTAGAGAAACGCGGCAAGTTTATGGCTTCTTCTAAATTAAGAAATTCTATAGATTTCAATTCCAGAATTTCTTCCAGAACGCCGTCGGGAATCACATGCCCTTTCAACCGTAAGCTTGATATACGAGGGAAAAGAGAGGGGATTTGCTTTAAATCGTTTCCCTTCACTTCAGTATTTGAAAAGCTTATCTGCTTAATATTAGGCAGGGTTCTTGCGAGATGATAAAGATAATTTAGATTAACAAATCTACAATTATCCAGGCTAATTGACGCTAAGTTAGGCAATAGGGAAAAAATACTGAAGGTAAGACGTTTAAGTGAGTTATCTGTCAAAAGGGTTTCACTAAACTGAACCGATTCGATCGCCTTCCAATCAAATGGTTCATTAACTGGAGACTCCTCTTTTACTGACTTACCAATATCTCTATAATGAATATTCAAAACCCTTCGATTTTTACAGGTAAGAATGAGTAAATGGATTATCCATTTTTTGCGATCGATGATGACGGTTCTATAAGCAACCAGACTTAACTCGGAGCCATTTTTGTAGATGCCTTTATGATTAAGAATCAGATTTGAACAGGTTCGTATTAACTTTTCTCGTTGAGTGTTAATCGCAGGCTGATAAAGTTCTAAGGCTGCAAGAAAGTCTTGAGCAAGCTCTATCAAGTGATCTTCTAAAAAATTTAAAAGCTCGGCATATCCATCGCAATAAGATTGAGCTAAAAAAGCAATTTTTAATTCTAAAGACTCCTCTTTTAAAAACGAAAAATCTTCCTGGATAAAGGTTCTGTAATATAGTTTTAATGAAGCAAAATCAAAAAGAGGAAATTTTTTTTGAACATTAAAAAATGCTTCACGATTTTCCCTAAAGGCTCTTGCTTTTCTCGAAAGCAAGAGGGTGGACATTTTGAGCTCGCGCCCTTTATCAATAAAGGCTATATCGTGGTAAGAGAGCTCATCGATCCTCTCCCCTTCAAACCTTATCACCTCATCCAATACAGAAAAGGCCTCCTCCTTCGGCAAACGTCCTTTAAAAACAAGATCTGTCAAATCTTTAAATACATGTTGTAGAAGAGAGGCGTTTGCTTTAGACCATTCATAATCCTGAACCGCTTGACTGAAGAACTCTAGGACACGCCTGGGAATTTCTCGTAGATTTTTCAAAAGCTCGCTTTCAGACTTATTTTCACACAGCCGTTGAAGTTCATACGAGAGTGTTTTAGGTGAATTAAGGACTAATGCCATAGCTCTCAAAAAGGATTTTTGCAAAGAAGCTGAACTTGAAATTTTTTAGCAGAGGATCTAAGAAGTTCGTTTAAGTAAGTTCGTGATTCAGGATTCATATCATTTGTACAGATGTGTGCAGTCTTAAGTTGGGGCAAACTTTGCAAGTATTCTATATGACGAGAACTTTTTAAGCATGCAGCATCCATCATCAAATACTGAATAGGACACTCATTGGATATACTCAATAGATCAAAATTTTTAATCCCGGTAAACGAGCCGATTTTTAAATTTTTTGCATATTTAAAAAAATGAACGAAATCTTCATTCTCGAGTGTTTCATTCTTGTGAATACCGAATATTTTAAGATTTGTAAAAGCCTCCCCTTTAACATTTTTTAGGGGCTCTATCCCTTCGCAAGATACAAGCATCAACGCTCTAAATGATTTAAAACGAAGAAGTGACTCGATAAAGCCAGGAGAGATGTATTGTTTTTCTAGGTGCAAAATCTCAAGCGATGGATACATAAAGGGAAGTCTATTAATTGTCTCGGTACTTAAATAGAGATTTTTTAAATAAATCGCAGTCAATCGCAAATTGATAAGGGCCATTTTTTCAAAAAAATCATCGTCTGCTACCGCTAGACTGTCTATCACAAGACTTTTTAATTTAGGGGTAAAATGAAGAAGACCCAGTATTATTTTTTTAAACACCAAGTTATCTGACGGTTTTGCAATGATGAGGTGTTCCGTATCTGTGAAGGTGAAGGGTTCGTCCTGTAAAATGGCCTTTGGCATTTTATCAATCGGGTAGTAATCGAGGCTTAAGTTATAAACCGAAAAATTGTACATCCCCTCCTCAAGCACCTCTTTCATGATTATCGGGGGTGAGCATTGAATGGGTCTTCTCACAATTAACAAACAATCGCTTTCTATGGCCTCCTCTTTATATCCTCTAATTACTTTAGTTAATTCTTGCAAATCTTCCGTATGAAGTTCTTTTTCAAGCTGTTCAGCAGAATAAAGCACCCTATTCGAGGAGGAGTAATCTCTTCTGTGGATATCCGCAATCATCGCCCCGCTTTCATATCTTAGGCCTCTATAAGTGTAAACTTGTACTTCGCAAGCCACTTTGACTTGAGTCAGATTCATTTCGACTGCCTCCGGATACACTTCAAATGCGCTCGCGAGATTAGTGATCAAATCCCCTAAAAAATTTTCCGCCACTGTTTGTATTTGAGTGTGTCCGAAAAAAACGGCCTGCTTGATAAATCTTAACAACTTCCGGAAGGTCATTTGGGAAAGCGGTTCGGGATCACAGGTGATAAGGATGGATTGATAAATACTTAGCTCATTCAAGGAGATTAAATAGGGAGCAAAGATCTCAATTTTAATGTCTTGGCTACAAGCTCTCGATGAAAGCCATTTCTCTTTAAGACGGTTCGAATGAAGCAAGAAGATTAAATGCGAGTAACACTGCCCTTGATCCCCGCACCACACCAAGAGATTATTTGAAACAACGCTCTTTAAGGCGACCGGATCGAAAAATGAGAAATTCTTTAGCGCCTCTTCAACCTTATCAATAGATAGTTTGCCATCCAAGGTTAAATCTGTAAGCTCGCGAAATACCATTTTCCCAAAGTCAGAGTGTTTTTCTACCCAGGATGCATCCTGAATGGCTTGTCCTAAAAAATCGAGGCAGTTGATGGGGATTTGCTTCAATTTATCTAAAAAGGCCTCCTCTTTCAGTTTTGAATAATCGTGAAAATAGCTCGAACAGGTTATCGGAATACTAACAATTTTGGATGCCATCAGACCTCTTTCAAAACTTGCTTTGTTTGAAAAAAATGAAGAGTTTTATAACGAATCGATTTCTAAGAGCATATGTGTACATCGGGTTGAAAAATTAAGCAATAAAGAGATCAAAAAATATATCCATTAAAATGAAGTCTAATCAAGCTCGTCATGCTCTCGGTTGGGTTTCACAAATCCTCTTTCAAATTGCTTATGGAGTAGAGCAGGAAGATAGACGATGATATCTTTCCAAAAATGGCTTTTATTCAAAGATTTGAATATCTTTTCTCCCTGCCTGTTTTTGATGAACTGCCCCTTCCAGGCTCCAAATGGATAATGCAGCGCTTGCATCGCAGTGGGCTGTAATCCTTCAGGTAGTTTTCGGATCAAATTAAAGAAAAACCCAGGAATCCCGACAGCATCCGACTTTAACAGTTTCACTCTAAACAAATTTGGAATCGCCTGTTTCCCTAGCAAGTCTTCGAAATGCGTTTGAATCCATTGAGCGCAGTTCTCAGACTCCACTTGAAAAATTAGATTTCCCTCCCTTGCATCCTGAATGTCTTTCCTAATTTCATCCATTAACTGCAGCCCTTGGAAATGGTTCAGCTCAAACGCGTAACCCACCTGCTGCCTTGCGGTGTGGTAAATATTCTCATCAGGATAAGCAATCGTAGCAGGCGTCGTGACGGTAAAGAAAATCATATCCTCCACAACCCCGTAAGGAAAATATCTCGCGAATTTCCCGAAATCGTAGATATTATAAGACCCATCTTTGTAAGGGATCGCAATTTCCATATAAGCGTGGCATTTTTCAAAGTTCAAGTTTAAATACTGTCTTGCCGCGTTAGCAGAAATCCACCAGTTATATCCATTTACTTTTTCTCCAAATCTTTTTTTAGCCTCTTCCAAGCTCAGAATCTCAATCGGAGGCAGCTGTCTCCACCACTCCCTTTGTTCAAGGTTAATTTCCTCATATTTTTGTTTTGAAGGGACCAAGTAGCCCATATGCTGGGCGTTCCAGTTGGTAATTCCTTGCGCAAAGAATTCCACATCGACAAATCTTTTAGCCTTGTCCTTAAATTGATTAAAGATCTCCCCGATCGTAAGAGAGAGGCCCCCTCGGAATAAAATGATTTTTGAGAAGTCTAGAATGTTTTGATCTCTCCCTTCAAAGGGGAGGGTGACCATCTTTTCAAAATAGGGTCCTCTCTTTAATTTCTGTATTTTTAATTTATCGCCCCCCACCACGCCGATTCTTCCATTTAAAGCATACTCATTGATGATCTCTGCTAAACGGGGGTATTCAATAAACACTTTGGGAGGAATACGGTCTCGAAGGATCCAGTTAAAAAAGGTCTCCTTAAATCGAGGATCATGCAGGAGGACTATAAATTCAGGATAGTGAAGCGCTTCGTCGAGAAAACTCATCTCCCTCGGATTAAGAGAGTGGACCCAAAACAGGGGATGCTCTTTTTTCCACCGTGTGGCGAGCGCATAAAGCCATTCTTGATCGTGTTTGTCTATAGAGCCTTTTGCCCCTTTTTCAATCCGATACTTTAAAGCGACATAACGCCATCTTAAAGGAATAGAGCCTGACTGATTCAAAAGCCTTTCGGAGGTCTTGAGCGCCTCCTCCCAGGCAGAATTTGAAGTAATCGGGAGAAGAAGGGGTCTCGATTCTAAGCTATCCAGCCTTTTGATAAGCCTTTCTTCTGCCTTAAGAAGAAAAAGGCCTCTGAGAGGTTTAAAATAACGGCTCAAAGGCCTGATTTTTCCTTCTGCCGTGATGTAGGGGACCTCTTCGGCACTCGTTTGCATGCCGGACAAGTGCAACTAGTATGCCAATTAGCTTAAGCTAAGATCGATAAGGGGCGGTGGGGTAAAATAGGACGAGATGGTTCTAAATCCTTTCAAGATTTTTTGGATTTTTAACACCAAGTCATACAGCTTCTCTTTCATCATCCAAAGAGATCTTTCAAGGATTAAGGCTTCTCTTTCTGCTTCCTCTTTTTTCTTTTCATTCAAAAGCGCCGGAAGAAAGACATGCCCGTGATCAAAGAAGTCATGGGTATGCAGCGATTTTGAAACTATCAAGCCCCCTTCTTGAATCAAGGTTTCTTGAAAAGCACCTAAGGGAAGGTGAAGGCAGGCAAGCATTGGGACTTGAAGACGGGAGGGAAGTTTTTTAATCAGGCTAAAGATTGTTTTCACAACACCATTGGGTTCTGTATCGAGAAGAGGCATCCAGAAAAGGTGAGGAATATTGTAGGAACCCAAAGCATCATAGAGTTTATGTTCAACCCACTTAGCACAGTTTTCAGATTCAATTTGGTACACAAAGTTGGTTGATCGAGAAGCTAAGATATCCTCTTTGATAGAGTCCATTAATTGCTCGGCTTGAGACTCGTCTAAAATAAACGATTTTAAAGCTGTCTCTCTATGGGTGTAGTAGACGTTCTCATCGGGATAGGCAATCGAGGCATGCGAGTTTTTACAAAGCATCTTAATGGCATCGAGGAAGTTTTTAGGGAAGATGGAGGCAAACTTCCCAAAGTCAAAGAGATTATAAGTCCCCTCGCCTGTAGGTATAGCCACTTCCAAGAAGGCGTGGGTATTGTTGAAGTCAAGATTAAGACTTCCTCTCGTAGAACTAGCCGAAGCCACCCACTCCCCTGCATGAGGAACTACCCCATATCTTTCGATCACTTTTTCAAGGGAAAGGGTTTTAAAAAGAGGAAGTTTTTCCCACCATCTTTTGATATTTACATCGATGGGCTCGATTTGATTTGTCTCGGCGCTGTAATGGCCCATCAAAAGGGCGTTCCAATTGATAATACCCATTTTCATGAATTCTAGTTTGCCGGAGTCATAAGCCTTGTTTTTGAAGATTTCAAATATGTTTGCCATGCTTAAACGAAGACCATAGCTGAAGTCCACGACATAGTCCGGATTCAAAATATTGTGATCAACCCCTTCAAAAGGCAAGGTGAGAATTTTGGAGTGCCCTTTCTTGATTTTCAACACTTTCTGATCCATTCTTCCGATTCTTTCCGACAAGTGGGATTCAATCAGTTTCGAAGCTGTATTGGGAAATTCGATAAATGGGGCAATTTCATTTTTATCTCTTAAGGCCCATTCAAACATTTCGCGGGCAAGCTTTTTATACTCGATTAAAAGCTCTGCAAACTCGTTGTACTCGGCTATCTGATGGAGTTTATCTAACTCGTCTTGGGTTAAACGTTTGATTGAAAAATAAGACTCGCCCCTTTTCCAGATTTCCGCTTGCCTTTCAAGCTCTTTAAGGACTTTAGGTTCAGGGTAAGCAGGTTTAATCTCATCGGTTCTGTATTTGTAGCCTATCCATTTTCTTTTTAATGACTTAGAGATATGAAGGCTTAAGAAATCCCTTACCGATTGATCGGCTTTTTGACTTTTTCTCGACTCGGACTCCAGGAGATCCAGTTTGTGTATTAGCCCTTTGAGAGTGCGTCTCGCAGGGAAATTGAAAATAAAAAGGGCTCTCTTAAAGGTTGATTTGAAATAATTTTTGAGAGCCTTGAAGAGTGTCATGGTGACTTCCCCGTCTACTCTCAGCATACTCTTTATTTGAATAATTTTATTCACTTTACGCTCTCTTTTTTGCAAGGAGAGTAGCGTCTCTTATGCCAAACGTGTTATCATCCTCTTTTTCATAAGGTATGTATGAGTGACTTAAAGAAAGCTTACGACGCAAAAGATACTGAACCTAAATGGCTTGAGTTTTGGAAAAATAAATTTACAGCCGATCCTTTTTCTTCCAAACCAGCCTATTCCATCGTGATCCCTCCTCCCAATGTAACCGGCGCCCTCCATATGGGACATGCGCTCGTCAACACCTTGCAAGATGTCCTTATCCGACGCAAAAGAATGCAAGGCTTTGAGACTCTGTGGCTTCCGGGTACTGACCATGCCGGGATCGCAACCCAAACCATCGTCGAGAGAAAACTTATCCGGGAAACCGGCAAAAGACGGGTGGATTTTGAAAGAGAGGAGTTTTTAAAACATGTGTGGAAATGGAAAGAGGAGAACGAAGACAGGATCGTCTCGCAGCTTAAGCTCTTAGGCTGCTCATGCGACTGGTCGCGCCAGCGGTTCACCATGGATGAGAAAAACAACCGGGCAGTTTCTAAGACGTTCGAGAAGCTCTACAATGAGGGTTTAATTTATCGGGGAGACTATCTTGTTAACTGGGATCCTGTGACTCAAACCGCGCTTGCCGATGACGAAGTGGAGTATGAAGAGCGCCAAGGGTTTATCTATACTTTAATCTATCCTGTAGAAGGCTCCACAGAAAAAATTCATATCGCCACCACCCGCCCTGAAACAATGCTCGGAGACACAGCAGTCGCCGTTTCCCCTAAAGACGAAAGATACCGATCTTTTGTAGGGAAAAACGTCCTTCATCCGATCACGGGACGAAAAATACCCATTCTAGCCGATCCTTTTGTCGATCCCGAATTCGGAACAGGCGCGGTTAAAATCACCCCTGCTCATGATATGAACGATTATGAAATGGCTCAAAGGCATCATCTTCCTTTGATCAACATCATGACGAAAGACGGTAGAATCAATGAGATGGGAGGAGTTTATCAAGGGCTCCTCATGCGTGAAGCTCGAGATAAGATTGTAGAGGACTTAAAAAAACAAGGCTGTCTCGCTAAAATTGATCCTCATCAAAACAGAGTAGGCGTCTCTTATCGTTCCAAAGCGGTTATCGAACCTTTCATGTCGAAACAGTGGTTTATCAAGATGAGCGCCTTCAAAGACAAAATGAAAAGCGCGGTTCGTGACAGCAGGATTAAACTCATTCCGAAACAATGGGAAAACACCTATTTCCACTGGATCGATAATTTAAGGGACTGGTGCATCAGCCGTCAGCTCTGGTGGGGACACCGTATTCCTATTTACTATAAAAAAACAAACCCTGATGAAATGATTTGCTCCATTGGTAAAGACCCGGGACCCGAATGGGAGCAAGATCCCGATGTATTAGATACCTGGTTTTCATCCGCCTTATGGCCCTTTGCCGCTTTTGGATGGCCTGAAAACACCCCTGAACTTCAAAAATTTTATCCTACCTCTGTGCTTGTGACCGGTCACGATATTTTATTCTTCTGGGTGGCAAGAATGATCATGATGGGCGAAAAAATAATGGAGGCCCCCCCGTTTAAAGAAACATTTCTCCACGGTCTTATCTTCGGAAAATCGTACTGGAGGCAGAATTCAAACGGGATTGCCTATGTGACTGAAGAGGAGAGAAAAAAATTTGATGAAGGCGAGGCGCTTCCAAAGGATGTTCAATTTAAGTGGGAAAAGATGTCCAAATCAAAGGGCAACATCATAGACCCGATTGAGATCATCAATGAATTTGGCACGGACGCCCTCCGGATGACCCTATGCTCTTCCGGCTGCCAGGCAAGAGAAATAGATCTCGACCGTCGAAAATTTGAAGACTATCGCAATTTCACCAATAAAGTCTGGAACGGCGCAAGATTCGTTTTCATGCAGATCGAAGGACTTGATTATGATCATTCCATCGATGAAAATCTTTTCACTTTGGAGGATAAACTCATTTTATCCAGGTTGAATCACACCATTGAAAAAGTCAATTTAGCCCTGGATAAATACGAATTTGACCAAGCGGCTCAAGGAGCCTACGATTTCTTCTGGAAAGATTTCTGCTCCTACTATGTGGAGATTGTTAAACCTGTCCTATTTGGAAAAATGGGCACACCCGAAGAGAGAAAGAATAAGCAAAAGCTCCTTTTAGTTATTCTTGGATTATCTGTAAGGCTTTTACACCCTATGGCGCCTTTTATCACCGAAGAGTTGTTTTCGATCATAAAAGAGAGATTCCCGAAAGTGTCAGGATCCGATCCTTACACTCTTGATCTGATGAAGAGCTTGGAGAGTGAAAGCGTTGCCTTTTCCACTTACCCCCATGTGATTCGCGAAAAAGATATTGATCAAAAGATTGAAGAGCGTTTTTCAAAAGTGGAACAAGCGATCTACACGATTCGAAATATTCGCGGTGAGATGAAGCTTCCTCCGAGTGCAAGTCCTCCTATTTACATTAAAGGCGACCAGTCTGATCCCCTCTACAAAATACTTCATGAGGATAAAAATCTTATCTTAGGACTTATCAAAACAGAAGGACTTCATTTTGGCGAGCTGCCGAATAACGGCTTTATGGCAACGGGCGTGATTGAATCGGTGAAGATTGCAATCCCTTTACCTCAAGATATGATAGCTCAAGAAAAAAATCGTCTCTTAAAAGAGCAAGAAAAGCTCAAAATTCAAATTGAAAAGCTTTCTAAACAACTTGAAAATGCCGATTTTGTGAATAGAGCCCCTCCTGAACTGATTCAAAAAACAAAATTTAATATTGAAAATTCAGCACGCGAACTTCAAGTGATTGAGTCTAAGATCAAAGAACTTTGACTCCCCTGTAAATCAAAATTTCATCTATATTCCCCTCTTTAATAGAGGGGGTAAAGATGAGTGCGCAACCGATTGGTTTAACCGGAAGCTTAAGGGGCGCTCCACTTCATCAACCCAGAGAGCCTAACTTCTCAAAACTACTCTCTTCTTTCGTAAATATTGGGTATCCTCCCGGCTCTCTTAGAAGAAAATATTGCATCGAGTATTTCGTCAAAGGGGCAAGCTTTGCTTTAACACTCACGGGAACAATTTTGACCATCGACTTCATCGGAAAATCTCTTCTTCATCATCCGCAAGAATGTGCTCTAACAGCTTTTTCATTCATCGCTTTAATCACCTTGATTAAAGTCGGCCAAAAAATTGCCTTGCATTACCAAAGTTGGAAAGAAAATGAGCTTCGTCTAAGGGAAGATAATGCCTGTTTCTTGGAGAAAGGAAGCGTTCAAAAATATGCGGCAACTCATCTCGGAAAAATGTTTGTGCAAGCCTCTTATGTAGTAGGAGCGCTCTTTACCCTCTCTCTCATCGGCTCTTTATTTGACTACCCAAACAAACTCGTAACCGGACTCTTTGTAACGTTTGATATATTTGTAGTCATACTTATGCTTGGAGTTTTATGCAGCGGCTATGAAGCTTTAAGAGGGCCTATCAGACAAGATCTACCTGATATCGAAAAGGGGGAAAAAGCGGCTTCAGCACCGCCGCTTCGAAGTTCATCTAGCGCCTCTCTTCAGCCAATACCTTCAAAAATGCTCGTGTCTCCGCAAGGACTACCGGAGAGAGAGCCGCGAGGGCAATTAAATTAGGGAAGGCCATTAGTCCGTTGAAAATATCGGAGATAAGCCACACTAAATCAAGCTCAAGAATAGCTCCCGGGATAATCATTAATGTGAAAATGATACGGTAAGGAAGCACAGACCTCTCTCCCAAAAGATATTCTACACATTTTTCACCGTAGTAAGACCATCCGATCAAGGTGGTAAAAGCAAACAGAATAAGGCCAATCGTAACAATATATCCGCCCCACGAAAAAACCGAATTGAAAGCCAGGAGCGTCATGGAGGCGCCATTAACAAGTTTGCCATCCGCATTAACCATTCCAAACACATCGGTTACCCCAAGCACAAGGCCTGTAACGGTACACATAACGATGGTCGCTAAAAAGCAGCCGGTCATCGAAACGAGCGCTTGCCTGCCGGGAAGATCTGTTTTAGCAGCGGCAGCTGCAATAGAGGCGGTTCCAAGTCCCGCTTCACTGGTCATAAGGCCGCGGCTCAAACCCACTTGAATCGCCATGATGACCGATGCGCCTAAAAAGCCTCCGAAAGCTGCCTGGCCTGTGAAAGCGTGGCTTACAATTTGCCATAGGGCATCCGGAATTCTATCGAACTTGACGAGAAGAATCAGAAGACCTCCTCCGATATAGAGGATCGCCATCATGGGCACTAAAAGAGAGGCTACTTTACCGATACTCTTAATACCTCCCATCAAGGTAAGGCCGGTAAGGACTGCAATCACAATCCCTGAGTAAAGAGGATCGACATTAAACATGCTCTTCATCACATCCGATACAGAGTTCGCCTGCAGCATATTTCCGCCGCCTAATGCAGCGATTGCGCCAAATAAAGCAAAAGAGCCTGCGAGCCATTTCCAATTGAGGCCCCTCTCAATAAAATACATAGGACCGCCGCACATCTCGCCCCGTTTATCTACCGTACGGTATTTCACAGCCAAGATCGCCTCGGCATACTTGGTCGCCATCCCGATTAAAGCAGTAACCCACATCCAGAAGAGAGCCCCCATCCCTCCGGTCGCAAGAGCAGTTGCCACCCCGGCAATATTTCCGATGCCAATGGTCGCTGCAAGAGCCGTCATCAATGCTTCAAAGTGGGAGATATCCCCTTTGCCTTCCGCTCCCAGATGTTTTCCTGCGACTAGTTCTAGGGCATATTTTAAGTAACGGAACTGAAGACCTTTTAAAGCGATCGTGAGGTAAATCCCAACCCCCATTAACAAAATAAGAAGCGGCGGCCCCCAGACCAAATGATAAAGGCTTAAGAGAAGTGATGTGATCGTTTCCATATATTTAGGCAGCTTCCTCTTTTTTCACTTGGGTCAAGAAATGATTTGTTTCGTCTTTAATAACTTTCGCAAGCAGGATCAGGGCTAACAAATTAGGGATCACCATAAGACCATTCGTGATATCGGCAACATGCCAAGCCATTTCCATTTTGATGGCAGTTCCTGGAATAATCAGAAGGCAGTAAATCACTCTGTAATAGGGGATAGATTTTTCCCCAAAGAGGTATTCAAAACACTTCTCGCCATAGTAGGCCCAAGCAAGAACTGTCGAGTAGGCAAATAAAATGAGCCCGACAGTGACCACATACTCTCCACCCATCAAAGTAGAGCTAAATGCTTTGATGGCAAGAGGAGCGCCATTTAAAAGAGTTCCGTTAGAGCCATTTTGGCCAAGCACACCTGTGACTGCCAAGACAAGACCTGTTATCGTACACACAATAATGGTGGAAACGAGCGCTCCCGTCATCGTAATCATCGCTTGACGGCCCGGGCTATCAGTTTTCGCAGCGGCGGCTGCAATCGAAGAGATTCCAAGGCCTGCTTCATTAGAAAAAACGCTTCGAGAGACCCCTAGCTGAATCACCAGAATGACACCCGACCCTAAGAAACCGCCGGCTAGAGCGTCTCCTGTAAAGGCGCTATCAAAAATCATTCGAAAAGCTTCAGGTATTTTATCTAGATGAATAGCTAAAATAATGAGACCGCCAACAATATAAAAAAGAGCCATGAAAGGGACTAAAACGCCTGCCACCTGGCCGATACTCTTCACACCCCCTAAAATAACAAACGCGGTAAGGATGGCAAGTACAATACCGGTTGCCCATGCGTTTACCGCCCACACCTCATTCAAAGCCTCTGCAATAGAGTTGACTTGTACAAGATTTCCGGTCCCGATGGCTGCAACCGAGCCAAATAAAGCAAACAGGATCGCCATCCATTTTAAGTTTAATCCCCTTTCCATATATTGCATGGGGCCGCCCATCATCTCCCCTTTCTTGTCGACCACGCGGTATTTCACTGCGAGAAGGGATTCGGCATATTTAGTGGCCATTCCAAAAAAAGCGGTGACCCACATCCAGAAAAGGGAGCCCAAACCGCCTACGGCTAATGCTGTAGATACCCCAACAATAGCACCGGTTCCGATTGCGCCTGCCAAACTGGTCATGAGCGCTTCATAAGGATTGATGTCCCCTTTTGAATCATCCTGAGATTTAAAAATTTGTTTAAAGGCGTAACCGAGATAACGAAATTGAATGCCTCTCAAAAGAAGCGTTAAAAAAAGGCCGGTTCCGAGCAAAAATGCAAGGAGAGGTATGCCCCAAACCCAATCTTTTATCTGGCTAAGGAGTGCTTCAAGATATTCCATAAATCCTTTCCGAAATATCCTGAAGATTTTATTAGACAGATGAGATTAAAACAACGAGTTTTCCATATAGAGGGCTTTTAACTCCCCTTCATACTTAAGTGTTTGAGAATGATCCTTTAATATTATTTTTGAGGAAGTTTTTAAGGATGACCCTCCCAGGGGATGCGCTTCCGTATAAAAAGAATTCTCATAGTCCTCCTCTCTCAGGACTTGAGGCAGATGAATGCTATTTTCCTGAAGGAAATGGGCAAGGATCCTTCTTGCATCCAAAAGAAATAGTTTTAACTCCCTCTCACCCCTCAGCTTTTCCTCCAAAATTTGAATATCACATAGAATTTTTGAAGACAGAAGCCTTGGATGGGGGTCCTCTTTTAAAAGCTCAAGGTCCTTGGCGATTTCATGCGCTTTTTTTAAAAGCGGAAGGTGATGAACCCCTTTTCGATAAAGCCAAGCTTCCATCAAGGTTTCTATTCTACCCCCCCGAATTTGAACTTGAGACACCGCCCAAAGTTGCATTTCAAGAAAACTTTTTTCCTTTGGAAGCAAGGGAGTCTCTACAATAAGACCCTCGATCGGGTGTCTATCAAGACCTGTGAGGAAGGAATCGCTTTCCAAAACAGAAGTTAAGGGCCAAAGAGGCCTTTCTACTTTAATTTTGAAAAAGAGGGGCGATCCGATTTTTTTTAAGTTTCTTAAAGCTGAAAGCTCATGCAGCACCAATGGGCAGGCCTTCGTATTATAAAGATCTACTTTCCGAAGAATCGAATCTGTTAAGGGCTTTTTGGGGAGTCGAAACCAAACTGTTTTTTGAAGTTTTTTCAGATCCTTGACGAGGGTCTCTTCATAAAGAAATTCTTTTTCATTATTTATTGTCGGAGCGTAATAATAAAAATCAGGAACAAAATCACCCTCTAGACCGCAATATCCATATTGCAAACCATAATTATTTATTATTACCTTTAACTCTTCGTCCTGAACTTTCGTTATAAAATGGGTAAAGCCTAATTTTTTCACCTGTCTTGCAACACTTTCGTACCACTCTTTTGAAAGATAAGACGAAAGAAAGAGCGCTCTTGAATTTTTTTTAATAGACACTACCCCCTCAAAATTTTTCCACTCGGAAAAATCAAGCGCATTTAAGAGGGAAAGAGCATTGATCTCCCCTAATTCGTCCTGGGATGTGACAAATGTTTTCCCGGGGAGACATTTTATGCTATAATTCCCTTTTCCGATTTCATCTCGAAAAAATTCAAGGGTGTAGCCAGATAAAAGCTCTTTATATAAAGTATTTTTCAGCCCCTTTAACTTTTGCATCAGGATTACTGGATGACCCTCGATTGGTTAACTGAAGATCTCCCGACGCCCAACGAATTGAAGCGCTCGGTCCCAATTAGTGTAGCGGAATCTCTTTTTGTGCAAAAGACGCGCGATCAAATCATCAATATTTTAGAGGGAACCGATCCTCGAAAACTTCTCATTGTGGGCCCTTGCTCTATTCATGAGATAGATGGAGCTCTTGAATATGCCAAAAAACTAAAACAGTTAAGCCTAGAGGTCTCAGAGCATTTTCTGATCGTTATGCGCGTTTACGCCGAAAAACCTAGAACTGCGCTTGGCTGGAAAGGGTTTATGCACGACCCTAAATTAGATGGTTCGCATCATATCGAAGAGGGCCTTTTGGCAACAAGAAAACTGATGCAGGCTATTACCTCTTTAGAGATGCCGATTGCAACCGAATTTTTAGATCCCGCCTCCCCTTGTTATCTTTCCGATTTTGTTTCCTGGGGTTGCGTCGGAGCAAGAACCGCCTCTTCGCAAATTCACAGGCAAATTGCGTCGCACCTTCCTCTTCCCATCGGATTTAAAAATTCTACCGAAGGCAACGTAGAAGTTGCCGTAAATGGGATTGAAGTGGCCTCCATTCCTCAGACATTTATTGGATTAAATGGAAATGGACGCTTGTCTGTCATCAGCTCTTTTGGCAACTCTCATGCCCACCTCGTTTTACGCGGCGGAGAAAAGGGGCCTAACTACACTCCTGACCATGTTTTAAAAGCTCTCACCCTTTTAAAAAATAAACGCCTTATTATCGACTGCTCGCACGACAACTCACGTAAAAAACATTTCAACCAAACCGCTGTGTTTGAATCGGTGATCGATCAAATCACTGAGGGAACCCCTATTGTCGGCATGATGCTGGAAAGCTATTTAGAAGCAGGCCAGCAGCCTTTAAACCCTTTCAAACCTTTAAAATATGGGGTCTCTATTACCGATGCCTGCCTTGATTTTACTACCACAGAAAACCTCATTTTAAACGGATGCAAAAAACTCGAAACATGCGTGAACTCCTCCTCTTCCTCACTTGCCTCTTCCTAGTCACAGGCTGTAGACAACCTTTAGAGGTTTACATCGACTCCGTTTCAGGGGATCAGCTGGCTTCTAACCATGTAGACACTCCTGATCCACGCAGGACATGTCCCGATATTGGACAAATGCTTGTTGTCACCTGGAATCTTCCCCGCGCGGAGCACACACGAGATATCTATCTTACCATTCGTTATGGAGACCGCACCGAATCTGAGCATCATCTGATTTTGAATAACATGAGGGGTCTTAAAATCTTTGAACTCGTGAATGAATCTTATTGCCAAAAGCAAGGCATCGCCTCTTTTAAAGCGAGCTTGTACGATAACGGCTGCCATGTTGAAACCGTGCAACATATGCTATGGTGCGACCTCATCACTCTTGATCAAAGACCTGAGCCGGATCGGTCAGTTAGCGATGAGACCATCGAGTGGCTTTAAATCCATAAGCAATCCTCTTTCACTTAAAACCTCCCCCGTACGTTGTATTAAATAGTCTTCGTCAAGGGCCGCATAAATAGGATTTAAAGGAACAGGATAAATATGCCTCTCTTCCCATGCCTGAATAGTGGGCATCACCTCCCTCTCGGGAACATAAAATAGAAGAGTGGGAACTAGTTTATCCTTAGCTTGACTTGGAGCCTGATAGGTTCCCTTTCTTAAATGTTTGATGATTTTTCCCGTGGGGAGAGAAAGAAAAACTTCGGCCATTTTTGGATCCAGCCTCATGCAAGCATATTTCTTGCAGCAATCCTCTAAGATAGAACGAAAAAGATGGGGATCATGGCCCGTTACTTTCAATCCGGAAAAAATCGGAATTTTATCAAAGAGGCACTGGTATAGCTTCTCAACCGCTCGAAAAGGAATGCTTTTGATCCGGTTTCTGTGCGGATCGTAATAAAGCTCTTTGAGCAAGGTGACAGAAGCGAGGGCTTTAGGATAGGTATCAGGCCGCCTCTCACACTGATGATCTAAGAGCTGAAACTTAGCCATGTTGGCTATTAATGACTCGAGCCCTTGAGAGGGCTCAAAAAATGTATAGGTATCTTGCCGGTACCAAAAAAGATGAATTCCATCCACTTGCATAAAAAAAGACTACAAGGTTTTCAGCTTTTGAGGATATAATATTAGCCGAAACTGATTAAATTTCATTTTTATTAACTAAAAAAATTAATCCTGATTCTATGATTTTTTCACCTAACTTTTTTAATAACTTTGAAACTTTACAAGCTTTAGTCCACCATACAAAGCATCTTGAAACACACCACAAAAAAACCCTTTACCTTGGAACACTCAGAACCGTTATAGGTTTTACGTCTCTTAAAGTTACTGAAGCTTTGAATCAGTGCTTTGACTCTAGCTGTAAACCCCTCTCGTATCCTACCCTTTCACCTCAACTGGGTCTTGTAGCTGTTATCACTGACCAAGAAAAGAAAACTCACGTTTTAGCCGTCTACACCTTAAAGGCTATGCAAAACATTTACAATAACGTTCAAAGGGAAAAGGCAAAAATTAAATGGCGTGTGCTAGAAATATTGCCTGAAACAAGGACCTATCTTGAACCTCTATTAGCTAAAGAGGAGAGCCCCGTTCAGCCTCTTTCTTTGAAAAGAGGGTTTTTCTTGAACTCTTAATATTCAAAATAAAGTTTCTACAGGTTTTTCATTTTTTTAAGTATAGTCTGGTTGCATGAAGCCTGTAGAAGCTATACGCCATGCCCCTCTCTTTACCAACCTCTCCGAAGAGGGAATTGATCGGTTTTTTAAAAAAGGATCTCTTCGTACATTCAAAAAAAACGATATCGTTTTCAATCAAAATGACTCCTCTAACGAGCTTTTTATTGTTGTAGAGGGGGAAGTCCAGATTCAGCTTCAACCCGAAACCGATGATATTTCCGAAAAGCATATGGTTACGCCGAAGTTTATCGCCTCTTTAACCACCGGCGAGTCATTCGGCGAGCTCGCCGTCCTCACGAAAGACAAACGATCGGCAAGCGCAAAAATAGTCAGTTCTAAAGCCACTCTCTTTGTGTGCGAAAGATCGCAATTTAAAGCCTTTTGCCTATCGGATCCCAAGGATGGATTGCAGCTTGTTTTCAACATCTCACGAAAAATTTCAAATATTGTCTCGATTAACAATCGAATCATTCTAGAGCAGTATTTTTCAAATCACATCGCCCTCCTCTTTAGGAATTTTTTGATCGCTTCAGGCGTTGAGAAAAACCTTCTCACTCCCCGCGAAGTGGAACTAGAAGTCACCGATCCTGAAAATTTTATCCTTCCTGATCTCTCCAAGGATGTTGAAAAAGAGATTTTAAAGATCACCCTTTATTCAGATACCAAAGTCCTTGAGATCCTCTCTTCCGATGAACCGCCGGATCTAGGGCGGGTTATTTCAGTTTTATTAAAAACCATACGAAAAAACCGATCGGTGTTTCAACAGCAAGTGATTGCAAAAGTCGATGAAAAAGGGCATGCGAGAAATGGATCTATTCAAATCATTAAGGACAAACAGCCTCCTTTAACTCTTAAATGGTGTGTAAAGGGCGCTTTTGTTGAGGAGAGCGTCACAAAAGCGAATATTCATTTAACACTTTTTACAGAGAACCTGACCCCTGCAAAGGCCCTTGATGCCCATCTTGATTATCTAAAACTACCCATTCAAGAAAAAGTCCTTGAGCAGTTAGAGCCTACTGAAAACATCAGTGTCATCGTCCTTCATCATCGAACGATGGAAGTTGTGCAAACGCTTCTTAATCTTAAGCGTCTGGGATTTACCTTGGAAGCCTTCATCGGTGTTCCCTATGGAGAGATCGATAAAACTTTAACCCATATTCTGGACTACGTTTCAGAGGGCAGGTATTTCACTTTAAAGACTCAAAACTTTATGGATAAAAAGAGTGAATTTATCTTTGATTTTGACGCTTCATCCCAGCAAACTATTGAAGTTGAAAAAGAGCTCAGAGACCGATATGAGAAACTTTCGGAAAAATCATACATTCAATCGATGGAAGAGCTTAGCTCCTACATCCTCGAAAAAGTACTCTCCAATAACGTTTTAACGAAAAAGCCCCTTATTATTCTCGAGGATGGGGGATATTTTTTCCCGCTTATCCTTCAAGCGCTCCACGATCCTCTTCACCCCTTGCATCCGATTGTAAAAACGGCAACCCAAGAAAAAATTCTTTTAGGAATCGTCGAAGGAACCGCGTCTGGAGAGGTAAGAGGCCTGAAAGCTTTGCAAAAGCTTCCGGAAAAGTATCGCTCGATCCTTCCCTTTCTTACCGGTGCGAGAGACTCCATTAAAACTTCCTTCGAATCCAAAGGGATTGCCTCCTCTATTATACAATCTTCAGAAGTGGCTATGCGAAATCTTGGCATTCGTACGTTTGAAAGTCGAAAGATTGTGGTGGTTGGAGGCAATGGGGCGATTGGCACCCGCTTAATCGAGCAACTGAAACTCCTTCAAAATACCTCCGCTAATCTTTCGAACGTCGACAAGAATGAGGAGCTTTATAACTACGTCGTTCCTGAAGGATTAAAACATGTCGAGTCGCATATTGACTTTGATCCGGTCCATCGATTTCTCTTAAGCGAAAACGACCAGGCGATCAGCAATATCAGGAAAATCCCCCACCTTAAGAATCAACCTTATGGAAGGATTGTGGTGACGGGATGCTATAAAAAAAATAGCCCTGAAATCATCGCTCAGCTTCAGGCTTTAAAGATCCCCTTTTCAAAGCAAATTGAGTCGGATGAGTTTCTTGAAATTCATTCCGATAAAAACAAAATCCTATTTCTTTCGGATCATACCGTTATTACCTATCCAAGCCTAAAAATGGCGATCAGGCAAAATATCGATACGATAATGGGGGTGACCGGAACTAGCATCTTTGATGAATCGGACCTTGACGCCTTTCTCTATAGGCAAAAAGAAAACGATGAACTCGTTTTGATCAGCGGCTCTTCTAAAGATATTGAGTTTAAACCGGGCCTCTCCTTATTAAATGAGCTCGCATCGCCTTATAAGCCTGAGAACTACTCTTTCTTTAAAGCGCTAAGTATAAAAGACCTGCAAATCTTCGAAGAAAACCCTTTTCCAGAAGAGGCTAAAGATTTCGAGAACTATTTCACAACCCTTAGTAAAACCTTACGGGTCAGAAAAGAAATCTCCGAAAATATCGGCTCTACTTACTATCTTGATATTAATGGAGTTAAGAAAAGGATTACCGTTTTGGCCGATGGAATGGTGATTAATTTCTTTGCGACCTACTCTAAGGGTGCAAGCCTTGATTACATCGACCCGGTTTTAACGCTTCAGCTCCTTGGAGTGAATCACTTGAAGAAAAAGAGCCTGCCGGGGGGCGTTCATCGAATAGCTACAGCGATAGAACCTGAACTCATAGATATTTTATGGTCCTCGCTAGATGAGCAAATGAGCTAGTCTATTTACCACAATTATTAAACACCTTATGGATAGTGATACCTATTATAAGGACATCTTATGTTTAAACTCGTTTCATTAGGCCTCTTTCTTATTTCAGCCTTGACGGCAGATGAACCGCTAAAAAAACCGAATATCGTATTTATTATGACCGACGATGTAGGCTGGGGAGATCTTGGATGTTATGGAGGCGGTGAAAATAGAGGGTGCTTAACCCCTCATTTAGATAGGCTGGCTGAAGAGGGCATGCGTTTTACAAACTATTATGGACAAGCTAGCTGCACGGCCGGAAGAGCCTCTTTTATTACGGGCAGAATTCCTATCAGAACAGCCCTTTCAACCGTTCTTGCGCCGGGCGACTTGAACGGCCTTGAAAAAGAGGATCCGACGATTGCAGAGGCCCTAAAAAAGCTCGGTTATACCACGATCCAGTGGGGTAAATGGCACCTGGGTGATCGTCCTGAAAACTTTCCTACCGCACATGGTTTTGACGAGATGCGCCTCATGCTGCCTTACTATGCAGGGGTATACGCCTATGATTACCTGCCCCTTTCACCCGATTTTCCGATCCATAACGAAGCTTTCATGAAAAACTGGAACCAAGTGAACTTGGCTCAGTGGGAAGGCAAAAGTGGGGAGGCGCCAAAAATTGTCAGAAAGAAATTCGATTATAACAATTTAGCCACCGTTGACGACGAAATTCGGGAAGATGTGGTCAAATACATCAAAGATCATGCGAAAGATCCAAATCCTTTCTTTCTCTATGTTTGCTTCATGAAAGTCCATAATCCCAATAACCCCTCCCCTCGCTTTAAAGGCAAATCGGCAGGCGGAGGCAACTACCTCGATTCCTTGATGGAACTGGACGATAATTGCGGACAAGTCGTTCAAGCGTTAAGAGACGCCGGGATTGATAAAGATACCATCGTTGTATGGACCACTGATAATGGCGCTTGGATTGATGCGTGGCCCGATGCCGGGTATACCCCTTTTAGAGGGATGAAAGGCACGAGTTTCGAAGGCGGCTTTAGAGTGCCTGCTATTGTGTGGTGGCCAGGCCACATCAAACCGGGAACGGTCGCGAACGGCATGATGTCCCATATGGACTGGTGGCCTACTTTTGCAAGACTGGCGGGTGGAGAAGTTCCTACCCGTATTTGGAAAGATAATGAGGGAAAAGATATCGTATTTGACGGAATTGACAACAGTGAATTTATTTTAGGAAAAGGAAAGTCCAAAAGGAATCAATTCATCTTCATTAACGATCTGGCCTTCGGAGGTCTTAGAGTGGATAACTTTAAAATCCTCTACACCGCTAAAGACACCTGGTTAGGACCCCAGCTGAACTTGGCTTTTCCTGCTGTCTACAATCTTTGGTGGGATCCGGCTGAGCAATATGACGTGATTTTTAACGGAGCCGCGCCTACTCGCGGAGATCTCAAAACTTCTCCAGGACGCTCATCGGGAGCCGATCATGGCTGGATTGTGATCTTGACTCAACCTGCCATGGATCAGTTCTTCGGAGAGCTTTTAAAATACCCTAACCGTCCTACGAAACCAACCGGTGGTTCCGCGAATGAGCTCATCGACAACTACAATAACCCTGAAACACTAAGAAAACTATTGATGACCCTTGAACCTTCTGCCCAAAAATAAATCTCGAAGGAGGGCTGGGGTCTCCAGCCCTCCTTTGCCGCACGAAAGAATAGAAAGAAAAATTTGTATCTGTTAGTTTCCTCTGCTATGAAACTCCGATTTTTCCTCTTTCTATTAGTTTTTTCTTCCCTTTCGGCGGTCTCTGAATCCGCTGAACTTGAATTTATTGATGATCAAAAAATCCAGCCATCAGATGTACACGGATTCTTCGACCTTTCATTGAAAAATGCCTACATGACTCCAAGAGGTTTGTTGGTTGTCAATACAGATCTGACAATCCAGGCGGCAGCAGGACTTTCATGGGATGTGTACAAGAGTCCTTGCGGTTTTATCCAAAAAGCAACCCTTTCAACCTTTTGCTGGAACGATCTTTGGACCCATCAAAAAAACACCCATGCAGCCGCTTGGGTAGAATTTGATTGGGGGCTTGGATTTGCTTTAAGCTTTTTAGACCGATGGAAATTTGGGGCCCAGTATGTGCAATTCTTAAGCCCGCCCGGAAATTTTTACCCTGAAAACAATATTGAATTTCTCCTCGCCTATGACGATGATTTCTTAAATCCTTATGCCAAACTGTTCTGGACCGTCTCGGGTGACTCTACTGTTGTGGTGGGCCGGCAAGGCGATACCTTCGATGTCGAACTGGGTCTTATACCTACCTTTAAAGGCGATTACACGGTCCTCTTCCCTACCTGGCTGACCATCGGCCCTCCCTCATTTTGGGACGGCGGACCCTTAGCTCTTCCCCATCACCGCTGTATCCTGGGTGTTTTTTCAACGGGGGTAGATGTTCGTTTTCCCCTCGCCTGCATTCCAAAAAGGCTAGGACTGTGGAATTTTACGGTGGGAGGACAATACTACTACCTTTTCAATCGCAACCTTCTTTATGCGCAAAATTTCACGCTGAACAACGATCGAGGCTATCGTCATGTAGGTGTGGTGCACTTAGGACTGGGTTTTAATTTTTAAACATTAGGAAGGGCTGATCATTTTTTTGGGATCGACAATCTCATCGAAACGGGCTGGTTCGACGAGCATCAAGTCGGCGGCCGCCTGTTTTAACGTGATATCTTCAGCATGCGCTTTCTTCACAATTTTAGCGGCGTTGTCATATCCCACCTCTTTATTGAGAGCGGTAGCTAACATGAGAGAGCGGTCCAAGTGTTCTTGAATTCTTTTGTGATTAGGCTGAAGTCCTTTCACACATTTATCTGCGAAACTGATCGCCACATCCGCCAAAAGGCGGCAAGATTGAATAATGTTATAGATAATCACCGGTTTGAAGACGTTGAGCTCAAAATTGCCAAGCGAGCCTGCAAAGCCGATCGCTGCATCATTTCCTAGCACCTGAATTGCCACTTGAGTCATCGCCTCCGACTGGGTTGGATTGACTTTTCCCGGCATGATCGAAGATCCCGGCTCATTGGACGGGAGAAGGAGCTCCCCTAACCCCGATCTTGGGCCCGATCCCATCCAGCGAATATCGTTAGCTATTTTCATGAAGCTAACGGCTACCCGTTTAAAAGCGCCGCTCACTTCCACCATCGTATCATTAGAAGCTAGCGCCTCAAATTTATTAGGGGCTGTTTTAAAAGGAATTTTAGTCAGTTTCGCGATTTCAGATGCAACCAGAGTATCAAATCCTTTAGGAGAGTTAATCCCGGTCCCTACGGCAGTTCCTCCTAAGGCAAGCTCTTCTAAATGGGGATAGGTGTTTTTAAGGGCCTGGATATCGTGGTCAAGCTGGCTTACGTACCCTGAGAATTCTTGTCCAAGAGTAAGAGGCGTTGCATCCATCAGGTGGGTGCGCCCGATTTTCACAATGTCCTTAAATTCATTTGATTTTACCAAGAGAGCCTCTCTCAAATGCTCTAAGGCAGGGATCAGTTTATCTTGGATCATGATTCTCGTCGCAATATGCATCGCCGACGGAAAAGTATCATTCGAGGACTGCGACATATTGACATGATCATTAGGATGAATAGGCTTTTTAGAGCCCAATTCCCCGCCAAGATGATGAATGGCAATATTTGCAATCACCTCATTCACATTCATATTGGTTTGGGTGCCCGATCCTGTCTGCCAGACAAGCAAGGGGAAATGATCATCATATTTTCCATGAATGACATCGCTTGCCGCCTTTAAGATCGCCTCCCCTTTTTCTTTGGAGAGCACCTTAAGCTCTACATTAGCTGTTGCAGAGGCCTTTTTAATGAGAGCCAAGGCACGAATGACCTCGATCGGCATTTTTTCGAAACCGATGGAAAAATTATTTCTGGAGCGCTCCGTTTGCGCTCCATAAAATTTTTCTTCAGGCACTTCGATTTCACCGATAGAGTCATGCTCTTTTCTCATTTTTCTCTCACATAATTAAGAGGGAAAACACAAAGGCAAAGAGTGCAAACGATTCAATGATTCCTACTGCCACAAAACTTTTTCCGTAAGTGGAAGGTTTTTTTAGCACTGCTTCAATGCCTGTTGCTGCCACTTTACCCTGAAAGACCGATGAGGCTAAAAAAGCTCCGCCCGCAAAAAGGCCGATTACGATCGAGTCTATCGGGGATAAGGTCCCGTTTTCTACTTTTTGGCTCATCATCCACATTAAAATAAAGCCATAAATAATTTGGGACGAAGGAGCTGCAGACAAAGAGATGAATTTACCGTGTTGATCATCGGTTTTGGTCATTGCCGCATGGGCTGCCTGACCTGCGATGCAGCAACCAATGCAGCATCCTATCGCACTGATACCGAGCACTATAGCGGATCCCGCCATATCAAATGAAAAATCCATAATTTACCTATTCCTTGAAAAGCTTTAAGGGATTGAACTCTTTACCGCCCCCTTCAAAGCTGTAGTGATACCATTCTAAAAAGTTTAATCTAAGGCCATGAATAACCCCTCCCATAATACCCAGCACCATATTTACGCTGTGTCCTATGATCAGGAGGAAAAAACCTAGGAACCAGGGAGCCATCTGAGCTGCTTGATTGATGGTTATGCTCATGATAGCGCCCGCAAAAACGAGAGCGTAAAGTCTTAAATAAGAAAGAATGTCGGAGAAAATCTGGATGACATTCATCACTTCTAAAAGACCTAACCACTTATGCTTTAATAGCGATAATAGAAGAGCTATAAGAGAGCCTGCTAGTATCATGAATAAACCAGTCCCTTCTAGGCTGCTGAAATGAAGCGCATACTGTAAAAAGGAGGGAGCTTCCAAATACCCCGGCATATAGAGCAAAAGCCCTAGAAGAAAAACGCTCCAGCCTATCAGAGGGGGATTTCTCTTGGCGTATCGAAGCATCCCCATGACAAGATGAATCACCCCCACGACTAATGAAAGCTCCATTAAAATCGACGTACTTACATCATCTACGAGCTCTTTTGAAAGAGGCATTTGAGAGAATTCGATTTTTTTTAATGCAAGCCAGTTTAAAAGAGAAAAAGATCGAAAGGGAGATTCAAGCGAAAAGGAAATACCGAAAAAAGAGTGCGTTAAAAAACCCCATATTAGACAGCTTGACGAGAGAACTATCCCTAAATCAATGAGCCGGTGAGGCTTCATTTTCCATTTTAAATAGAGAAAGAGAAGAAGATACAAAAAGCCATAGCCTCCATCACCAATAATAAAGGCGAAAAAAAGGGCAAAAGAGGCTAAAACCCAGTAGGAGGGGTCGCTATCGGTGGAAGAGGGTGTATCATAAAGCTTCACCAAATCCTCCCCCACTTTGCCATAACCACTGTTCTTAAGATAGGTAGGGGCTATTTCATCTTCCTTCGCTTTTATTTCTACCCTGTAGACATCGGTTATAAATGCCTCGCCTTCAGGCATCCATCCGCATACAGCAAAGAGTCCTTGAAGAGGTTCAAAGGCTTTATCCTGCGCTTGATTTAGGGAAACATCATTTAAGAGCTCATTTAAACGGCGTTCCATATATTTTAATGAGCAAGCAAACTCCCCAAGCTCTTTTTCATGCTTCTCTAACGAATAATGAAGCGCCTCTTTTTCCTTCAGATCGACAGGGATCTCTTGAAGGGAGGGATAGCTCATTTTTTTTTCGCTTAAAGAGAAAAAATAATCTGTCTCTCCTTTAGAACCAATGTAGATAGGATTTTCACCCCCCCTCTTCCCTTTAAAAAACTGTTTGATAAGCGGAGTCTCAAGTTGTAAGAGATCGCCGAAAATATCACACTCTTGGGACTCCTGAAGAAGCTTTCTTTCTTTTTCAATGGTTTGAAAAAGAGTAATCACATCGTCCGGGGAAATAGGTTGATCGGAAGCCGTCTTTTCGGGCAGCTGTTTTAAAATGAGAATAGCTTGAGCCCATTTTGAAATTTCAGGAAGCTCATGAGGCTCAAAAGGATCTCCAAACTGAATTTTTCCAAATGCCTGAGCTCTCTTAAAAAAATCTTCTTGCTGACTTTTAAGCCCTAAAAAAAGGTATTTTTTCAGATCAATCCGCATTCTTTTTTCTCCAATAGCGATTTAGCAAGTTTTGCCCTTGCGACCTCCGCGAGCTCTACATCCCCCAAATATATTTTTATTTTTCGGATGTTATCTTCCGATTTTGGGATAAGCACTTTCTCGAAGAGATTGACCCTTATGGAAATGGATCTAAACTCCTCTAAAAGAATACTGCGCCTCTCTTTGGCAACTGCAATTTTTAGATGCGTTTTCTTAAGTTCTTGCAACTCTTGAGCTGCTCTATCAAGCCAGGGAGGGGTCTCTTTTAAAGAATACTCTCCCGGCTTGAATTTCACCTCTTCTAAAAATGGAATTTCTATGCCCGCAATATTCTGAAAGCCTTTTTTTATCTCTTCTACGTGCAGCAAATCCTCCGCATTACACCCTATATCTAAACTGAAAAGAGAAAGGGTTTTGCCGATTTTTTCTTTGGCTTTTAAATAAGCTTTTTCACACTCTAAAAACTCTCTTTCAGCCAGTTCCGCCTCCATTTGGAGCAAACTTTTTTTGAGCTTTAATGTGGGCAAAAAACGGGTAAGCTCATGGAGTCTATCTTTCTCTTCCCTTAAAGCTGTTTTGCTGAGTTTGAGATCCATTTTATTTCCAATATTTATCAACCAGAGACGATTTTAAACCCACTTCCTCTTTACTGAAGCATGAAGAGAGAATATCCCAGCCTAAATCAAGGGCTTTCTCAATAGAAAGATTCACCTCCAAACTCATCATCTCCTCTTCAAACCGTTTTGAATAGGATAAAAGCTTTTTATCCCATTGTGAGAGCTTAAATCCCATCGCCTCTCTTTCTTTGGCCTTCTTGGATTCTGCAAAAAGGCGGATCATCCCATTAGCAAGCTCGCCATGATCCTCCCTCGTTACTTTTCCGATCACGAGCTGTTTCAAGCGAGAAAGCGATCCGAAAGGATTGATAGCTCCTTTCCTTAAATAAAACTGCCCTTCCGTAATATAGCCTGTATTATCGGGAACCGGGTGCGTGACATCATCGCCCGGCATGGTTGTGACCGTTACTAAAGTGATCGATCCTCCCCCTTCAATTAAAACCGCCTTCTCATACCTCGATGCCAGATCGGAATAAAGAGAGCCGGGATAGCCTCTATTCGAGGGAATTTGATCCATCGTGATCGCGATTTCTTTTAATGCATCAGCATAGGCGGTCATATCGGTTAAAAGAAGAAGAACATCCTTGCCTTGAAGAGCAAACCCTTCAGCTACGGCTATTGCCATATCGGGAACGAGCAGGCACTCGACGATAGGATCTGTCGCCTGATGCATAAACATGACCGTCTTGTCCATCGATCCCGACTCTTCGCCATTCTTCTGAAACGCTTCCATCTCTTTAAAAGGGAGGCCCATCCCCCCAATTACCACGACATCGGCATCGGTTTGGTTAGCGATCCTCATCAGGAGTTTGTTGTAAGGCTCCCCGGACGCTGAAAAAATAGGAATTTTTTGCGACTTCACAAGCGAATTAAACATGTCGATCATCGGGATATTCGTTCTTACGATCTCCCGAGGCGCTTGTCTTTTCGCCGGATTGAAGGATGGGGAGGCCAAAGGTTTAACCCCTGCCAATTCAGATCCTTTATCCAACGGTTTCCCCGAACCTGAAAAACGTCTTCCTAGAAGCTCATCACCAAAAGGAGCTAGCATCTCGCGCGCAAGAAAGCTTACCTCGTCTTGAGTAGAAAGGCCCCTTGCACTTTGAAAAACTTGAAGAGTTGCCTCCTCCTCATTGATGCGTATCACTTGCCCTAAAGTTTCCCGCCCGCAGCTCAGTTTTATGCTGGCAAGCTCCCCTAGTTTAACGCGCGGGGCTTTAACTACAATCAGGTTGCCTTTCAATTTTTCGATTTTGTCATAAATGGCTCTCATGAAAATCTCCCGTTCAAACTCTTCAACGCCTCTGAATAAGCGGGCGATTGATAAGGCATAAAATTCAAGTTCTTAATCTCTGTTTGCAGTTTTAGAAAATACTCTTTGGCTTCATCGTGCGATGAAAAATGAAACGTTTTACTAAAGAGCTTAAGCATCAATCTAAAAAGCTCTTTTTGCCTCTCTTTTGGCGCAAAAGCATCTTCTTTATCGAATGCATTTTGTTGCAAATAGCTAAAATCGTATAACTCAGCCTTTAAATACGTCAGAAAATCCTCTAACAGGGTGCCTTCGACGCCGACCACCTCCATTCTTTTAGAGATCTCCTGCCCTTTTCGAAGTAGATGAAAAGTCTCTTTAACCTCATCCGAAGCATTATACTTGGACCATGAAAGGTGCGGATCGATCGCAGGGTATCTTCTTGCATCCGATCTTTCTCTTGATAAGCCTAAAAAAGCCCCTGCGACATTCAATGTGGCCTGTGTTACCGGCTCCTCAAAATTGCCCCCTGCAGGCGAGACAGCCCCGCACAAAGTAATAGAGCCTGTTTTTCCATTTTTTAACTCGAGCACACCCGATCGCTCATAAAACTCTGCAATTCTGGAAGCAAGATAGGCTGGGAAAGCCTCCTCGCCGGGAATTTCCTCCAATCTAGCTGACATCTCGCGAAGCGCCTGCGCCCATCTTGAAGTGGAATCGGCCAATATGAGTATATTCAATCCCATCTGGCGATAATATTCAGCCATCGTCATCCCAAGGTAAATGGAGGATTCCCTAGATGCGACCGGCATCGAGGAGGTGTTGCAGATGATGGCGGTTCTCTTCATCAAAGGCTCGTTAGTATAAGGATCGTTTAACTCAGGAAATTCCTTTAAAATTTCTACGACCTCGCCCGCCCTTTCTCCGCATGCCACAAAAATCACAGCATCTACATTCGAATATTTGGAAAGATGATGCTGTATAACCGTTTTACCGGCTCCGAAAGGCCCCGGGGTACAGAAAGATCCCCCTTTCAAGATAGGAAACTGGGTATCAATAATTCTAAGGCCTGTCTCAAGAGGCTCTGAAGGCTCTCTTTTCTCCCCTTCCTTCAAACACATTTTTATAGGCCATCTTTGAACCATCGTTAAAGGTATTTTCTGACCTTTCTCATCGATGACAATTGCTACGGTCTCGTCCACCGTATAATGACCCGGTTCTATTGCCCAAATGACTTTATAAGTACCATAAAGAGAGAAAGGGAGCATGATAATGTGGTTTATAGCGCCTTCGGGAGTAGATCCTATGCTATCGCCCCTTGATACCACGTCATTTACTTTGGCAAGAGGGGTATAAAACCATTTTTTTTGTCTGTCTAGAGGAGATACAGAGAGCCCCCTTTCAAGAAACAGGCCCGCTTTCAAGCTAAGTTCATTGAGAGGGTTTTGCAATCCGTCGACAACGGCTGCCAAAAGACCCGGCCCTAATTCCGCTTCAAGCAGTCTTCCGGAAAATTCAACCGGGGTCATCCAATGAATACCCCGGGTATCTTCGAAAACTTGGAGTTTTGCTACATCCCTTACAATTTCGATTACTTCGGCTTTAAGCTTTTTGGAATCTAAAAGAATAAACGCGACTTCGCCCTGTCTAATCTTTCCTTCAAACTTAACTTCTACAAGATTGCCAAAGGCACGAATGACATGACCCGTTGTCATATTTTCCCCTCTTCCAATTGAGCCACTAATTGCTTGCCGGCTCGATCGTTTAACGAATGTATTTCTGAAATGATTAAATATTTAGCGAGATAGGCAACTATTATATCGATTGTAAAATTTTTTAGACCAGAGAACTCATCTATTTTTTTTAACTTATACTCGTTAAATGCAAAGTATAATTGGCTAGGATCTAACTCATTTTCATAAAGATTCCTGATCTCAAGATGATCCGTGTGATTGGACGAGCGCAGCTTGTAAAACGACTCCTTGCATTCATCTAAAAAATTATAATACCACTCGGAAAATGCGCTACCCCCTCTTCGATCTTCCAAAAAACCCATGCAGAGATCTAAATCACGTTTATTTAAATGAAGTTCTAATAATGATTTTAATTCATCTAAACTTAAGTCGGGTTTTTTGGTTATAATGAGATCGGGCAAATAGATAGATAAAAAATAGTAATTCCCCAAATCTCATCCCCTAAATAGTAATTCTCTGATTTCCGAGCGTTTAATGTACTGACTCATTAATTTTTTTAATGTGTCATCTGTAATATCGATGGTTAAATGCTTATCTTTAATACGCACCCTGATGCCGCCCGCAAACTCTCCGTTTACTAAAGATATTTTAGAGACTACCTCCGGAAGAAGCGTTTTAATCACTTCTTTAGCCTCAAGATTCTGAGCAATATAGACCGATACATCTCCTCTCAAACCTTCGGTTTCTAAAGCATGAATGACCGCTTCTATGAGCTTTGAAATTAAAGAATTATTTTGAATTCCCTCTTCGATCATTCTTAGAAGATTGGGTTGAAATAACTCCTCTACAAGCGTGGATTTGAGCGATTCAAGGCTCATTTTAGCGGCTTGATGAAGAGAAGCATCGGCAATAATTTTTGCTTGTTTAATTTCAACTTCAGCCTTTTTTAATAAGGCTTCACTTTCAATTTTTGCAGCTTCAATTATCTTTTGAGCTTTTAATTCGGCCTCTTTAACTATGTTTGAAGCCTCTTTTAGAGCCGGCTCTAAAGTATGATTTTTTAGTTTTTCACATATCTCTTGGATTTTGTCGTTTTCGTTTTTAAGCATTTTTCCTCCCAAGTGACTCAGTTTCTAACCTTTGCCCTTAATTTATCCCTTATATCGGATAAAATTTGCAACCTTAATGCCATTCCTTAGTTGTGAAAAATTGAGCTAAAAGTTTAAAAATATGTTGCAAATTACGGATGTTACGATGAAAAAAAGCCTTTTAATCCTCGCCTTAAGCCTGAGCCTGTTGCATGCTGAGGAGGAGCCTTCGCCATTATCTCCCCAGGATAACTCTCTCGCTGAAGAAATGGAAAAAAATGTGAACGCCCCCGGAGCTGTTCTATTTACCCCTCCCCCCGGCTGGAGGCTTGTCGATCCTAAAAATCTTCCCAAATCGGTCCTTGTAATGGTAGTTGGAAAAGGTGAGGGCGAATTTCCCCCGAATATGAATCTAGGGTTTGAAAATTACAGCGGCAGCTTAAAAGACTACATTCGTAAGATTGTTAAAGTACAATTAGATAGTACCCATGCAGAATGGAAAGATCTCGGGACTATTCAGACGGAAGCAGGAGATGCCCAACTCCTTCAAATTGAAAACAAAACTAAATGGGGCGTCGAAAGACAAATGATGGTTCTTCTTAAAAACGAAGGAACTATCTACATGCTCACAGCTTCAGCTATAAGAGAAGAGTTTCCTAAATATTACAAAGAGTTTTTTAACTCCCTCCGCTCTTTGAAAATTAACCCGAATTAAAATGTTTAAGTACAAGAATTTCAGACACCAAGGAGAACACAAATGAAAGCCTTTAAAAAGTTGGTTGCACTGCTCACAATAGCAGCGACCTTCGGCTTATCAATGCCAAACGCCCAAGCTTACGAGTACTCTTCAGACCTCGGTGGTTGTGGGTTTACTGAATGCCGCAAATGCCCTTCCTTAGCTCCAGCGGTTGCGCTAGGAACGATCGCATTAGTTGCAATTGTTGCGGTTGCGATCCAGAACCAATCGCATGGTCATGGCCATAGCCACTAATTTAGTACCATTTCTTTGGAGGCCCCTATGGTGTGACCTCCAAAAAAATTTACAAAGAGTTTGAAAAAAAAATAAGAACTGTGTCATACAGTGTCATATTCATAAATTACTTAAGGAGATCCCTAATGAAAAAACTTATCGCGGCACTAGTCATAGCCTCGACATTCTTTGCTTCCGTTCCAGCTCATGCCGATGAGTGCTGCTACGAAGGTCAAGGTTTTGCTGATTCACGTTGCTGCCCCTCTTTAGTTCCTGCTATCGCAATCGGTGCAGTAGCTATCGTTGCTATCGTTGCTGTGGCTTGCCAAAGCAATGGTGGACATGGCGGTCACGGTCACGCACACTAATTGTCTTTCAAAGAATGACCATTCTTAATTGGGCGCTGTTTAGCGTCCTTTTTTTTTGCTCTTGTTCCCCCCGTTGTGTTGAATGGGAAAAAAATGAAATAGTTACTCCCTGTTTTGATTCAACATCAAAAAAGTTTCCCTCCCAATCGGCTTTTAACGGTATTGAGCTTGAGCTCACGGCCTATCCCGATGGCGAAAGGCTGTACGGCAATATTTTTAACTGCCCCATCAAGCAAAAAGAGCTTAAAGCCAAGCTTACACTTCCCGAAGAGGAGCTCGAGGGGGAAGCCTACGTTTTAGAGGGCGGCCAACGGATTGAACTGCCATCCGCCTGGATTCCGGTGATTAAAGAAGCGTTCAAAAAAGCTCAGACTGTAACGATTAGCTTTTCCCGATACACATCAGATATTCCCGCTGATGGGTTTTATACGGCCTCTAGTTTCTCCATCAAAATCATTTGATCTTGCAAAGTCATTCAATCATCATCGATTAAGACATGTCTAAGATCGTTCAGCCTGTTTTCGATCGCCTCTAGGTAAGGATCGACAAAATGCAGTTCCGCCCTGACGATGCGACTTTCATGTTCAAGCTCTTTCATTTGGTAGAAAAAACGGGAAAAAAGAAGCCTTTCTTCTAATAACTGTCTTTTCAAATCGATCACAATCGATTTAAAAAGAGCTTTTTGATGCGGCTCGCCCGGATCCCTTAAGGGAAGCGAGTGGTAAAACTCCTGCATCGCCTCTTGAAGATCGTGCACCTCCACTTCTGCGTCATGGGCGTGGAGCGATAGCTCATGTTTTTTGCTCCAGCTTCTTAAGTGTTCAAGAACTTTTTTATACAGCTTGATCCTTTTTAAGTGTGGAAGGGATCTGCTTATCCCAAAAATGCCTTGATGCGTGTTGACCAGCTCGATGAATTCAGGATTTTCTTGAAGGGTTAAGTACTTAGAATCCAATTTGAGAATTTTAATTAGAAGGTCCTGCACAATTAAAGAGGTTTCGGGCAAAGGCGCTGTCACCTCGTTAATCCTTTTAAGATGATGGGTAAACTCGGCCCCCTTTTTTGCCATCACGGCGCGAGACGTGAGAGGCTGCCCCATATCATGAAGGATCTTTTCAAGTTCTGAAAACTGGCTCAAAGTCATGTGAATATCGCGGGTGTCTTCTCCTTCTTGAGAGTCGAAGAGATCTCGTTGCGATTCATCCAGACGGTGGCATTGATGGACAAGCTGGGAAAGCTCTTTGGTTCGGCGCGGCTCGGGCCCCACAATCCATTCGCTAAAGCGACTTCGTACATAGGGATTTGGGTCTGTTTTAATTAAAAAATCGCGATATTTTTGGATGGTTGTACTTAATGTTTCAGTCTCCGAACGAAGGGTGATGAGTACAGCTTGAGCCGTAGCATCCCGTTTCCCCCGATACACTTTAGCTAGATTGTAGGTGATTTTTTTAATTTCAGTGAGATAATCCCGAAACAACAGGTTCGCCTTTCCGGGCGGAAAAAGAGTTTTAATCGAAGATTCGATAAATTTTAAACTTTCCCGATGTTTAGTTCTGGCTATATTGTAAAGGGACAATAATCTCCAAACTCTTACAAAAATGTTTCTACGGTCAATATCGATTTCAGAAAATGCCTGATACCCTTGAAATTTATAGGTCAACCCTTCAATTTTCGTTAAATTTTGATTGATGAATTTTTGATTGTCGACAAACTGCTTAAATTCTTTTGTTAATAGTTTATCGGATTCTTTTAACGATTTAAGAATATCGGGCTCTATGATCGGATGAATATTGACTCTTATTTTTTTAAAAAAAGAGTATTTTTTGCGATTTAACGCTTTCAAGTAGAGATTTTTAAGCGATTTTTCGAGGGTGTGGTTAAAGGCGAGGAGCTCTTTACAGTTTTCATGAATAAGCTCTTTGGCGCTTTGTACATTTTCGCAAAAATCGGTGTTCCATCGATCGACCGGAGAGTGTTTTAGCTGCTCAAAAAGCTCTTTGCACATCCCTTCAAGAATTTCGGATAAACTTTTCAATAACTCAGAAAATCTCTCCCCGATCGCTTCAAAATTGATTCTTGATAAAGTTTCAGGGCCAATTAAACCCACCTCTTCATCAAAGTATTTGACCGCCTCTTTGAGAGTCATAGACTTTTGATCAGGTCTAGATAAGCGGGGACCTTCAGCTTCTGCCTCAAGTGCGATAAAAAGAGTCTGTTTTAAGGCCTCTTTTTTATCATCGAGGTATCTCTTCAGATCATCAAAAAGCTCAAGGTCAAACAGGAGCGGCCGGTTCAGATCCATGTCCCTCAACCTATCAAAGCCTCCCTTAATAGAAAAGGTTGTATTTGCCCTGACTCTTAAGGTAAGATAGTATTATGGCTCGTGCACACACCTTAGAATTTGACTGTAGAAAATGCTCTAAACCGGTGAGGTTTTCCCTCTTTGAGATCGAGCATCATCCCGACTTGACGTGCGCTCATTGCTGGAACAAATACGTCTTTGAAGATGAATCTCTTAAGAATCAGTTAAAAAAATTTGAAGCGCTTTGCAGATCGATCCTTGAAGCGGAAGAGATTCTAGGCCTCACCTCTATTGGCGTAGACGTCGGTGAGCACCATGTAAAAATACCCTTTAAACTTCTCTTAACCCGCTTAACCTCAAGACTCGACTTAAAAATCGGCGATCAGGATGAAACACTCAGCTTTAGATTCGAACCCCTCCAAGACACCCCTAAAAAAAGCTAACTATGAATAAGCTAGAACAACTTAAGAAAATGACCGTCGTTGTCATTGACACCGGCGATATTGACTCGATTGCAAAATATAAACCGACCGACGCGACCACGAACCCCTCCCTCATTTTAGACGCAAGCTCGAAGCCGGAGTATAAACCCCTTATTGATGAGGCCCTTCGTTTTGGCAAAGGGAATAAAGCCCGAACGATGGATAAATTGTTTGTGAACTTCGGGGTTGAAATCCTAAAAAAAATTCCTGGCAGGGTGTCAACTGAAGTCGACGCTCATCTATCATTCGATACGGATGCGAGCATCAAGAAAGCGAAAGAGCTTATTCAACTCTATAAAGAGATGGGCGTTGAAAAAGAGCGCGTACTTATTAAATTAGCTTCTACATGGGAAGGGGCTGAAGCTGCGAAAGAGCTTGAAAAAGAAGGGATTCATTGCAATATGACCCTTATGTTTTCCCTGGCTCAGGCGATCATTTGCGCCGAAGCTCGTGCAACCCTAATTTCGCCCTTCGTTGGAAGAATTCTCGACTGGTACAAAAAAAACGACCCCAAACCATTTACTCCCGACCAAGACCCTGGCGTCGTTTCAGTCAAACAAATTTACGACTACTACAAACACTTCGGCTATAAAACCCAAATCATGGGAGCGAGCTTTCGCAATAAAGAAGAAATTCTCGAACTTGCCGGCTGTGATCTTCTAACCATTGCTCCTAAATTCCTCCAAGAACTTTCGGATGAAGAGGGGGATGTTCCTCGCAAGCTAGATCCTAAAAAAGCGGCAGAGGTGCAGTTAGATAAAATCCATTTAACAGAAGCCTCATTCCGCTGGGAGCTTAATCAAAATCAGATGGCGACGCAGAAGCTTTCAGAAGGGATCTACAAATTTGCAGAAGACTTTGTCAAACTCGAAAAGCTAGTTTTAAATAAGTAAAAACAATCACCACAGAGGCAATGAGGACTAGGCGATCACAAAGGTCTCCTGTTCCTCTTTAGTTTTTCTTACTCATAAAGTATAGATGAGCTTTTTCAGCGGCAAAGCCGAAACAGGCCCACAAAGGTGCATAGAATGGATTAATAAATCCATGCACGTGCCCATAATTCGTGTATTCCCATGGACATTTGCCTGTAATCTGCTTCGCTACCAGGCCGCCAAAATATTCAAGGGTGAGAAACATGACCGAGTAAGCCACTCCCCTCGCCACACAATTTTTATCTTTGATTTTTTGATATAAGGGTTCAAAAACGAGTACCGATCCGAAGCCGTAGAGTGGAAACACCCACAATTGCGTGTGTCCTTGAAGTCTTGGGATGTCTTTCAGTGCGGTGAAGGTCGTTTCAATAGTAACTGCCATCAGCGTGTAACCGCACGCTCTTTCCAATGTATTCATGGATGTTCTTCTAATAAAAGTGTAGAAATTAAGCAAATAATGTTGCTTAATCCTTCAGTAAAAGGAGATATCTATGGCAGCTATTTCAGCAAATCCTCCCGGATTTTGGTCCCAGCATTTTTGCAGTATTATCGAAGGAGAAGTTCCTTATGATTTTAACCAATTCCAAGGCTATGCAAGATCGATTATTCAATATCGTCTCAATGGCAATCCTCTTAAAGAGTCGCTTGATCTAGATAAGCTGGCTCGTAAAATTCATGATGTCTATACCCAGTATAAAAATGAGAAGAGCCTCTCTAAGAGAGCTCAAATGTTAAAAGAGCCTTGCTTCGAAGTTTTAACGGGGGCGCAAATTGATTATCCTCAAAAATCAAAAAACTATCTTCTCCAAAGAATTATTCCTGCAGCCTTTAAAGCGATTCATAAAGACTCGCTCCTTCAATCAGAGACCGTCTTAAACTATTTACATCATTTTTATATAGCTTCTGTGAAGCCGGAAACGATTGCGTTTGATGTAGAGGCGTTATCTGATTTACCGGAAGAAGAAGTCGATAAAATGATCCAAACCAGATCAAATATCGGAGTTTCTTGGTATCCCCTGGTTCAAAAAAGGGAAGTTAAAAAAGAGGATGTTCAAAATTTGGTGGATTGCCTTGAAAAATATTTAGAAAACCCAGGCTTTCAAGTAACGCCTAAATCAACTACTTTTCAAGTGGTCTACAACGAATATCTTGAATACATAAAAATGTTTCCTGAAAACAAAAGGTCTATAGCTCTTCAGGGAGTTATCAGCACCATTAAAAGCTTTATTCTTAAAAATAACTTCTAATACTTTTTTTGGGCAACCAGGCAAACCGCATCGTATTTCCTCGCGATGCGGTCCCACTTTAATTTTTCAGATAAGACCGGTTTTACAATCTCTTCTAAGATCTGTTTTTGCTTATTTTCCGGTATCGCTGCAAAAAAGCTCGTCGATTGAATATAGTCGATCGCTTCCGGAAGAGAGTAAAGATCTTCACCCTCGAAATATTTAGGAGGTATGACCTCTAAACCTTGCTTGGTCAAAAGTTCTACCGATTTATCTAAAGGGGTAATTTCAGGAAAATATATATCAAACGCTTTTGTAATTTTTTCCTGGATCTCTTCCTTCAGAGGGGTTCTATCTTTTTTGTTAACAATAAAAAGGACACCTAACTTTTTTAAAACCCTTTTTATCTCGTAAACCGATTCAGGGTTTGAAAACCAATGAAAAGAGGAAAAACAGGTTACAGCCTTTATGGAATTTGATTTAAGGGGAAGTTTATCGCTCATAGCTTGGAAATAAAGAATATGCTTGTACTGGCGATGCTCACGCGCCTCTTCAAGCATTTTTTCATCTTTATCTATTCCTTGAAGATCCTCGAAGCCATGCCGAGCTAGCTGTCTTGTAGAAATACCTGTTCCGCAGCCAAGATCTAAAATAGGCTCTTTTTCTTGCACAAATGTTTTCAAATAATAGAAAACCGTGTCAGGATATTCTCTTCGTCCGAGCACATAGTGTTCGGACTGGCTACCAAAATCGGCAAACTCAGGCATATAAGAACCTATATTCAAATAAATGGAAAAAAATGCAACCTCCTTCAAGAAGAAGAACCTTTAGCGATATCGAAAATCCTTCGATCGGTCAACCTTCCTTAGCCATCTGCAAGTTCACTGTTAATGAAGATGATTCAAGAAGGTTTAGCGGCCATCTTTATGTATCTGAAGACCTATTAAAAACCCCTTACGCCATGATCGGATCGTTTCCTTTCAAGTTAGCTTTAGATGGCACTTCCAATAAGAGTGAAATCAATTTCACCATGAATCAGTTTTATCTGATAAGAGATGATTTTCAAACCGATTTCCATACGGTCGGATTAACCCATAAATTGAGTCTGCCTCGCATTCTTTCCTGCAAGCTTGGGATTTCCTTTTCAAGGGACTATAAATTTAGCGAACTTTCTTGCCTCTTATTGTTAGAGGAGATAAAAAAAGCGCTGCCCTATCCTTTACCGATAGGTTTTAGACAAAGTGTTGAGTTAAAGATCGGAAGCTATTGCTTCGTGATCACATGTAATGAACTTCAAGTTGAAGGGGATGAGCGCTATGGGCTCATTACGGAAGAAACTAAGCTAGATTTTTCACTTCATGAGAGCGATAAATCTTTACTTCTTTGCGACCGGGTTGAAAAATCCCGATCGACCAAATTCAATGTCCGTGTTGTATTAGAGACCCTTCATGATCCCTATTTAATAGCTCCTGTAATCGTCAAAATTTCCGATCTTCAAAAGGGTTTTTTCACCCTTTTTCAAGACAATATCGTTCAAAAGGGTTTGAGCAAATCTCACACCATAGAAAACTTGTTTACCGTTTCTTTCAATATCGCATCTATCGAATCCCCTTATTGTTTAGAAGGTTCTAAAAGGAGATTCAATACGGCTTTTGAAATCAATCGCGAAAGTTGCATTCAATTTAGCGGCTTTAGCTCCTACATTATTATTGTCGATGATCAGGTGTATGAAGCAACCCGCATCTTTTTTGAAGTCGTAGCGTTTAATCCCTCCCATGACCATGCAAGGCCGGCAATTTCACTTATAGAAATGAAAAATGCTTTAAAGGAAAGAGGGCCCTTTGTAGTAGGTCAAAAACTTTTTGTCCGTTTAAAAGAGGGAGGGGCTACCTTCCTTGTTAAAAATATTGCTGAAAAAATATTAAAAACTGTCGAAAAGCCCGATCTAAAAAAATGGTATGATGTCCCATCTAGAAACGATTTTGAATTCTCAAAAAGTTATCCTGTTCAGGCTACATTCATCGACCATGAGGAGCTTCATCCTTTAAAAAGTATGGAAATTCATGTAAGCCGGCCTGTTACGATAGAGGAAAAGTCAGAGATTATCCAATTTATCCGTGAAAATCGAAGAGATTGTTTAAGAGAGGATGATGAGCTCACACTCGTATTGAAGAATAAATCAGAGATTCAAGTGACCCTTCACCAATTTCAATTCGATATGAAACCCACCACTTCATTTTTGGGGAAATTAGTAAACACTACCGACATCCAACTAAAGTATGAACTTGCTCCTGAAAAGCCTGTAGAAAAAACAACGGAAGAGATTTTTCGAGAAAAAGAGGTGGTTGGCCTATCTAAAGAAAACATGGATTTCTTCAAAAATCTGGTAGCCATTATGGGCCCTCATAAAGAAAAAGCTAAAGCATTAAAGCTCACCCATGAAAAGGGGATCCTTTTTCAAGGGCCTCCTGGCACTGGGAAAACATCTACTGCAGAAGCTCTTGCCGCCTGTTTGGGCATACAGCCTTCGCATATAGTTAAAATAAAATCGAGCGATATCATTTCAAAATGGATGGGAGAAGCTTCAAAGAAAATAGCCGCTTTATTTGATCCGGCGAGAACGGCTCAAGTGATTGAAGGGGAAAATGCCCCTTATCGAATGATCATTTTTGATGAGTTAGACTCTCTCACTTTTGCAAGGGATAGTTCCGAGTCTACCAATCATATTGCGACGGTCAATGCTCTACTCGGTGAAATGGATCGTTTGCGTTATCTAAACTTAATCGTTATTGGCACGACCAACAAAAAAGATTTCATCGATAGCGCTTTTTTAAGGCCCGGAAGATTTGGAACCATCCTTCATTTTGATCTTCCGCGAACGGAAGAAAGAAAAGAGATCTTGTCTTTCTATCTCAATGATATTAAAGATTTTCTAGATTCAGACGTGAAGATAGAGGAGCTTGCAGAGGCTACTTTAAAGATGTCCGGAGCTGTCATTAAAGATATTGTTAATCAGCAAAAAATCAAACTTTTAAAAAAAGATAAGGTAAATCGAGCCGATTTTATGGAATCTATTAAAATGCATACCGAAGATAATCCCAGACTCTCTTATTTTATTTAACAAACTTGCCTTGGCGGAGAAGGGGTGTCACTTTTCCGTCATAGCCTATTCCATCCACATTGGTGTTTTCATCCGAGATCATCACATCCAAATGGCAGCTTGAAACATTGCATCCAATGGCATCTTTTTCCTCGGGAGTCATTTTGTTTCCATCCTTAATACAAAAAAGATAAGCGAAACCCACAGCGATATGGCATGCGGCGTTTTCGTCATAAAGGATTTCCTGAAACACGGTGCCGCTTTGAAAGATCGGAGAGTCTGTCCCGACTAATGCTACCTCTCCCAGTCTTTTGGCTCCGGGATCAGAGGAAATATACTCTTTAAAAGAGGCCTCTCCTTGATCGGCTTTTACATCGACGATTTCACCGGCTTTAAAAACGAGCTTTAGTCCTTCGACGAGCTTTCCATTGACAAAGACTGGCCTTGTAATTCTGGCAAAACCTTCTGTTGCATGATAATCGGGTGTGGTAAAACACTCTTCAGTTGGAATATTAGGTTCAAATAATACTCCTCGGCTAGATAGATCCCCGCCCCCTCTAAAGGTTGCATTCGGACTTAAACCTACTTTGAGATCGGTTCCTGGACCCGTGAAATGCAGTGTTTTCAGCTTAAGGTTATCCAGTTTCTTCGCGCGATCTTTCAGCTTTTGGTTATGATTTTTCCAGATCTCTAAATAATTTTCTTGATCGACATGGCAGATTTTAAAAATCTCCATCCATAACCTTTCGAGCGCTTCTTTCGTATCAAGATCGGGAAAAAGCTTTTTCGCCCACCCCTCGGTTGCATGGGCTGCCACTGTCCAAGCGACCTTGGAATGACCGACACCCTCTTCGTAGTATCTCTTAATCGCTTTTCTAAAACCGAGCTGAAGATGATTTACCTTCTTAGGATCAAGATGGGCTAGAACATCGGGATCTTCCGATCCGATAAATCGAAGGGAGGCTCCCTGTTCGTCTATTAATTCGTGATATCTTTCGATAATATTTTTGGGAACAAATCCGATATATTCAGGATTCGACGATTCAATTCTCTCTCTTACAAGTTCTACCGGCTGCATATCAAGCTGAACATATTTCGCCCCCCTTCGGTAAGCGATTTTAGCCATCCGAAGCATAAGGTCTTGATGAAGAGGCTCGCCAGCGAGCACCACCATTTGACCGGGCTGTACATTAAGGGCATAAGAGACAAGGAGATCAGCGTATCGATCTAAATATTCGTTAAACATAGATGTAAAAATTAGCAGAAATAGACTATTAAGAAAACCATGATGTCGGAAACGGTTCCCCAAGTAAAAAAGAAAGCTCTTATTTCTTGGAGCTTCTATGACTGGGCCAACAGCTCTTTCTCAGCTATTATAGAAACTTTCGTTCTTCCGGCATATTTCGTGAAAGCGGTGGTGGGCAATGAAGAGCTCGGATCTGAAATGTGGGGATTTGCCTTAAGCCTCACCGGTTTTATCATCGCTATCGGCGGTCCCATTTTAGGCGCGATCGCAGACCAAGCGGGCCACCGTAAACGCTGGCTTATCTCCTTTACATGGGTTACCATCCTCGCCTGTGCTTTTATGTGGTTTATCACTCCCAATATGAGCTCTGCCATCTTAGCCCTTGTCCTCTTCTCGCTCGCCACGATGGGATCTGAATTTGCCTACGTTTTTTATAATGCCATGCTCCCGGATCTTGCCCCTCCCAACCAAATCGGCAAATGGTCAGGCTATGGCTGGGCGCTTGGTTATGTGGGAGGAATGCTCTCTCTCGTAGTCGCTCTCTTTATCTTTATCGATCCTAATCTCTCACCCATTCCCTTTGACCGGACCGATCATGAAGATGTAAGAGCTTCGCTTGTTCTTGTCGCTATATGGTATGCTATTTTTTCTCTCCCCATTTTCCTCTTCACCCCTTCTACACCGAAAAGGCTCCCCGTTCGTAAAGCCATCCATTCAGGTCTCGTTCAACTTAAAAATTCATTCCTGGACCTTAAAAGATACGGCTCCCTCTTCCGTTTCTTTATCGCAAGAATGTTTTTCGTCGATGGCCTCCTCACCCTCTTCGCTTTCGGGGGCATCTACGCTGCGACACAGTTTCAGATGTCGGAAGAAAAAATCCTCATCTTCGGAATCGTCTTAAATGTGACTGCCGGTATCGGCGCTGCCCTCTTTGCCCTCATCGACGATCGCCTCGGCTCTCGCCTTGTGATGATGGTCTCCCTTGTCTCCCTCATTATTCTCGCCTCTTTTACCCTCTTCGCCCAAACCGAGCAGCAGTTCTGGATCGCCGGGATGCTGGTGGGTATGTTCGTAGGACCGGTACAAGCCTCTTCCCGCTCCTACCTTGCGAAAGTAGCTCCTCCTGAGCTCATGAACCAAATGTTCGGCTTCTTCTCCCTTTCAGGAAAAGCGACCTCCTTCCTTGGCCCCCTCGTCGTCTCCACCACCGTCGCCCTTACCGGTTCATTGGTCCTTGGTATGAGTACGATCGTCCTCTTCTTCGCGATCGGTTTGTTGCTGCTACTAACGGTTAAGGAAGCCAAAGTAGTTTAGAAGGTTCACCACAGAGACACAGAGGAAAAATGAGATCACAGAGACTTTTCCTATTCTCATAATAGTTTTTCTCTAAAGCTGCAATTTTACACAAAGGCACAAAGATACAAAGATACAAAGATTTATATAATTAAACTTTTTATTTTATCTTTTAAATTAACAAAATAAAAAGAACCGACTCTTTGTATCTTTGTTCCTTTGTGCCTTTGTGTAAAATTGCAGCTTTTGAGGGTAAACGTATAAAGAAGAAGAAAAGTCTCTGTGATCTCATTTTTCCTCTGTGACTCTGTGGTTAACTCTGTGGTTGACTCTGTGGTGAACTCTATTACTTCACAGCGTCGGCGAGCAACCGCACTTCATTCTTGAACACTTCGACCACGCCCCCTGTCACCGTCCATTCGTGTTTTTGGGAGTTAGCGTCTGTGGTGGAGACTTTACCTTCCCGAAGGAGCGAGAGGAGCGGGACATGGTTTTTTAAAACTTCGAAATACCCCTCCTTACCGGGTATTTTCGTTGAGGTGACTTCGCCGTCAAAAACAATTTTTTCGGGGGTAAGGATGCGAAGGCGGTACATCAGACCATCTCTTTCTTGAAGGATTCTGCTTTTTCAAAGACCTCTTCAATAGGGCCTACCATATAGAAAGCTTGTTCTGGGATCTCATCCATCTCGCCATCCACAATCATTTTAAAACCTTTCACGGTTTGTTCAACCGTAACATATTTACCCGGTTTGCCTGTGAAGGTTTCTGCGACAAAGAAGGGTTGAGAGAGGAATTTTTGGATTTTTCGGGCACGGGTGACCGTTTGTTTATCTTCTTCAGCAAGCTCATCAATCCCAAGAATGGCGATGATATCTTGAAGGTCCTTATAGCGCTGAAGGATACGCTGCACTTCTCGAGCCACGCGGTAATGCTCCTCGCCTACAATGAAAGGGTCTAAGATTCGGGAAGTTGACGTGAGAGGATCGACTGCCGGATAGATGCCAAGCTCCGCAATTTGACGAGAGAGGGTGGTGGCCGCATCCAAGTGGGTAAAGAGGCTGGCAGGCGCAGGGTCGGTATAGTCGTCCGCAGGCACATAAATCGCTTGAACAGAGGTGATGGACCCTGATTTTGTCGAGGTGATTCGTTCTTGTAAAGCTCCAATTTCGGTCGCTAAGTTAGGCTGATAACCGACCGCAGAGGGCATACGACCGAGCAGGGCAGAGACTTCAGATCCTGCTTGGACGAAACGGAAGATGTTATCCACAAAGAGAAGAACGTCTTGATGCTCTTTATCGCGAAAATATTCAGCCATGGCAAGACCGGTAAGACCTACTCTCAAACGGGCGCCCGGCGGTTCATTCATCTGTCCGAACACAAGGCATGTTTTATCTAAAACACCGGAGGCTTTCATCTCGAGCCAAAGGTCGTTTCCTTCCCTTGTTCTCTCCCCCACTCCACAGAATACCGAGAATCCACCATGCTCTTTGGCGATATTGTGGATGAGCTCCATGATAATAACCGATTTGCCGACCCCGGCGCCTCCGAAAAGGCCCACTTTTCCCCCTTTAGAATAAGGTGCGATAAGGTCGATCACTTTGATGCCTGTTTCAAACACTTGTGTTTTGGTATCTTGCTCTTCGAAACTGGGAGGATCCCTATGAATGGAAGATCTTGGCGCATCCGAGGGTATAGGCTCTAGCTGATCGATCGGCTCTCCGAGTAAGTTAAAGACACGTCCAAGCGTTTTAGGGCCAACAGGCACTTGAATGGGCGCCCCCGTATCCTCTGCTTCGTAACCCCTGACAAGGCCATCCGTAGAAGATAGGGCAATGCATCTGACGAGATCGTCACCTAAATGCATAGCAACCTCAGCCGTGATAACTGAATTATCAGCCGCGTTTTTAATTTTAACCGCATTTAAAATGCTTGGCATTTGATCTTTGGGAAACTCGATATCGACCACCGGTCCGATCACCTGTCTGACTTTGCCTAATGCTCCCATAACTATTCCTTACTTTATTCCACCGGATGTAATTTCTATCATTTCACGTGTAATTCCAGCTTGACGCACCTTGTTTCTGACAAGGGTTAAACGGTCAAGAATTTCTTGCGAGTTTTTACTCGCAGCTCTCATACTGATCACTCTTGCAGCAAGCTCCGAGGCATAAGCCTCATTAAAAGCATTTTGAAAACGACTGACACAGTATCTTGGAAGAACTGCCTCAAAAATTTCAGCAGGCGTAGGTTCAAATATAAAATCTTGGGGATGTTTTGAAGAGGGTTTTTGAAAACTTAAGAATTGCTCGATTCTTACTTCCTGCTTCATGATGTTGATGTATTCCGTAAAGGATACATACACTTCATCATACTCCCCTACCTCAAACCATTTATACAGTTGATCGGCAAATTCTTTGATTTCAGTAAAAGTGATTTTGCCTCCCCAGCTCTCAATGCGATGCCGGATGCGCCAGACTTTTCTATGGTAATATTCAATCCCTTTTTTACCGACAACCACCAGGTCTACTTTAGAGGGATCGTATTTTTGCAAGAATTTATCGGTTTTATTAAATAAATTAGCACTGTAGGCCCCTGACAAGCCGCGGTCGGCAGAAAGAATGACCACCGCTATTTTTTTAACTTCTCTTTCTTTGGTAAGACCACATTGTATATCTGCATGAAGAAGATCATCCATGATTTTCTTGATCTCAACAAAGTAAGCCCGGGATTGTTCAGCATGAAGCTGGGCTCTTTGCAATCTGGAAGCTGCTACCCTCTCCATAGCGTCTGTGATTTTCTTGATATTCTCAATCGATCTGATACGCCGTCTGATTTCCCTCAGGTTATTCATAATTTATGCTGCTTTTTGAACTCAGGGGTGAACTTTGAAAGAGCCTCTTTAAGCTGGTCTGCCGTTCCTTTATCAAGATCTTTCGTGCGAGCGATCACTTCAGGAATTTCCTTATAGTTTTCTCGAATATACTTCAAAAGCTCTTCTTCAAATTTTTTGACCAAAGGAAGAGGGATATCATCGGCAAACCCCCTGGTGCCGGCAAATAAAACAATCACCTGATTTTCAAGAGAATTAGGCTTAAACTTATCCTGTTTGAGGATTTCAACCATTCTCTCGCCCCGAGTAAGCTGAGCGCGTGTATTGTCATCGAGCTCCGATCCAAATTGTGAAAAAGCTGCAAGCTCCCGGTATTGAGCTAAATCAAGCCGAAGACTCTCGGCGCCCCTTTTCATCGCCTTGGTTTGAGCTTTGCCCCCTACTCTGGAAGCGGAAATGCCTACGTTGATCGCGGGTCTTACCCCAGCGTAAAAAAGATCCGACTCCAAATAGATTTGACCATCGGTAATCGAGATCACGTTCGTAGGAATATATGTGGTCACATCGTTAGCTTGCGTCTCAATCACTGGAATTGCTGTAAGCGATCCGCCCCCATTTTTATCGCTTAACTTAGCTGCCCTTTCAAGAAGGCGCGCATGTTGATAAAAAATGTCTCCTGGATAAGCTTCGCGGCCGGGAGGTCTTCTTAAAAGAAGAGACATCTGGCGATAGGCTTGGGCGTGCTTCGATAAATCGTCGTAAAAACAGATCGCGTGTCTGCCTGAATACATAAAGTATTCACCCATAGCGGTTCCTGCATAGGGAGCTATGTATTGCAAGGAAGCTGCATCTGAAGAGGAGGCTGCTACCACGGTCGTATATTCCATGGCCCCTCTTTCTTCCAATAAAGTCACAAGCCTTGAAATGGTGGAGGCTTTCTGACCGATCGCGACGTAGATACAAACCATGTTTTTATCTTTTTGGTTTAATATCGTATCGATAATGATCGTGGTTTTACCCGTTTGTCTATCTCCAATAAGGAGCTGTCTTTGACCTCTTCCGATCGGAATCATGGAGTCTATCGCAGTGACTCCTGTCTGGACAGGTTCGCTGACCGGCTGTCTTTCCACAACTCCGGGAGAGACGATTTCCATAGGTCTAAATTCATCCGTTACAATCGGACCTTTTCCATCTAAGGGATTACCGAGGGGATCTACCACTCTTCCTAAAAGAGCTTTACCCACCGGCACAGTGGCGAGCTTTCCGGTTCTCTTAACGATATCTCTTTCCTTGATTCCCTCTTCCGTCCCAAATAAAACCACCCCGACGGAATCGGTTTCAAGATTCAAAACAATGCCCAAAGTTCCGTTGGAAAACAGAACCCATTCAGACATCATGACATCATCCAAACCCCATACGCGAGCAATCCCATCGCCAATGGAGAGAACATAGCCGATCGACTCAAGTTCGAGCTTTTCATTGAATGATTCGATTTTTTTCTGGATTGCCCAAGCTACATCTTCGGGTTTGAGAGTCGTCATGATTTCTTTGTCTCCACTTTTACCGACATCATCGCTTTTCTTAGTTTATCTAAACGATCTTTCACACTAAAGTCGATGGATTGATTTCCGATTAATAAAATGCCTCCACCAATCAGTCTCGGATCGAGCTCTTGCTGAAGGTCTACTTTTTTGTTAAAATGCTTTTCAAGTCTCTCTTTTAAATCCTCTTGAAGCGCAGGATCTACAGAGGTAGGAGATACGATATACGCTTCAACCCTCTTCAGCTTTTGATTTACACCATGCTTATACTGCTCGACGATTTTTTCAAGCGCTTGGAGCCGATGCTTTTTTAAAAGGTCCCACACCAAGTTTATCAGTGTTTCATCTTGAAGAGCGATTTTCAAAACCTCTTCTTTCTCTTTATCTTCCACTTGAGGAGAGGTCAGAAAGTATCGAAATTGAGGGGCGCGATCCAAAAGCTTGGCTAAATTTTCCAAATTGATAAGTCTCTGAGAAAGATCCTGTTCCTTTAGAGAACTCTCCATCAGGGCCTTCGCATACTTAAAAGCAATTTCACGGCCTTTCAATTAAAATCCGCCTTCTCGACAAAGTCTACTATGAGTTTTTTTTGCTTGGAGTCATCCAGATCTTGATTAATCACTTTTCTGGTTGCAAGCAGTGCCATATCTACAATTTCGCCTTTCAGCTGCACTTTTGCCTTCGCAATTTCATGCTGCAGATCCTCTTCGGCTTTTACAACGATCTCTTTTGCCTTTTTATGCGCCTCTTCAATGATGTGCTGCGACAGCTTATTGCCTTTATCGATCGCCTCATTGATTTTGATTCTTGCCTGGTTATCAATCGATTTAAGCTGCAATTGAGCTTCTTCTTCGAGCTTTTTCACTCGATTTTTTTCTTCTTCGATTTGATCAAACTCCCCTTTGATCTTAGCTTGTCTGTCATCTAAGATTTTCAAAATGGGTTTCCAAGAAGTTCTCTTAAGCACCCAAAGCATAACCAAAAAGGAGATGATTTGAGTAAATACTTGTCCGATATCAAGATCCACTCTTATGCACCCATTTTACCGAGCAAGATAAAGAATATGATCAACGTATAAATCGTAAGAGCTTCGATAAGGGCAGCTCCAATGATCATATTCGTCATTATTTTTCCTGAGGCTTCAGGCTGTCTTCCGATCGCTTCCATGGCGCCTGAGACCGCAATCCCAAGTCCAATACCGCATCCGAAAGCGGCCACGCCAACTGACAATGGCGAAGATAAAGCTACTGCTGTTGCAACGTCCATTTTTCTCCTTTTATCTTAATGCTCTTCATGGTTAGGCATAGACAACAAAATATAAATCGCACTCAATAATGTAAAGACTAACGCTTGCATCGTGCTCGTTAAAAGCGACAAAAAGAAAAACGGAAGCTGCAGCGGAAGTCCTAACGGCCAGTCGATACTTGCTAAAATTAACACCCCGAATAAAGCAAAAGCCCCTATCAGAATGTCTTCTCCTAAGACATTGCCGAAAAGACGCAGTGCCAAAGTGACAGGTCTTGTAAATTGTGTGAGCAGTTCAATCACAAACATGAGAGGGGACATAATCCAACCCATCGTATCTTTCGGCGATCCCATCAAATGAAACAAAAATCCCTTCACCCCTTGATGTTTAATATTGAGATATTGAACTAAAACGAAGACACAAATGGCTAAAGCAACCGTTATGTTTAAGCTTGATGTGGCCGCTTTCATAAATGGAACTAAAACCATTAAGTTCATCACCAATATGTAAATAAACATGGTTCCTAAAAAAGGAACATATTTCTCCCCTTCCTCTCCTAATACCTCTTTCACAAATTTTCTTAAGTTTTCAACCACCCATTCAATCATGTTTTGAAGACCCGATGGGATCAACTCCTGCTTTCTTGTGCCGAAGTAAAAAATGGTGGAGATTGAAAAGGCAACAAAAACGGAGAAGAAAACCGATTCCCATTCGTGAAGAAGTTGAATCCAAGGGGTTTCATAAAATCGGTTCGATAACAAAGTGATAAAATTGGGAACTTCGGGCACGTCAGAATTTAGACCTGCTTCAAGAGGGAGGAAGAATAAAAGCAAAAGGGAAGCTGCCGGTTTCAAATTAAAAGACAAAACAGGAAACATAACGCCTAAGCCTAAGGCTACATACAAAATGGGAAGACCGCTTGCAAAAATGAGATATCCGGCCCCGTAAAGCAAAGGAAATTTTAAAAGAAAAAACAAAGCTATTTTCAAGGGGTTTTTGGTAATCAAAATCTCTTTTAATAAGGGCCTCAAAAGAAGAAGATTGGCCGTTGCAAGAAGGGATCCAAAAAAAGTGGCTAAAGCCGCGTCAAAATTTACGTAAACCATTAAAAATAACACAATTGCGAAAGTTACGATAAATGAGCGCCAAAGAATTCGTTTGGTATACTCAGCCATCACCGTACCGCTTAATAATTCTAAACATCTCTCTAAATCCTGCAGCAAAACCTAAAATTACGAAGATATACATAAACCAAGGATGGGTCCCAAGATGCTTGTCGATAAAATCTCCAAACAACCATCCTAAAATAGGAGGAACCGAAAGGACAAAAGGAATGGTAATAAACGTGCCAAAACGCTTCATATCATTCGGTTTGTCGTCAGACAAAGGGGCCATCCTTATAGAATCTTAACAATTTAGAGTTATAGATATTCTTTTCAATTTTTGAAAGAGAAGACCTTAAAATCTTTCAAGCGTTTAATTTTTTGGAGAAGGCTCATGACAATCAACTTTACACCGCGGATAACGATTATTGGTGCAGGGCCCGTTGGAATTACGACGGCTGCTATTTTGTCAGCCCTCTTCCCCGCTTTCCAAACCACCGTTTTGGATCATCGAGAAGTCAGAAAAAGAAATTATGGTCTTAGTGTGGATGCTGAATCTACCGCCGGCATTATTGAGTTGATGGATGAAGTCCTTTTGAATAAACCCACGCCGAATTCTACCGATGAAGAAATTCTTCGTTACGAAAGAATTCACAGTTTTAGAAATATCGTAGCTGATTGGGGAAAAGGGGGGTTTGTTCAGACGAATACCATTGAGTTTAGTGTGCAATATGCCGCCGAAGCTCTGGGAACTAAAGTAATCCGTGATAATAATTTTCAGAATTATCTTACACCATTAAAGTTTAAATCACTTTTTACAGATTCTCATCAAGAGGGGGATCAAAAAGGAAACGAACTCAAAACTCTTTTCAAAAATACCGATATTCTCATTGGAGCTGATGGGACAAAGTCCGTTGTGGGAGAAACTTTTCTTCCCGAAAAATCATTTCAGAAAATCTATCAACATAACGCCCTTTTAAAATATCAAGTGGATGGAACACAAGCTCCCACTCATCCAAAAATCGGAGCTTATCATACCTCTCTTGCCGGAGAAGTCGCCTTTGAATCGGTGAGCCGGAATAAAAGGGATAAGCTAAAACCCACGACCCTGAATATATTTATCGACGATGATGTTTTCGAAATTCTCTATAGAAAAGACAAAGACGGCAAAGTCATTAAAGGAGATGCGGCACACCCTTATTCTATTCAAGAGTTGAGAGAAGAAGCCCAAAAAAATCCTAAAGTCTTGAAATTATTGCGCCGCGTCCTTCTACAAATAAAAGATAAAAAAGTCATCGATCCCTCTATCTCAGTCCTTCCATTAGCGATGACTCAATCAAAACATTCATATACTGAGTTTGAAGGTAAAGCCGTTCTTAAAATCGGCGATGCCAATTCAACCCTCATCTTACAAAGAGGCTTTAGAAAAGGGTTAAAAGAGATCGCTATCTTGGCCAGAACTATGCTTCAAGTCTCTAAAACCCCAAATGATAGCAAAAAATTCTATGCAGAATATGAGAAGAAGGTTCAAATCCTCTACACCAAAGAAAGATGGTGGGTTGAATTTAGAAATGGCTTCTTAAGCGCAGCTATTTTGATTATTAAATTGATTGGACGCCTTTTTCAAGCTCTCACGAGAGACATTTACTGGAAGAATTTAGAGGCCCATGCACTCATGGCTCTTGATTAAAGTTGAAGAAATCGATCGCCATCCTTCAGGATTTCCAACTTAAAGGAAATCCTTTTGTAAAATGGTGGCGACACCCTTCATTGCTCGCAAGATTGATGATCAATATGATCCTCAGCATCTTTTCGAAAGCCAATTTTACGGGCATTATTTTTTAGCTAAGAGAGAAATAGCCTTCAATATTCAAGAGTCATCAATTGAGTATGAGGCACCTGTCTGACTAACGGACGTTTTAAAATCTCACATAGCGCAAGAAAAACTCTTCCGTGAGAGACCACAAGAGGCTCTTTTTCCTTCAGAATAATATCTAAACCTCTTTCAACTCTTGCCAAAAAGGATGCTCTTGTCTCAATAGAAGGATGGCATATGAAATCTTTTTGGTCTTCTTCCCGTTTTTCAATTTCATACATTTTTTCGCTAGACATCCCTTCCAACTCTCCCCAATTTCTCTCTTTTAGTTCATCCAGTAGAATGATATCTCCCGGATGAAGAATTTTGGCCGTTTCAAAAGCTCTTTGTAAAGGGCTTGAAAAAACTTTTTCAAAAGGGCTTAACGTTTTGGCAAGAAGGAGCGCATCCGCTCGTCCCTTTTCATTCAGAGGGATATCTTTTTGCCCTTGAGCTAATTGCTGACGATTCCAATCGGTTTCACCGTGTCTGACGAAGTAAAATTTTGATTTCATAGTCATAAAAAATTTAGCCAATAAAAAACCCTCCAGAGTTTTTTAAACTTGGAGGGTTTAATCTTTTAGAAAGATTTAGGCTGCAGGTGTGTCTGCTTCCGGCATGATCGAATCAAATTCGAAGACAAGCTCTTCCTCGAACTCACGATCAAGAATCTTCTTCGCTTTCTTATGGCGATCAAAACCTGTACCGCCCGGAGTAATGTGACCCATGATCACGTTCTCTTTAAAGCCCATGAGGTAGTCGGTTTTTCCTGCGCAAGCAGCATCTGTCAAGACACGGGTTGTATCTTGGAACGATGCAGCCGAGATAAACGACTCGGTCGCAAGAGAGGACTTCGTGATACCGAGGAGAACCGGCGACGCTTGAGCCGCTTTTCCACCCTCTTTCGTCACTTTAGAGTTCTCAATCTCGAACTCCTTACGATCCACCTCTTCACCGAAGAGAAGCGAGGTATCGCCAGGGTCTGCCACGCGTACTTTCTTAAGCATCTGACGGATGATAATCTCGATGTGTTTATCGTTAATATCAACCCCTTGCAGACGGTACACTTCTTGAACCTGGTTTACCATGTACTTCTGAAGCTCGCGTACACCGCAGATCTCGAGGATCTCGTGCGGAATGACAATCCCATCGGTGAGCTGTTGACCTTTCACCACATGGTCGCCGCGCTGGACGATCAAGTGTTTGGTGTGAGGGATCAAATGCTCTTCTTCCATTCCGGTGGTTTCATCGCGAACGACCACAATACGCTTATTCTTCTGAACGCCGCGGAAGTCCACCACGCCATCGATTTTAGCGATCTCAGCCGAGTCTTTCGGTTTACGAGCTTCGAAAAGCTCCGCAACCCTTGGAAGACCCCCCGTAATATCCTTCGTCTTCAAAGCGCCGCGTGGAAGACGTGCGAGGAGTTTACCCGCCGAAGCAAACTCGTTTTCCTGTACCGAGATAATCGCCCCGGCAGGAATCGGGTAAGTACCCACGAGGTCCGTTGCCTCTTTATCGGCGTAGATGAAGATTTGCGGATGGAGCTCGCCTCTATGCTGCTTCACCACAATCTCGGTCTGGCCGGTTTGCTTGTTCACCTCACGCTCCGTCGAGAGACCTTCCACGAGATCTTCGTACTTCACGTAACCGGGTCTGTCGCAAATAATTGGAATGTTGTGCTGTTCCCACTCCGCGATCTTGGTGCCCTTCTTAATTTTGATACCGTCATTGAGAAGGATCTTCGTTCCGAGTTCAACCGTGTAGGATTGAAGCGGTTCGATCGACTTCGTCGCCAGAAGCTTCTTGTACTCGTCTAAAGAACGCCCTTCGTCACGAACGATATTCAAGCAGCCGTTCTTGTTAAGAACAACCCACTGGCCTTCATCGTTTTTAACGGTTCTCAAGTCTTTGTAAACGAGAATACCTTCTTGTTCAGCAACGAGCTCCGGAGAGATCGATGCGGACGCGATACCACCCAAGTGGAACGTACGCATGGTAAGCTGGGTACCCGGTTCACCGATCGACTGCGCCGCAATAATACCGACGGCTTCCCCTTGGGAAACGGTTCTGCCGTTTGCAAGGTTTACGCCGTAGCACTTCGCACAGACGCCACGTCTTGTCTCGCAGGTAAGAACCGATCTGATTTTGACCGTTTCAATCCCGGAGTCATCGATCGCTTCCGATTGCTTCACTGTGAGAGTATCACCCGATTTCGCAAGGAGTTTTGTCGCATCGCCCGGAAGGAAGATGTCATCGCAAACCGTACGGCCGAAAATACGATCCTTCAACGGAAGGAGCTCTTCTTGACCTTGTTTAATCGGCGAGACTTCAATCCCGTTCAAGGTGCCGCAGTCTTCTTCCGTGATGATTACATCTTGAGCTACGTCCACAAGACGGCGGGTTAGGTAACCCGAGTCAGCGGTTTTAAGAGCGGTATCAGCAAGACCTTTACGCGCACCGTGAGAAGAAATAAAGTACTCCAAAGTGGTCAAACCATCTCTAAAGTTCGAGGTGATCGGAGATTCAATAATCTCGCCCGATGGTTTCGCCATCAAGCCCCTCATCGCACCAAGCTGTCTTACCTGAGCTTTGTTACCGCGAGCTCCGGAGTCCATCATCAAGAACATCGGATTCAATCTTCCGTCTGTTTGAGCGGAGATGAGTTGCATGAGCTCATTGGAAAGAGAGTCTGCCACTTCAGTCCAAATCGAAATCACTTTCGACTTACGCTCACCATCCGTGATGATACCATCTTCGTACTGTTTCTTCACCTGAGCCACACGCTTGTGCGCCTCGGTTAACACTTTTTGCTTACTAGCCGGGATGCATGCGTCCACCACACCCATCGAGAGAGCGGCTTTCGTCGCTTCCGAGAAGCCAAGAGACTTCAAGTTGTCCAAGAACTTCACAGTCGCTTCCAATCCAACCGTCTTATAGCACTGCATGATGAGCTCATTCATACGCTTTTTAGGAAGCGAGTAGTTCTGAAAGCCCATTTCTTTAGGTACGATCGTGTTGAAAATAACACGGCCCGGTGTGGTCTCAATAATCCCTGCATCGGTTCTCAGCTTGATTCTCTCGTGAATTCTAATTCCACGGTTGTAATGCTGAAGAGGCGCTTTCTTGTCGAACCAGTTATAAGATCCGCTCGCCTGAAGAGCCATTAACACTTCATCTTTATTGCGGAACACTTTCACTTTTTCGCCATGCTTTTCAGGGTCATGGAGAGGATCGAGCATAAGGTAGTAAAGACCCAAAGTCATATCCTGAGAAGGGACGGCCGAAGGTTTACCCGACGATGGCAAGAAGATATTGTCCGGAGCCATCATGAGGAGCTTCGCTTCGAGCTGCGCTTCATAGGATAAAGGTACATAAACCGCCATCTGGTCACCGTCGAAGTCCGCGTTGAACGCAGCGCAAACAAGCGGGTGAACACGGATCGCTTTCCCTTCAATCAAAACCGGTTCAAACGCCTGGATACCTAAACGGTGAAGCGTAGGAGCTCGGTTTAATAGAACAGGGTGACCTTTAATGATTTCATCGAGAACGTCCCAAACTTCAGGAGCATGGCGTTGGATCATCTTTTTCGCCGATCTGATCGTATAAACGAGGCCAAGATCTTTAAGACGTTTCACAATAAACGGCTCGAAAAGCTCGAGTGCCATTAATTTAGGAAGACCGCACTGGTTGAACTTGAGTTCAGGACCCACCACGATAACCGAACGGCCCGAGTAGTCTACCCTTTTACCGAGCAAGTTTTGACGGAAACGCCCTTGTTTACCTTTCAACATCTCGGAAAGAGATTTGAGAGGACGGTTGCCGGCACCCATGACTGGATGACCATGTCGGCCGTTATCATATAGAGCATCTACCGCTTCTTGAAGCATACGCTTTTCGTTACGAACGATCACTTCCGGCGTTTTAAGCTTTAAAATCGCTTTCAAACGGTTGTTACGGTTGATCACACGACGATAAAGATCGTTTAGATCGGAGGTTGCAAAGCGTCCGCCATCCAAAGGTACCAAAGGTCTTAAATCTGGCGGGATGACGGGAACTGCCGACATCACCATCCATTCAGGACGGTTTTTAGACGACGCGAAACCTTCAATAATTTTTAAACGCTTAGCGATCTTCATTCTCGCTTGCTGCGATTTCGTTTTCTTGAGTTTATCTTTCAAGTCAACGAGCTGAGCTTGGAGATCTTCGGCTTGAAGAAGATCACGGATCGCCTCGCCGCCCATTCTTGCGACAAAAGCGTCACGGCCCCATTTCTCTTGCGCTTCGCGATACTGCACATCGTTTAAAAGCTGTTTTTTCTCAAGATCGGTCTGACCCGGATCGATCACGACATATTCTTCGTAATAGATCACTCTTTCAAGATCGGACGAGGTCATCCCAAGGATGTTACCGATTCTTGAAGGCATCGTTTTAAAGAACCAAATGTGAACGACGGGCACCGCAAGATCAATGTGCGCCATTCTTTCACGGCGTACTTTCGAAATCGTCACTTCGACGCCGCATCGGTCGCACACAATCCCTTTGTGCTTAATTTTTTTGTACTTCCCGCAAGCGCATTCCCAGTCGCGGGTAGGTCCAAAAATCTTTTCGCAGAACAAGCCCCCTTTCTCGGGCTTGAACGTACGGTAATTGATCGTCTCGGGCTTTTTAATTTCCCCACGGGACCAGCTGTTACGGATGACATCATCAGACGCAATATGAATCGTCAGTTTGTCGAATTGTTCATCCGTCAGGTGGTCTTGAGATCTAGAATCTGACATAGGGCAACTCTCCTAAAAAAATTTTTATCCCTCTAAGGTCTCTGTACGGATATCTAATCCGAGGCCTTGCATTTCCTTGATAAGAACATTGAAAGACTCAGGCTTGCCAGGCTCGAGAATATTGGTTCCTTTTACAATCGACTCGTAAATACGGGTACGACCTTGAACGTCGTCCGATTTCACGGTGAGTAACTCTTGCAATAAGTGTGCCGCACCGTACGCTTCGGCAGCCCACACCTCCATCTCCCCGAATCTCTGACCCCCCCATCTGCGCTTTACCGCCGAGAGGCTGCTGGGTGACGAGCGAGTAAGGACCTACCGCACGAGCGTGGATCTTATCGGCCACAAGGTGGCTGAGTTTCAAGATATACATATAGCCCACCACAACCGGGTTGTCATATCTCTCGCCGGTTAGACCGTCGTAGAGGTAAAACTTGCCGTTAGGGGATAGATTATGTTTCTTCATCATTTCCCAGATTTGATCCTCCGGGAAACCTTCAAATACTGGCGTCGCCACATGGAATTTACCTCTTTTCGCTGCAAATCCAAGGTGGGTTTCAAATAACTGACCCATGTTAAGACGGGAAGGAACCCCAAGCGGGTTCAGGATCACTTCAATCGAAGTTCCATCTTCCATGTAAGGCATGTCGGCCACAGGAACGATCTTGGAGACAACCCCTTTGTTACCGTGGCGGCCGGCCATTTTGTCGCCCACTTGAAGCTTACGCTTAGAAGCGACATAAACCTTCACCTGGTGCATAATACCTGGATCAAGATCGATATCCCCTTTCTTGAGGTACTCAATCTCGGTCTTGTACTGCGTTTCGATCGTTTGTATCTGTACGTCGTAATCTCTGATAATCGACTTTAAAGTCTCAAAGATTTCGGTTTGCGGGATCACAAGATCTTCGATGTTTTCACGATCAAAGGTATCGATAATCTCTTGGTTGATGATGTCCCCTTCCGCCACAACAACGTCTGCCGTTTTACGGTGAACAATCGTGACAGGAGAGACTTCATTTAAGAGAAGCGCACCGATTTTCTCGCGACGCTCGGTCTTAAGTTCTGCGAGCTTTTGTTTGTAGTCACGCTGAAGATCTTTCAATTTCGAAGCTTCTTCTACGAGCTCATCATCACTTTTCGAAAGACGGTCTCTTCGTTTGAAGACCTTGACATCCATTACAACCCCTTCAGTTCCTGGAGGCGCTGTTAAGGAAGCATCTTTTACGTCTGCTGCTTTCTCACCGAAAATCGCTCTAAGAAGTCTTTCTTCAGGTGCCAATTCAGTTTCGGATTTTGGAGTGATCTTACCAACGAGGATATCGCCCGGTTTGACTTCAGCACCGATACGGATAATCCCGTCGTCGCCCAAGTTAACTAGTGCTTCTTCAGGCACGTTTGGAATATCACGAGTAATCTCTTCTTTACCCAGCTTTGTGTCTCTGGCTGTCAATTCAAACTCTTCAATATGGATCGATGTGAACACGTCCCGTCTTAAGTTTTCTTCCGAGATAATGATCGCATCTTCGTAGTTATAACCATACCATGGCATGAAGGCCACAAGAACGTTTTTACCGAGAGCGACTTCCCCTTTATCGGTCGCAGGACCGTCGGCAAGCACATCACCGGGCTTAATTTTATCGCCCACATCAACGAGAGGCTGCTGGTTAATGCAGGTTCCCGAGTTGGAGCGCATAAATTTCTTAAGGTGGTATGTCTTTTTCTCAAGACGGTTATCTTTGGGAGAGATAACGATTTTATTACCGTCCACATACTCTACAACACCCTCTTCAGTAGCAACCACCACTGCGCCCGAGTCACGGGCCGCTCTCGCTTCAAGACCGGTACCCACTAAAGGAGCTTCGGTTTTAACAAGCGGAACCCCTTGACGCTGCATGTTCGAACCCATCAAAGCACGGTTCGCGTCATCGTGTTCAAGGAAGGGAATCAAACCGGTAACAATCGATACGAGCTGTTTCGGAGAGACGTCCATGTGGGTTGCTCTCGAGCTGTCGATCTCCAGCTGTTCACCACGGTATCTAGCCCAGCAAATTTCTTCTTTGAACATATTCGACTCGTCCAAAGGAGCATTCGCTTGCGCAATCACGTGTCTCTCTTCTTGATCGGCTGTCATGTATTCGATCTCATCGGTCACAATACCATCTCTTACGATACGGTAAGGAGTTTCGATAAATCCGAATTCATTGATTTTAGCGTAAGCGGAAAGCGAGGTGATCAAACCGATATTCGGACCTTCAGGTGTCTCAATCGGGCAAACACGGCCATAGTGGGAAGGATGAACGTCACGCACTTCAAAGCCGGCTCTATCTCTATTCAAACCGCCAGGTCCGAGAGAGCTTAAACGACGTTTGTGGGTCAGCTCCGCTACAGGGTTTGCTTGGTCCATGAATTGGGAAAGCTGCGATCTTCCGAAGAAGTCCTTCAGAACGCCGGCTAAACCTTTTGCAGAAACGATCTTACCTGGAGTTAATGTGTCGGAAGTAAAGTCGAACAGGTTCATTCTCTCACGAATAATTTTCTCCATGCGTGCGAGGCCAATACGGCATTGGTTCTGGATCAACTCCCCGACCGATCTTACACGGCGATTGCCAAGGTGATCGATATCATCGATGCTCGTCTCCTCATCGCCCTGTTTTAAACGGATCAGGTATTTAAGTGCGCCGATCACATCTTCTTTCATCAAGGTAACGGTTTGAAGAGTCTCATCGTTTACTTCAAAGCCGAGCTTCGAATTGAGCTTATATCTGCCCACTCTTCCAAGGTTGTAGCGTTTCGGATCGAAGAAGAGGCGCATGATCGCCGATCTTGCGTTCGAAAGGGTCGCAGGTTCGCCCGGTCTGATTTTGCGGTAAAAGTCTTTCAAAGCAGCTTCATAGGAGTCGGTTGGGTCTTTGGCAAGCATTTTGATGACAGGCGATGTTTCGTCGGCATCTTCTGCAATTTTGATCGTGTCGATTTTCGCGTCGACAATCCGTTTAAGCATAGCAGTTGTAAGTTTCTCGCCTGCTTTACCAAATACAAGACCGCCCTCTTCCTGAGCTACGTCTGCCGCTAAAATCTTACCCACCAGTTTATCGAAATCTTTTTCCGATTTAACTTTGTGTTTCTTCACTTCAAAGAATTCTTCAATGATATCGCTGTTGGAGGAGAAACCGAGCGCTCGAATAAAGGTGGTGGCCAAAATTTTACGGCGGCGTTTCTTTCTGTCGATGTAGATATGGATAAGGTCGTTTGAGTCAAATGCGCCTTCAAGCCAGCTGCCGCGATAAGGGATGATACGGAAGGAGTAAATGACGGAACCGCGGGTGTGTCTCTCTTGTTCAAAGCAGATACCAGGCGATCTGTGAAGCTGGGAGACTACGACCCTTTCAGCTCCGTTGATCACGAAAGTTCCTTTATCGGTCATCACAGGGATTGTCCCCATGTAAACCTCTTCTTCCTTAATACCTGTTTCGTCCGTTAGACGGAAACGAACTTTTAAGGTGACGCTATAGGTAATACCTCTACGCAGGCACTCTTCCGGAGAGTATTTAGGCACTCCCAAGCTATAGGACAAGAATTCAAGGATGGTCTTCTCATCATAAGATTTTATTGGAAAAATCTCATTAAAGACCTCTTGCAGACCGATATTCTCCCGTTCATCAGGAAAACGGTTAAGCTGCAGAAATTGATTATATGATTTTACCTGAACTTCAATGAGGTTGGGAAGATCGATAATATCTTCTTTATTCGCAACGCTCACACGCTGAGGTGCCTTACGCATCATGGTTTAAGGTCTCCCACTTTTGTTGGTAATGAAGAATAGACTTCTCTTAATAGACTTCTTTCGAAATTTCATTTGCTTGTTAAAAAAGGACTTTTTCACATCATTTTCGCTAAATTTTTCAATCATATATAACTCCATATGCTTTCAAAATTTATCAAAAAACCTGCTGAAAAATTGCATTTTTTTCCAAGCAAAGCAAATCTCGAAAAAAGTCTAATGAAGAAAAAAGGAAGAAAAGTGATTTTTTCTAAATTACCCTTAAATGAAAAAAATGGCGAACATACACGTTCGTCTATCACTTGCCTTCCTTACCCCTTCAATAAATTAAAAAAGCACCTCTCGCCATCGAGAGGTGCTTCAAGAAACAATTACAGTCCTTTAAGAGTGACTTTACCACCCGCTGTCTCGATTTCTTTCTTAGCTTTTTCAGCATCCGCTTTTGGCTTCGATGCAAAAATTTGCTTAGGAGCGCCGTCCACTAAGTCTTTAGCTTCTTTTAAGCCAAGACCGGTGAGTTCGCGAACTGCTTTAATGATAGCAATTGCTTTATCTTTTGGAGCTTCAGCAAGGATGACTTCAAAGTCAGTCGCTTCAGCAGCAGCAGGAGCACCTGCAGCGGGAGCCGCAGCAACAGCAACAGCTGCAGCAGCAGCTTTAACGCCCCACTTTTCTTCAAGAGCCTTTTTGAGCTCGGACATTTCTAATACGCTCAATTGCGAAAGAGCGTTTACTAAATCTTCAGTTTTGTTACTCACAGAATTACCTCTTTAAAATTATGAATTTCCTTCATCAAGTTTAACTTTATTATCCAAACAGTAGACGACGCTCGAAATAAGCGCTTCCATGACGGCAAGCGTCTGGGACATTGGCGCTTCGAGTGTAGCGAGGAGTTGTGCTCGCATTTCGTCTTTGCTTGGCAGTTTGGAAAGCTCTTCAGCTTGGTTGCCATCCATGACAGCTCCGTCAAGAAGAGCGCCGACAACTTTAATCGATTTGTCGTTCTCTTTACGGAATTTGAAGACGAACTTTGTCATCTCCAAAGCATCTTGGTCGGCAAGCACTAAGCCGATATGTCCCGGCAAGGTGTCAACATCCAGTTTGTGACCGAGCGATTCAGCCGCTTTGACTAAAACGCGTTTTTTCACAAACTCAACGCCGCCCTTCATTTTACGAACGTCTCTACGAAAAGCCGAAAGCTTGTTCGCATCGATATTCGTGTAGCTGATGATAACGAAGGAGCTATACTTTGAGAGCTCATTTTTCATTTCATCCAGAAGGTATTGTTTCTCTTTTCTCATGACTCCTCCCTTATTCCTCTTTACCTAAGACTTCGCTCAAGTCGAGTTTAAGGCCAGGCCCCATGGTCGACGATAAATACGCCGATCTAAGATAAACACCCTTGGCGGAGGCCGGTTTTGCTTTCACAATCGCTTGAAGGAAAGAACGGATATTTTCAACGAGTTGGTCGGCGGTAAAGGAAACTTTACCGAGCATGTTATTGATAATACCATGCTTGTCCACTTTAAACTCGATTTTACCCGCGTTAAGTTCTTGTACAGCTTTTGTGATGTCGTTGGTAACGGTACCCGCTTTAGGGGTTGGCATAAGGCCTCTTGGACCTAATACTTTACCGAGTTTACCCACGTCTCTCATGAGGTCTGGCGTCGAAATGACCGCGTCAAAATCGGTCCAGCCCCCGTTAACTTTTTCAAAAAGTTCTTCATGTCCCGCGTATGCAGCACCGGCAGCTAAAGCTTCTTTTGCTTTATCGCCCTTTGCGAAAACGAGAATTCTCATTTTCTTACCTGTCCCATTCGGTAACGGAACAGTGCCGCGAACCTGTTGGTCCGATCTACGTGGGTCAATACCAGTTCTCAAAGCAATATCGACAGACTGGTTAAACTTCGTCTGAGGACATTTCTTCAAGATATCGACAGCTTCTTTCAACGTAAAAACTTTATCAGCTTCTACGAGTTTAGCTATCTCCCGAGTTCTTTTGCTTGGTTTGCCCATGCTCACTATTGTGGTTATAGTTAATCTTCTACTACATCAACGCCCATAGAACGAGCTGTACCTGCGACCAGGTTGATAGCTGCGTCTATATCGCTTGCGTTCATGTCTTGGAACTTTTGTTCCGCAATTTTTCTCATTTGCGAACGCTTGATTCGGCCTACTTTATCCCTGTTAGGAACAGCAGAGCCCTTCTCAATGCCAAGCGCCTTACGGATAAGGACAGGCACCGGAGGCTGCTTCATAATGTAGGTGAACGATTTATCTTGATAAACCGTGATCTCAACCGGGATGACATCGCCACCCATCGCTTGAGTTTTGGCGTTAAAGTCTTTGCAGAACGCCATGATATTCACACCAGCAGCACCGAGCGCAGGTCCAATTGGAGGAGCTGGGTTTGCTTTGCCAGCAGGAATTTGCAGCTTAATTAGTTTAACAACTTTTTTAGACATAATGAAATGATTTTCTCAAGTTAATAGGGTTAAGTGGTTGGATTTTCGTCAGAAACTTCCTCAACCTGGTTAAATTCGAGATCATCCACTCGGGTATCTCGACCGAAAATAGAGACCATGACGGAGAGGCGGCCTTTGTCATGGAACACTTCGATAACCGTACCGGTGAAGTTAACAAACACACCGTCGGTAATTTTAACCGTGTCACCCACTTCGAATTTATGTTTGTGCGTAACTTTCTCTTTCTTGTCAGCTAAATCACGTAAGATCTCTTCCACTTCTTTGTCGGAAAGTGCGGTCGGCTTATCGCCGCCTAGAAAATCGATGACTCCATTCGAGTTCTTTACGTATTGCCATGATTCATCGTCCAGAAGCATTTTGACAAGCAAATATCCTGGCCAAAGACGTTTTTCAACGACAATTTGCTGGCCTTTTTTTACTTCCTGAACGTTTTCGGTGGGCAAAAGAACTTCCGAAATATAATCGGTCATACCTTTGCGCTCGCGGTTCTCTTCAAGCGCTTTTTTCGCCTTTTTTTCCTGCGAGGAGAGTACTTGTACTACGTACCATTTATGCATATCGCTTATTACCGCCTAAACTTCTAACCACTTATAAGACGTGTAAACCACGTCAAGGTGTTCATCACCGACTGAATTACGAGGTCTACGCCATAGACGCTGATGCCTAGTGCGAAGGTTGCCCCTACAACGATTTTTGTGTAAGCAAAGAGTTCTTCTTTGCTGGTCCAAGTGATCTGGTGAAACTCTTTTTTCACCTCTTCGATAAAATCACGGAAACGCCATTTTTTATCGATCGCATCGTCTTTTTTTGGAGAGACGTCTTGCACTTTTTTGAGCTCCATAGTTCTACTGCTACTACTCACTTTAGGACCCCTTTACTCAAATTCGAGTGCGGAGGGGCTCGAACCCCCGACCCGCGGCTTTGGAGACCGCTGCTCTACCAACTGAGCTACACACCCTAGTAAAAGGGAGAGTGCTATACACCCTCCCTTCAAACATAAACCAAATATTACTTCATGATATCGGATACAGTACCCGCGCCGATGGTTCTACCACCTTCACGAATAGCGAAACGCATACCTTTTTCCATAGCAACAGGCTGGATCAAATCAACTTCGATCTCGATATTGTCGCCAGGCATAACCATTTCAGTACCGGCTGGAAGCTTGACAGTTCCGGTAACGTCGGTTGTTCTGAAGTAAAGCTGTGGACGGTAACCGGTGAAGAAAGGCTTATGACGGCCACCTTCTTTCTCGGTAAGAACGTAAACAGGGCCCTTGAATTGAGTGTGCGGGGTGCAAGTGCCAGGAGCCGCAAGAACCATACCACGCTCGATATCATTTTTCTCAAGACCGCGGAGAAGAAGACCCACGTTTTCACCGGCTCTCGCTTCATCCATGCTCTTGTTGAACATTTCGATACCCGTTACAACGGTTTCACGAGTGTCTCTTAAACCAACGAGCTGGAGCTTATCGCCCACTTTAATGATGCCACGCTCAACACGGCCGGTAGCCACTGTACCACGACCCGAGATCGAGAACACG
>CAYWQX010000002.1:0-116202 GCA_964460985.1 uncultured bacterium
AATCGTTTTCTATATTAATTATAAATAGACGCTGAATTACAAGCGTTCTCTAAGGAGTTGATGCCATGGCAAAAAAACAAAAAGGCAAATCTCGCACCAAACAAAATAGACACGCTATTCAAATGGAAATGCGAGGCTGACCAAAGCGCTTTAAATACAAAGGCCCCGGGAGGAACATGCGAGTGATGGACTCTTGTTCCTCCCAGGGCCTTTGTCTTATTCATTTTGGCTTTTTTTCTTCGATATGCGCTTTGGCTTGAATCCAGGCTTCAGACAAAGCCGGATTATCTAGTTGTTTAACAAGGTGTTTGGTGCACTTCACAAAGAGATGGTCCCATTCCCAAAAGTAGTTAACAAAAGTCACCTGTTTCAGCTGCATTTGAATAACAAAAGGGTGAGCCTTCAGACAATTGGTCCTAACGAGATTAATCTCCCCTTCAAAAGATAAGCGGACATAATCCCACTGAAGCCGTAAACGGAGATCTGCTTTCATGTGAGGCTTTAAGAGGTAAAGACGGTTTAGCTTCTCTTGGCGGCTTACATCCGAAACGTGGATCTGAGCTAATTCTAAAGCTGGATTCACGCTCTTAAGTCCTTATCGAAAATTTGACCAAACTGCTTCCATACATCTTTTTCTAGATCCCTTAGTTCTCCTGAGGTTTTAAGAGGAGACTCCCCTCGCTTGGCCTCCAGAACCGTGATGACATCTTTAATCAACTTTTCCTCTTTGGGCTCGATAAGATTGCTTTTAGCTCTTTCCCACAATCTGATAAGTTCGGAGTTTTCCGTCTTCCGGATAGACTCTTCTTGGCTTAAAAGCCAATTTTTTTCATTCAAGCTGGGGCGATAATTCTCTAGAAGCAAACCTTCTATACGTCTTTGAACGGGAGATGCCATTAACTACCTTAATGTATTGTGATTAATTCGTCTTAAACTTTAAAAAGCAGCATATCAGTAGTTTCTTTTAATAGATCTTTCGTCTGAATTTTTGCTTTAACTTGATTATAGGTTTCAATAAGCTCAGAGTCATTAGATAGTTTTACTAAATCATCCATTAATAAAATCCAAAATATGTCTATAACAGATATTTCTTTCATGAGGCAATTTTTTAACGCGATTTTCAATGCTTCTAAAGCAAGTCCATTTTTCTTTTCCGATACTTCTACAAGATTAAATCTAGCTAAAACTTTAAGATACAATTTACTTAAAACTTCTTCCCTTGCGACCTCCTGTTTTACCAAAACGCTTTCCAACCAAATTTGATCATCCGGCTCAAGTGAACTCTGCTTTGAAATCCTTAAAAGACGATCGTGAATATCTTTAAAAATTACACCATGTATGGTCATAACGGGTGATAAAGATTCTTCATCTGAACTATCACTCAAATGGTAATCATTTTTATGATTGAGTGGTTTTATAGGTGCTACCATGGATTTCTACTCTCTTTTTTATGATGTGGTTTAACTCATTCGGACACTCCCAGGGAAGGCGATGCCCTTTGTTTTCAATTACAATGGGGTTAGGGAGTCTCTGTTTAATTTTTTTAGGATCCTCTCCTCCTAGTATCCAAAGGGCAGGAGCGTCAAAGAGAGGTTGCTTGCCAAGAGAAAAATGGAGCAAATGGGAGGCAAGCTCCTCTCTTTTATAATTTTTTTCATAGCGGGTAATGGAATAGGACTTTAAGGCCGCCTGACCTTCCCAATCCTTCATGAGAAGATCCCAATCATCTTTCAAGAACCTCTCAGCCCACAGTTTATCTGCATTAAGTCTTTCTTCATGACCCTCGGTAAGACCGGGATGACCGGATATTAAAATGATATCGTTCCAAAGTTTTGGATTCGCTTTCCAGGCCTGGAGAGCAAGCCTTGCTCCCATGGAATACCCGATGAGGATATTGTGGGTAGTGGTGATCGAATCATTAAAAGATTGAGCCCAAGACTCGAAAGAGGGAGCTGGTTTGACCGCACACGAAAAATGCGGAATATCAAGAAAATCAAAATCAGAGGGAAGCCCTAAAAACCCATGTAAAGTGTATATATTAGGTTTTGAGTTCAATGATTTGTCTTCCCTCCACCCCTTTTAACTCTGTCAAGTAAGACAGTTTAAACATTTTTGCCCAATTTTCGAAAGAGAGTTGATGGCGATTGAGCATCTCTTCCACACCGCCAAACATTTTATCGAAGATCATCCCGCCGGAATTATTAATAACAATAATCGTCACATTTTTGGCAGACATCGCCTGTAAAAACCATAGGGCGGATAAATCGTATAGAGTAGTTAAGTCTCCAAAAATACCCACATTATGCCTCTCTTCTCGGCAAAGACCCAAAAATGTGGAGATCTGTCCGTCAATCCCGTTAAGACCGCGCGACGCTTGAATATCTAAATGCTTGGGTTTGTAAGTGGCCGCTTTGTCCCACTCACGAATTGGAAGAGAGTTGCCTAGATAAACTAAACTATAGTCCGGAATCCATTCAGAGATACTCCTCAAAACCTTCTCTTCAGCCGTTAAAGAAGGCTCCATTTTTTTGCCGAGTTTTCCAAAAAATTTGGCTGGAGCCCCTTGAAAGAAGGGTTTAAGATTCGCGTGGATGAACTCTCCTCGACTAAGGCCGGAAAAAGGATGTTCGGTAATAGAAAGGACCGGGATACTCAGGTCTTCTAAATCACGCCACAGTCTGTGCGTCGGAACCCCTCCTATTCGAAGCACACCGTCATACTCTTTGAGATCGGGAACATTGACCGACAAATGGGCGAGCGAGTGATCTTCTCGCAGCTGAGACACCCCTTCAAAGTAGACGGGAGCTGCGAGCTTTAAAAGATACTCCTTAACCCCTTGATCTTTATCGAGGGTAGAGACCACAACCAGAGGATGGGTCACCTGGCTAAGAAAACTCTCTAGTTTTTCATAACTTCCAACCGCTCTTTCTCGGGGAGTAAAAGGGGCCGGTTTAAAAGCAGGGGTATCTACAAAATGGCGAAGCGGCTCTTCAAAACAGATATTAAGATGAAGAGGAGCTGACAAATCCCATTCAATTTTTTGCGGATAGTCGATGTCGTACGCTTTTTTAGCATAAACTCCATAGAGATTTTCTTGGTTACAGGTCTGTGGAGCGTTAGAAAAGCGGTACGATTTCGGCCGGTCGGCGGTCAATAAAACAAGCGGTAAAGAGGTATAAAAAGCTTCCATGCAGGCAGGAAGAAGTTCCCCTGCCGCCGTTCCCGAAGTGGTCACCACCGCACAAGGCCTCTTGGATTCACGAATGCGGCCCAAAGCAAAAAAGGCTGCCGATCTCTCTTCAAAAGAGTACCACACCTTCAAAGCGGGATCATTTTTGATAACGTTTAATAAGGGCTGCATCCTTGCGCCCGAACAAATAACGAATTCCTGCACTCCGAGATTGATCAGCTCTTGAACTACAAAAAAAGCGAGGTCTAAACCCCCAAGAGATCTCTTATCGACTTGGCTTTTAGACATATCTCTTCCCACTCTTTTTCATATTGACTAAGCGCGGTCACTCCGCAGCCGACAAATATTTTAGCTTTTCCGTCTCTCCACTGGATATTACGAATAGCGACATAGGCTCTTGACTCCCCTTCAAACTGATAGCCAAATGGAGTTCCATAGATGCCTCTTTCCTGCATTTCACCCCACGCTTTAAGAAGCGGAGCCCCTTTATCAGGCGGATAAGCTCCCAGGGCAGGCGTAGGATGCAGAAGCGAGATGATTGTATCAAAAGAGACTTTCTTGTCGAGTGCAACTTCAATCGGCGTCAAAAGATGGTAGAGGTTATGGTAAGGTTTAACGATCTGCTCTTGAATGTTAACTTGGCCCAAGGGAGCAAGTTTTTCTTTAATATCGAGAATCACCCACTCATGCTCCATCTGCTCTTTGGCTTTTAAAAGATCTTTTTCTTGCGCTGTTCCGGCGACCGCTTCTACATAAAGGCGAGTATCGGTTAGATCAAAAAGAAGTTCAGGGGTTGCGCCTAAAAAACCGCTCTCTTCATCCCATGAACCATAGAGATACAGATCTTGATCATTCAACAGCAAGTGATTGAGCATCTCTTCCGCAGAAGGTTGAATATCTGCTTCCAGATAAGTATAAGGGACAATTTTATCGATAGATTTTGAGATGATAGCCGCTTTGGATGCGCTGAAAAAATCTTCGAAGGGCTTAGGCCCTTTCCAATCAATCTCTTTAGGCGCACGGTTTAAAAGGAATTGATCCTTTTCCACTACCGCATAAAAGGGGTGTGTATACCAGGAGGGATTCTTTAAAAAAAAGTCGGTCTCGAACCAGGCCGGATGTTTTGGGCTCGGCTCTTTGATGAGGATTTTTTCACCCCATCCAAATAAAAGTTTTCCACACCTTAAGGAGACTATCGATTTTTCAGTCACACATAACCTAGCTTGATAAATAAACTTTCAAGAATAGAAGTCAGGGTTGAAGATCTTTCTCTCTTCAACTTCGCCTCTTGTATAAGTTTTAGGACTTTATCTAGCTCAGTTTTGTGGTGTTGGGCGATGAGGTCAAAACATTTGTCCAGCTCCTCTTGAAATTGGAGCTGTTTGATACCGTCCGCCTCTTTTTCAAGCTGTTCCCGTTGAGAAGCGGTCAGATCTTTAGAGAAACTCTCCTCCCCTTTTCGAAACTCATCGAGATACTGGCTGAGTTTTTTTATATCCTCAAAAAAGGGAAATACATCAGGATAATAATGGGTGGAGAGGATTTTTTGTAAAGGCTCGTTCGAATACTCCTCTCTTTGAGATCGCACATATCGACACTGACAGCGAGATAAAATGGTGGGAAGGATCCGCTCTTTTCGAAGAGTAGTCAAAATAAAATAAGTGGAAGAAATCGGCTCTTCTAGCGTTTTAAGGAGGCCGTTTGCCGCTTGAGGCCACATCTTCTCCGCCTCCAGCAATATAAAAACACGCCTTTTAGCCTGAAAAGGGGGCATAATCGACTCCTCTTTAAACTCCCGCATTTTATCCGCCGAATGAAGAGCTAATTTTCCTTCAGGTCTAAAAAATGTGATATCAGGATGCTCTGAAGAAGTAGCCCCTGTTAACTGTTGAGCTAAAGAGAGCGCCTCTTCTTCTAAAGCCGAAGAGGATCTTCCAACCAAAAGAAGGGTTTGGGGGCAGCGCTCAGGGTTAAAGTTCATACGAGTTGCGGTTTAATCAAATTGATCGCTTGATTAAAGACCGATTCGGGCGTATCAGCGGCGTTAATGATTCTAATCCGTCTTGGGAAAAGCTCTGCCAACGTTAAAAAACCGCGCCGCACTTTCTGATGAAATTCAAGCTTTTCGGTTTCCATCCGGTCTGTTTTCTCCCTTTTAATCGCCTTTTTTGCCCTTTCCAATCCGGCCGCCGGGTCAATATCAAGATACAACGTTAGCTGAGGAAGGAGATTTCCGGTAGAAAATTCGGATAAGCGTAAGGTCTCAACTATTCCAAGTCCTCTCGCATATCCTTGATAGGCAACCGATGAGTCTTGAAAACGATCGCAAAGGACCACTTTGCCCTTAGCAAGAGCTGGTTTTATAACCGTTTCGACATGATCGGCTCGAGCGGCTAAAAATAAGAGAAGTTCTGCTTTAGGAGGAATTGAAGCCCGCTCCAAAACCATTGATCGAAGCTCATCGGCAAGAGGCGATCCACCCGGTTCGCGAGTGAGAACCACCTCTCGTCCTTGCATTTCAAGCCACTCTTGCAACTTTTTGGCGAGGGTGGTTTTCCCCGATCCTTCACCCCCTTCAAGCGTGATGAAAAGACCCGGTTTACTTGCCAACATCATCGACTGTCTCTTGTCCGCTCTCTTCTTGAGCCGCTTTCACTTTCTGCACGGCGATCAAATAATCGTCTTCCTTCAGGTTAACGAGTTTAACACCTTGGGTGTTTCTTCCCATGACACGAAGATCTTTCATCGAAATACGAACCGTTTGCCCTTTGGCAGAGATCATCACGATACCATCTGTATCTTCAACTGAGATCGCTTGCACCACGTTGCCGTTTCTTTCGCTCACGATAATCGAGCGAACGCCTACGCCGCCACGGTTTGTTTGTCTAAAGTCTTCAACCGCCGAGCGTTTACCAAAACCGTTTTCACAAACGACGAGAATCGATTCGGTCCCTTTAACCACTTCCGCGTTGATGACGGAGTCTTGCTCACTCTTCAAGCTGACCCCTCGCACGCCGCGAGCCGATCTTCCCATCGGACGAACGAGCGACTCATCAAAACGAACGGCCATCCCGTTGTAAGTAAAGAGCATGATTTGCTCCCCTTCATGCACGAGGCGGGTTGCGACCAGATGATCCCCTTCGTCCAGTTCAATCGCGTTAACCCCTTTGCGGCGAACATTAGAAAACTCATCCAACCGGCTCTTCTTAACGGTTCCGTTGCGGGTGGAGAAGAAGATATAGCCCTCTTCTGTAAGAGAGCGCACTTGAAGGACCGTCGCAATTTTTTCTTCAGGGCGAATATCTTCTAGAAGATTGACAAGCGGCTTTCCTTTAGCGGCTCTGCCATATTCCGGAATCTGCCATACTTTTAACCAATAAACTCGTCCGAGGGTAGTAAAGATGAGCAAGTAATCATGGGTTGACGCGGTATAAAGACCTTTTATCGCGTCATCTTCCCTCTTCATCGAGGTTCCCGTGACACCGACTCCCCCTCTTCTTTGCTCTCTGAAGGTGCTGACCGGCATTCTCTTGATATAGTCATCTTCAGAAATAAGAATAATCACCTCTTCATCGGCGATCAAATCTTCCATATTCATCTCGCCTTCAGCAGCGATGATCTGGGTCTTTCTTTCAGACTTATGATTTTTAAGAATTTCACCAAGCTCTTCACGGATGATATCCTTCACCATCGCCTCAGAGGCCAATACAGCACGGAAATAATCGATCTTTTTAAGGAGCTCTTGATACTCTTCGTTAATTTTATCGTGCTCAAGACCGGTCAATTGATAGAGTCTTAAGTCTAATACAGCGACCGCTTGCTTCTCGGTAAAACCAAAGCGCTCTTTTAAAGTCTCGCGCGCTTTATCACGGTTTTCTGAAGCTCTGATGATCTTGACCACTTCATCCAGATGATCAATCGCCTTCAAATAACCTTCGAGGATGTGAGCTCTTGCTTCCGCTTTGGCAAGCTCAAATCTAGTTCTTCTTCTGACCACTTCAATACGGTGTTCAATCCAGGCAAGAATCATCTGCTTGATGTTCATCGTACGAGGAAGACCTTTATCCAAAGCGAGCATATTGCAGCCGAAAGTCACCTGCATATCGGTAAACTTGTAGAGCTGGTTAATGGTCACTTCTGGGATTTCGTTCTTCTTCAGCTCGATCACAATACGCATACCGTCTTTGTCCGACTCATCACGAATATCGGAGATGCCGGGAAGCGTTTTTTCGTTGATGAGTTCCGCAATTCTTTCGATCAAACGGGATTTCGAAATGTTGAACGGAATCTCGTCGATAACCAAGCGCCCTCGATCGGGCTGATCCGGATTTTCTTCGATGCGAATGACGCCGCGGAGAATCACTTTCCCACGGCCGGTATGATAAGCCTCTTTAATTCCTCTATAGCCGCAGATGATCCCTCCCGTCGGAAAATCGGGACCCGGCATAACCTTCATGACATCTTCGATCGAAGAGACAGGGTTATCCAGGAGAAGAAGCGTCGCCTTGACAAGCTCACCCAAATTGTGGGGAGGGATATTGGTCGCCATTCCGACCGCAATTCCTGAAGAGCCGTTGCAAAGAAGGTTTGGGAATTTGGATGGAAATACGGTAGGCTCTTTTTTCGTCTCGTCATAGTTAGGAATAAGATCTACCGTATCTTTATCCAGATCATCCATCAGCTGAATCGCAGCTGCCGTTAATCGTGCTTCAGTGTAACGCATCGCAGCCGGAGGATCTCCGTCCACCGAACCGAAGTTCCCTTGCCCATCCACTAATCGGTAGCGCATAGCCCACTCTTGAGCCATACGAACGAGGGTAGGATAGATCACCTGCTCACCGTGCGGGTGGTAATCCCCTGAAGTGTCGCCGCAAATTTTGGCGCACTTACGGTGTTTGGCCCCCGGCGTCAGATTAAGCTGGCGCATCGCGAACAAAATCCTTCTTTGAGAAGGCTTAAGACCGTCCCGCACGTCAGGAAGGGCGCGTGAGATGATCACCGACATGGAATAGCGAAGGTAGCTCTCTTTCATCTCCTCTTCGACATTGCGCGGGAGAATTACTTGATCAGGATAGTGGTTTTGACTCATATCGTCCCTTATACGTCCAGGTTCTTGACTGAAAGCGCGTATTGCTCAATGAAGGCCCGTCTTGGAGGCACCTCTTCACCCATCAACATGGTAAACATATGATCGGCAGCAATTGCGTCAGGTAAAGTCACTTTAATTAGTGTGCGGCGGGTCGGATCCATGGTGGTGTCCCACAACTGGTCGGCGTTCATCTCGCCCAAACCCTTATACCGTTGAATTTCGATCCCTTTACGGCCGTTTTCACGAACCATATCGATGAGTTCTTTCAAGATGTAGATCGGATGTTTCAATTCGTGATCGTCTGTAACGAAACCGATCTCTCCATCGGCCATGAAATAATCTTCAAGCTTTAATCCATAAAGAGAGAGCTTGCGCATGAGAGCGTTTAAGGTATCTTCTTCATAAAGCTCAACGAAGTGAAGACGGTGCGGTTTAAACACCAGCATATCTTCTGTTCTCTCTTCAGGAGGGATCGAGGCGAGTTTTTCATCAAACTGCTTCTTCTGATTCTCCTCATCTTCTTTTCTAAGCGATTCGAATTCGGAGGTCGAATAAACAAAGCGAGGACCGCTCGATAAGGTAAGCTGGAATCTTGGAAGCTCCCCTTTTTCATTCCGAGTCGCCAAGAACTCTCTAAAGAGAATCCCTTTTCTTTCAATCTTCGTGATAAGATTTTCTACATCGAGGATTAACGAGAGAAGATCTTTAAGTTCAGAAACTGAAAGCTCTTTATTCTTAATAGAGGCCTTCAGATCGGAAAGCCCTAACTCTAGTAAATAATCATCCATCTCTTTTTCGGAATGGATGTATCTGAATTGCTTCTTGCGAGCCACTCTATATAGAGGAGGCTGAGCAATATAGATAAAATTGTTTTCGATCAGAGCCGGCATGTGCCTATAAAAGAACGTGAGGAGAAGCGTACGAATGTGCGATCCATCGACGTCGGCGTCGGTCATGATGATGATTTTGTGATAGCGAAGTTTTTCAAGGGTAAAACCATCTTTGCCAATCCCGCAGCCAAGAGCCGAAATCATCGTTCCCACTTCGGTATTCTGTAAGATCTTTTCTAAGCGAGCTTTTTCAACGTTTAAAATCTTACCACGTATAGGCAAGATCGCCTGAAAACGGCGGTCTCTTCCCCCTTTGGCAGATCCACCCGCAGAGTCTCCCTCAACGATATAGATTTCACAAAGTTTTGGATCCCTCTCCTGGCAATCGGTGAGCTTCCCGGGAAGTCTTGCCGAATCTAAAACCGATTTTCTTAACGTGAGCTCTCTTGCCTTTCTAGCCGCTTCTCTCGCCTGAGCTGAAAGAATCGCTTTATCGGCAATGGTTCGAGCGACCGCCGGATTTTTATCCAAAAAGATCGTGAGCTCCTCACCGGTGATTTGCTGAACAATCGTTCCAACATCGGAATTTCCAAGCCGTTGTTTCGTCTGTCCTTCAAATTGGGGATTGGCCACTTTGACTGAAATCACAGCAGTAAGCCCTTCTCGCATATCCTCGCCGCTTAAAGTAAGCTTGTCGTTCTTAAGGATATTTTTGGATTTGATAAACTGATTTAAAACCCTCGTAAGCGCAGTAGAAAAGCCGGTTAAATGAGTGCCGCCTTGTCTTGTTGCAATGTTATTGACATAGGAGAAGATCGATTCGTTGTATCCATCATTCCACTGTAAAGCGACTTCAAATTCAATCGGGGCGTCATCTCCCTGCCTTGTCCCTTTAATATAGATGGGATTTGGGAAAAGGACTGTTTTGTTTTCATTCAGATAGCTGACAAAAGAGGCAAGCCCCCCTTCGTAGTGGAAATGCACATCGTCCCGATCATCATTTCTCTCGTCGCTGAAGTAAATGTTGATCCCTTTGTTAAGGAAAGCCAGCTCTCGAAGCCTTTTTGCGAGGATGTCATAGTCGAATTCGGTAACCGTCATGATGGTTTCATCGGGCCAGAAAGAAACAGTGGTCCCTCTTTTCGTCGAAGGCCCTACCTTTTTTAAAGGGGTCACCGCTTTGCCTTGGCTAAACTCCATCTCATACTGATAGCCGTTCTTGTGGACTTCAACGACAAGCTTTTTGGAAAGGGCGTTAACGCAGGAGACCCCTACCCCATGAAGACCGCCCGATACTTTATAGGTATCCTTATCGAATTTACCTCCGGCATGCAGAATCGTCATGACCACTTCTAATGCCGTCACTTCGCGCCCTTGTTTTTTCGACTCTTTTTCGTGGACTTCGACAGGAATTCCCCGGCCGTTATCCTCGATCGACATCGATCCATCTTTTTGAATGGTCACCCAAATGCCCGTACAGTAACCCGCCATCGCTTCGTCGATACAGTTGTCGACCACTTCGTAGACAAGCTGGTGCAGGCCATTCGAACTGGTATCGCCGACATACATCCCGGGACGCTCCCGGACGGCTTGCAGCCCCTCTAAAACGGTAATTGAGCTTGCGTTATACTCTTTTACTTGATTTTGCTCTTTCACTTCATCCCTCAAGGTATCAGTCGGCATTATAGACCTCTGGTTAGCCCATGCGGAAGTTGATCGCTCGGATCGCCACATTGGGAAATTGGGTTCTAAGCTTCGCCATGAGCTTACTCTTTTCGTGCGTCATGAGCAAGCTATATAACGAAGAATTTTTAACAATGACAGTTAAAATTCCATCTTTGAAATCGGTGGCTTGAGTCATATGACTTAGTTTTCCTCCGATGATGGAAGGCCAGGCGGCTAAAATAAGATCAGGGCGGTCCTTAAACTGGGTTTGAATCTGATCGAGCACTTTCGGCAAAAGCTCGCTAAAGCGCTGAGTTGTCAGCTTCGTTCCATCATAGTTTTTGGGGATTCTGGCCATCAAATCTTTTATTAAAAATTACAGCATAATCATAGCATATATGACTGCCTTTAACAAGAAGAATTAAGGGGTTAAATCCCCTCGATTTTTGATCCGTCGACCGGGCTTAAAAACCTTAACAAAGCCTACATTTTAATGAGCCGTTTTTTTAAGAAACTTGGGCGGTTTGAGCTTGATGCTTTTCTGTAATACAGTTAGCTGCCAAAACCGAGAGCTTTTGAAATCCAAGACCCAAAAGAAGCAAGCCCGCCAAAATAAGCCCTAAAACGGCTATGGCAATCGCAACTTGAGCTCCAATCACAATCACCGGAACGGAGGCTCCTAAAATAAGAGCTCCAACTCCTGCCGCTAAAAGTCCCGCAGAAATGGGGGCTTCAAACTTTACAAAAGACACGATCTTTGAATTTAAATCATTTGAAATAGTCATATTATACCGTTAATTAAAACTTTTACATAATACATTATCATTAATTAACTATAATAGAATTTTATCCTGCGCCGAAAGCGGGCAGGACTATAAATATTTTTACACAAGGACGGCTTTAGGGAGTTGAAAAACGACATCTTCTTGAATGAAGACCACATCTTCCACCTCTTTAACACCTAAAGAAATAAGTCTTTGAATACAGGCCTGAACAATTTTTTCAGGAGTTGAGGCCCCGGCTGTAAGACCAATCACTTTTACACCATTCAACCACTCGGGATTGATGTCCGCTTCATCGTTAATCAAATAGGAAGGGACCCCCCGATTATGGGCCACTTCTCTTAAACGATTTGAATTGGAGGAGGTAGGATCTCCCACGACAAGAACCAGGTTCGTCACATCGGTAATTTCCCTTAAAGCCATTTGACGGTTGGTAGTCGCGTAGCAGATCGAGGAGCTTGGAAGGGTTTCAATGTGAGGATACTTTTTAATAAGGGCCTCAGTGATCTCTTTCACATCATCTAAACTTAAAGTGGTTTGAGTGATATAAAATAGCTTCTCTCCCTCTTTATACTGAAGCTTCTCCACATCGGCAGACGATTCTACAATCGTTGTCACTTCAGGAGCTTCTCCGGCAGTCCCGATGATCTCCACATGCTTCTTGTGTCCGATTAAAACAATTTTGTAACCCATGTTGGCAAACCGTTTAACAGCCGAGTGCACTCTTGTGACAAGGCCGCAAGTTGCATCAATTTCTATCAGCTGCCTTTGTTTAGCCTCTTCTCTTACCGCAGGAGATACGCCGTGAGCCGAATAAATGAGTCTTGCTCCTACAGGCACCTCTGCGATATCTTCAATAAAGACCGCTCCCTTGTCTTTTAAGTCTTGCACCACATGTTTGTTGTGCACGATTTCGTGCTTCACATAGATTGGCTTACCCCATAATTTAAGGGCTTTTTCTACGGTTTCAATCGCACGGTCGACGCCTGCGCAAAAGCCTCTTGGCTTGGAGAGAAGTAGTTTCATGCTGAAAATAATAACTTAAAGAGGAATTTAAGGGAGGTTGTTTTTAATATGGGTGATGAGTCCGTCAACCGATGACTCCAGAATATCTAACACCCCTTCGAAAGCTTGAAGTCCGTTATAGTAAGGATCGGGCACATCTTGCTGATAATAGGGCTTGCTAAATTCCGTAATTAAATGGATTTTAGCTTTCTCTTCAGGGGTTTTGGCCAAATGCTGAAGTTCATGTAAAACCGATTGGTCGGCCGCTAAAATATAGTCATAGTGGTCAAAAAGAGAGCTATGAAATTTCTGTGCTCGTTTAGTTAAAATGTAGCCCCTTGAAGCAGCGCTCTCTCGCATACGGCTATCGGCAAGAGCTCCTATATGCCAATCACCAATCCCCGAGCTTTCGACGTGCAAAAACTCGTCCATGCCGGCTTCTTTCCCTTTTTTACGGAGAATCTCTTCAGCAGCCGGGCTTCGGCAGATATTCCCTAAACAGACAAACATAACCGAAACTGGCTTCATTCTACATCTGCCGCGCATCTAAACCCATACGTTCCATTCACGGTGCCCGGGTTATTGCGATGCCTTCTTGAACATCTTAAGTCTTCTTTTAAACTTTTCCAGCAGCCGCCTCTTAAGACGCGGTAGACCCCCTGAATAGGGCCTTGTGGATTTTCAGGCTCTTGAACGGAAGACTCATAGTAGTTGTAACCATACCAATCCTGACACCATTCATAGACGTTGCCTGCTACATCATAGAGGCCTAAGTCATTGGGCTGATAACTCATCACCGCGGTCGTGTCGGAGCTAAAAAAGTTAGCTTGGCTTTTTTCGATTTCATCTCCCGTAGGATAAAGCGCATTTTCATGGCCGCCTCTTGAAGCAATCTCCCACTCGGCCTCCGTCGGCAGTCTTTTTCCGATCCACCTTGCATAAGCGACCGCTCCATACCAGGTGACTCCAACTACCGGGTGTTTAGCATAACCCGACTCAATGGCGAGTCTTCCAGCGCTTCGTTTGATGCGAGAGTCGCGAACACGAATAATATCGTTATGATTGCTATCTTTTTCTCCTCCCATCGCCTCTAAAAAGCGGACAAATTGCTCGTTGGTAACGGGGTGGATATCGATCGCAAAGCTGCTTAAATAGATTTTATGTCTCGGCATCTCATCGCGGTTTCCGTCGGTTGCCCCTCTTGAATACTCTCCGCCATTAATAATGACCATATCGGTTAAGATAGGTCTTATGTCTTCGGCATTCTTCTTTTCAGGGACATATTTTTTAACCGTAGTATCGACGATCAACATTTGGGCCGGATCGACATCGGTAGAAGGTCTTTCAAGCTTCGGCGACAAGATGATCGGCTTTAAAGTCCCCGCATAAGCTTTTTCGGGTACCTGCACTTGCAACGACTCAACTTTAGAATTCAAGCTTTCAAAGGCTCTTAAAAGCGATTCGGGCCGTTTATTCGGATCATTTTGCAAACAGCCATTAATCAGCGCACTCCAATTGTAGGCGCCCGTGTGGGGAACCTCAAAAATGCCTTCAGGATACTCTCCGGTTAATAAATAGTAGGTCAAAACACCGAAAGAATAGATATCTGCTTTGTAGTCGACGGGATAAGGATGATCCAGCCTTTTTTGCTCGGGGCTTAAGAAAAGATAGTTTTGTAAAAAAGAGTGGTAGAGAGGATTTAACTTATTCGGATCTGTGGTCGCAAGCGATTCGGCAACCATTTTATAGGTTCTTGCTAAAACCATCCCCGATCCTATGATTTTAGTTAACCCAAAATCGCTCAAATAAGGCTCTAAACCGTTTTTCCCTTTTCCAAGTAAAACATTGTTAAGTTTTAAGCCGCGGTGAACCAGGTTTTTCTTATGATGGGCATAGTCGAGCGCTTCGGCGATCTGCTTTAAAAGAGCAAAAAGCTCTTTCTCTTCTAGCTTTTTTCCCCTTGTATACTGAGCTAAATTCATGGTCTCGGCGTATTCATCCACAATACAATCGGTCACTAAGAAGAAATGGCCTTGCGCAAATGAGATATTATGAATCTTTACAATATGAGGGTGGTCAAGCTGGGATAAAGCCCCCACCTCTTCTTCGAACCTTTGGATAAACTGTCTATCCTGGCTAAGCTCAGGAGGCAGCAGTTTTAAGACAAACTGCCTTTTCATAAATTTATGTTCAGCCAGTAATACAGAGCCAAGCGATCCTGTTCCGATTTGCTTGATGACGGTGTAGTCGCCGAGTATCTTATTTTCCATGTCTCTCTTTTACTTGGTTGAGCTGCCGGCTTCCCGGAAAAGACTCAAGGGCTTTATTGATAAAACTCTCAGCGAAAGCTTTGTCTTGGGTTTCATAGGCAAGTTCGGAAAAAAACAAAGCATCGCTTCGGCTTGGGATCATAGGAAGGTCAATTATTTTATTCAAGATCCCCCTTATCGTTTCTTTCCTCGACTTGATGGGAGAAAACAAGACCTGAATTCTATAAAGGCTAAAATCTAAAGGATTTGCTTTTTCTGCTTTAGACAGCCAAGCCTCCACTTTTTGCCGTTCCGCCTCTCTTTCACCTTCCGTCTTAGCCCGCTCTAACAATTTAATGTGCAAGCAACCAATCGCTTTTGAAGCGAGAAAATGATTTGGATCTGTCGCATATGAATTATAAAAGACGACAAAAAAAGGCTCATACAATTTTAAATTCGCGTAGGCCGACGCCACCACATACCCAACTCTTTTATACTCGGGATGCTTTTCCAAAACGGGTCCATATTTTTGAATGATTTGATAAGAGACTTTTTCACTCTCTTCGGGTCGATGGTTTAAATAATCTTTTATCGCCTCTTCATACACTTTTGACTCTTCATCACTCATAGGTTGAGGCTTTTCGTCGACACCTTCTAGTGCTTTTAAAAAGGTCTTGAAAGCTTTTTCCTGCTCCTGATCTCTTAAATAAGAGCGAGCGAGCTTCAGATAAACATGGCTATCCGGCTCTAGCCTCTCCAATTCCTGTATCGATTGTTTGAGATCCTCGGTACCGAGAGCTCCCAGCATAAAAATAGCGGCAAAAAACATTGGGTTGTATATTACCCTCTTTAAGAGTTCTAATCAATCTTGCTAGGGCAGAGTCTTTCACCTTGCCAAACTAAACTAATTATTTTATCATAGTTATTCAAAACTTTTATTGAGTCATTACTAAATGATAATTGGCGGCCGAAATTTTAACGAAAATGAGATCAACTCGTTTATATATAGAAGAAACGACTCCTTGTCGGATAAACTCAAAGTTCTCATTAAAAGGATCACCCACTTTTTAACCACATTCCATTGGATCAACAGCGAAAAAATCTTTAACTCTATCCATACGAACGAAACGCTCACCTGTAAAGTTTTTAAAAACGCAGATCTTTCCGTATCACTTAACAAAAAAATCGATGATATCTCACAAAGAATTCTACGACGAGAAGAGAGAATCAAACTTTTTAAAAGCATCGCTAAACCATCAAGTTATTATGAATTTCCTGTTTTTAAAAACAATTCCCTTTTTGAATGGATTCATTTAATTCATAAAACTGACATAAGCGTCGACGACAAACGAAAGTTTGACGACCTTCCTGAAGATTTCGAAATCCGAATTTCAATTCTTAATAAAATTGCTTTGCTCTATCATGCAAAAATTCCAACCACACTTACCCCCGAAAACTTTACGGACGAAACTTTTTTAAAGTGCTTGAATGATGCAACAAAAGATTTAGAAAAAGCGTATCATCTTTTAACAACAAATGATTTGACAAATCTCATTCAAACACTGCCTTCCAATGAAATTCCGCTCCTCATCTCTCTTCAAAAAAACTCGGAAGAAAGAATCAAGGAATGGATCGATAAACCGTTTTTAAAGGCAAAAGAAAGCCTGCTTCTCAACATTAACCTGTTATTAGATGAAAAAGTAAAAGAAAAAAGAAAGATAGTTGAAACCAGCATCGATTTAGAGCAGTTTAGGGCAAGCGATAGATCTCGCTTAGGCCAGATTATCGCACTCTTCAAGAAAGATAGGCTATCGCCTGAAGAGAGAGAAGCTATCATCAACTACCGAATCCCTAATTTCGAGGCTGAAGTTCAAGCTTATGCGGCGACTTATGGATGTGCACCGCCTCCCCCTTTTTCTGAAGAAGAGGCTCAAAAAAAAATTCAGCAATTACGGCAACTTTTGCCACGCATCGATTATGCTTCATTATTGCCGCCAGGCATCACACTCGATCAATTTACTAGCCGTCTAAACTATTTTTCATTAAGCGAAAGGGTACATAAAAATCCTCTTACCAAGCAGGAAAGATACGAACTCTTAAACCTCGACTTGCGAAACCTTGAAAAAATGGTACGTGCGATGGATTTAGCTCGCGAGCTAACAAAGATATTATATCAACGAGGGATGTATAATATTGACCCCTCCAAATTAGCAGAGGCGATTAATGACTCAGATCAAGCAATAAGCGACTACACTGAACAGGTTAAGAATAGCTATATAGTTAGCGACTACACTAAACAGGTTAAGAATAATTATATTCTTGATGAATTCCCAATAGACGAAATGTACCTTAGTGGAAAATTCGGCAGCTTGATCATTAATGGAGATTACAATTTTTGCAAGTTCGTAAAAGAGACCGTTGATATCAATGATCTTAAAAATCTTAAAGCTCAACAACCTCGTTGGCAAAATCTTACTGATGAAGAAAAGGAGATAGGTGATCTTTTAATTTTTGTATTCGATAATATGGGGGGTCCAAACAATAGTTATTTAGATAAAGTTCATGATTTAAGAAAAAATAAATACCCCGGTTTAAACGCAAACATCTGGTCATTTGCCAAAAAATTCTGTGATGCAAAAAGAGCAAGGATCCCCCTATGACAATCGGTACTTACACGAACCAAAATTTAACGCATATTCCGGAAGAGATTTTCCAGAAAACAGAGCTTCGAACGCTCTTTTTAAGTCATAATAAAATCACAACGATACCGGAGCAGATTTCGAAACTAACCAATTTAACCCTCCTTGCTCTGACAAATAACCAGATCACTGAGCTACCCGCGAATCTAAGGCTTCCCCCTTTAAGAACTCTCTTTTTGAATGACAACCAAATCACTGTATTGCCATCCAACTTTTCATTATCTTCGCTCACGAATCTTGGACTCAAGAATAACCCTCTAATAGAACCACCCAAAGGTCTTAGTCAAAATTGCCATATCAATTTTGAAAAGAAGGCTAAAATACCTTAATTTCATCTTAATATATTCTTAAAACTATGGGCTTATAATTAGTGTATGCACATAGGAAAATATCATTATTCAGAAGACCAAACAAGGGCGTTTTTGTATAAACAACGCGCATCGTTTTTGGATAATCTGAATGTTTTTTTTAACAGAGTAGCCGAGCTTTTTAAACACTTTCGTTGGATAAACAGTGAAACAGTTTACCAGTCCATTTTAGGCAATCACCCTGACCGTCAAAGAAAGATAACGTTATTGAATGTCTTTGAGGGAGTTTCTTGTAATACATCGTTATTTCAGCGTGTAGAGCAAATTTCTCATGAAATCATCCGAGAGAATGAAGAGATTCAAAAGACTCATGAAAAATTTGAACGTGAAATTTCAGAGAAGATTGAAAAGGTAAAAAGCCTTGTAAAAGATCCAGAATTTTTCTCTCATTCCATTAAACCCATCTATCGACTGATTCAATTAGCTTATAAAGCGAATCTAAGTTTAGAAGAAAAAACATTTATTTATGCTTATTCAAAGCGTTCACTTGAAAAAGACTTCGAAGCGATTAACGAATTACAAACTAAACTAAATAATCTCAAAATGCTTGGGATAGAAATTGCTTTAGATGATATCGAGCAAAAATATGAGGTGGAGATCAAATCTTACTTTAATAAACTGCATTTCACTTTTATCGATTTCGTGACGGCCGATGAACAGCTCCTTACAGAGGATGAGAAAACCCTCCTTTCAATTTTAAAAAAACCGCTTGCACCAAAGAATGTTGAAAGCTGGTTTTCGACTGCCAAAGAACCCTCAAGCATAACCAATGTAGCTGCCTCTTTAAAGCATAAATTAGAAAACTGCTTTGACGACAAAGTTTCTGAAAAAATTAACCTCGTTCGACTAAAAGCTAAAAGTCCGCAAGAATACAGTGAAAACAAATATGCCATTTATAAGTTGATAAAATGTTGTTTTAAACAAGATCTCTCCGAAGCTGAAAAAAAATATATTTATGACTACTCAGAAAATGAAATCGAAGATCAAATTCACGATCTAAACATCTTGCTGGAAAACAGGAAAGTTTTGGCCAAACTAGGTATTCAGGCCGGTCTTGACGAAACACCAAAGTCTTTTGAAAATCATTTTCACATAAATAATATTTTTCACTCGCATCATCGTAAACTCTATGAACTTCTATCGGATGAAGAGAAAAAGTTGCTACAGCTTACCGAGGATGAAAAAGCATTAGTAGAGGCTATGTTTGAAACCACTGCAGAAAAGCAAATCTTGAAATGGCTGGAGAAAGGGAAAAGTCCTGATATCTATTCAGTAGCAGCCTCCTTATATAAAAAACTTAAGTTGCAGGTAAAATTAGACGAAAAGATGGAGGAATGGAAAAAAATTGTTACTGCTGAAGTTGATTTAAACTCTCCCTATGGAATACCGCCATTTTTTTCATATTTCATATCATTGACAGATGAAGCTAAAGTTAACATATTTTTAACCTTATCTACCAAAACTGACCCTCAACAATATATTATTGATGAAGCTTGTACAACCAAGTGCAATAAATCAGCTAAAGCTCTTTTTGAAATAGAATTCAGAGAAAAAATTGAATTTGTCAAAAGATTAAATATTATAAATCTTGCAAAGGTCGCATTAAGAGAATACTCAGATCTTGAATTACCCATATACCAACTTGCTAAACTAGCCGGTAGTAATCGTTTAACACCTGAAGAAAGAAAAAAACTGATAGACTCACCAAAAGAACATTTTATTCACCTTCAAAAAAGTTTAAGATTAATATGTATTATAAATTCGATATTAATCACACAGACTTATAATTATTACTTCAAAAAAGCGATTGAAAATAACAACCTCGATGATTTCTTACAAAAAAGAATTTGTTCATCTATTTTTCCAACCATTTTAAAATTTATTGACGGAGCGGATATAGAAATTAGGAACGATTTTGATGACAATCAAAAGAAAATAGCGATAATCTTAAATGGTTTTCGAAAAAATTTAGCTTCCAATCAAAAACTTCCATTAATAGTTCTTAAATTAATTGAGAGTGAGATAGAAAATTTAGATAACATTTATGAAATGATTTTATCAACGATTGTAAGTTCACACTTTGCCTTGAGCAGCCTACTTGAAAATACACCTTCATATAACATGAAAAAATTTTTTGATACATATGTAAATAGACAAAAGTTAGAGCTTTTTTATACTAACAATTTTACTCTAGAAAGCAGGTATATAGCAGAATTTTATTATGGAAATACAACAGTTCAAGCCGTAGCGGCAGGTCTAGGGGGCTACGTGGCTTACACAGAACCATTTCTTGCCCCTGTGAAAGAATTTTATTTAAGTCCAAATCCTATAGTCCCGAAGATAAATCCACTGCCTCCGTATTTTGCGGGAGCGCTTACAAAATTTATCATTCACTATTGCTAGAGTTTATTAGCGAGGTGCTCGGCTTTAAGACGGGTGTAGTTGCGCATTTTTTCGGCGAAAAACCCGGTCAGGGGAAATTCGCGGGGGAAATGGGGGCCATGCACACCCAGGCGAGAGCGCAAGAAGCGTCTCATCTCGGTGGTTGCGGCCAGATCGACCGCCGTTTTTCTTTCGGCATTCAGATAATTAATATCAAAGCCGTTCGCGATCAGAATATCGATCACTTTTTTTTGCTTGTTGATGAGTAGGTGGGTCGAGACCATATCATGAACGGGTGATCCATTCATGTACTCTTGATAGTCAATCTTTCCTCTTAATTCAAAGACTTTTTTGATCACAGGAATGATCGACTCGTCGTAATAAGGGGAGAGAAAAAGGTCTTTCAACAAGGAAAAGCGCTCCCCTACCATTTTAACGTTAATGTCTCCCCCGTTTTTTACATACTCTTCAAGGCACTTGATTTTACCTTCAACGGTGGAAATAAAGTTTAGCTCCAGAGCAGGAGTTCTGGATTTGTAATGGGAAGGATTAGCAAAATGTCTACAAAAAATATTGAATCCGTTTGACATGAGTTAAAGATATTAGCCGGTAGATTGCCTTGGAGTCAATGGGATTTGCGATGGGCGTGCCCGAATTTAACTATACCTCTTAAACAAATCCTTGTGATATTCTACCTGTTTTACTTTGAGGTTATTCAATGGATCGTCGTTCACTGATCGGAATTGCCATTTTTTCGGCTATTTTCCTGGGTGTAAACTGGTATTTTGAAGCGCAGAATCAAGAAGCGCTGAAAGAGTGGAATCTCCAAGTTAAGGCGAAGCAAGAGCAAGAACAGACCGCCTTACGCACCAGAATCCGTGACAATACGGCTCCTTTAGAACTTATTCCGATTCATACCGAAGGGGACAAGCGGGGCGTCAAAATTAAAGATCATTTTATCACGATCGAAAATGGGGCGCTCAAAACCTCTTCATCCTCCCCTCTATTGATCGGCGAGCTGCCTGAGTTTGGCGAGACCGATCTTCAGCTATACTTCCCCGAGAAAAATGAAGTGATTCTTGGAAGTTATAAAGATGGCCTTTTCTCCATTCCAGCCTTCGATTTAGGAGAAAAAATTCAAGGGCAAGCGATTGTTTTTGTGAAAGGAGCGGATGGATATCTGCCGGTCGCTTTCTATGACAGCTCCAAGCCGGGGCTTTCCTTCTTAAACAAAATGGAAGGACTCAAAACGTTGATGCTTGCAAAAGATCAAGGCCCTTTAACCGAAAGAAAAGGGATTGAAAAGTTTTACGTCCTCCAAAACGGCTATCAAATGCTTGTGTTCTCCAATTTTGGAGGCGCTCTCGCTGAAATCAACCTTCCTTTTCAATCGAAAGCGGATGAAGAAAGTGTCGTCAAAGAAATTGAGTTTGACCGTCAAATGGTGAGGGAAGAGCCTCAGAACGCCTATTTTCCTGCGCATGCTTATACTACAGCTGATGGCAAATATCACGAACAAGGCGAGCTTGGCGGCTATTATCCTCTCATTCGCCGTGACTTGATTGAAAAAAACACGAAAAAATCGATCAAGGTTCCTCCCCGTTTTTATGCTTTGAACCTCGTTTCCGAATACCCTGAAGTGGCAGAAACGGAGTACGAAGTCAAAAAGTTTACTAACACAGAAATTGTCTTCGAAGCCAATACCCCGGCCCGTAAAATCACCAAGCGTTTTTCGATTGAACCGGAGAACCAGGGGGGGCCCTATACGTTAAATCTTGAAATCACGATTGAGGGCGACAGCCGCAACCTTTGGGTTACTTCTGGCGTTCCTGAAGTTGAGTGGATTTCGGGAGGACCTGCTCCCAGTTTAAAATATCGAATCACTCGGGGCAATCAAGCTGTTGTAGAAAACATCGATCTTCCAAAAGATGTCTTAACCGTCTCTTCCACCAAACCGGACTGGATTGCAAACTCCAATGGCTTCCTCGGTTTAATTTTAGATCCCATCGAAAATGGAACCGATGGCTTTAGAGCCCAGATCGTCCCCGGACAGACCGTTCCCTCCAGATTGGTAGAGATCGATGAGGCGTATAACCGATTTAATGCGGTAGATATGCCAGGTTATGTCACTCAGCTGCCAATTAAACCGGGCGCGACAAGCTCCAAGTTTAGAGTCTTTGCGGGGCCCTTTGCGACGGAAGTTTTAAAAACGGTCGACAAAACGTACTCTGATCCTGCAACCGGCTATAACCCTGATTATATTGCGAGCCAAACTTTCCATGGCTGGTTTGCCTTCATTTCAGAGCCTTTTGCAAAATTTTTGCTCATCTTGATGACCTTCTTTCACAATATCACCGGATCGTGGGGTTTTTCGATCATTCTCTTAACGGTAGCTCTTCGCGTGATGCTCTACCCGTTAAATGCATGGTCGATTAAATCGACCTTGGCGATGCAGCAGATCGGCCCGGAAGTCGCTGCCATTCAGGAGAGAAACAAAAAAGATCCTAAGAAAGCGCAGTTAGAAATCGTCAATCTGTACCGGGAAAGAGGGGTAAATCCTTTATCGGGCTGTATTCCTTTATTAATTCAGATGCCCTTCTTGATCGGGATGTTCGACCTTCTTAAATCGACTTTCGAGCTCAGAGGCGCAAGCTTTATACCGGGTTGGATCGATAACTTAGCAGCTCCGGACGTGGTCTTCTCCTGGACCTATCCGATCCCCTTTATCGGAAATTCTTTCCACTTGCTGCCGATTCTGCTTGGCTTGGTGATGTTCTTCCAACAAAGAATGATGTCGACAGGACCCTCGGATCCTGCTTTGATGACCGATCAGCAAAGACAGCAAAGAACGATGGGAACGATGATGACCTTCCTCTTTACGTTCTTGTTCTATCATTTCCCATCGGGCTTAAATATTTACTGGCTCTCATCAATGCTCCTCGGTATGCTCCAGCAATGGTGGAGTTCCAAGAACATGAAAGCGGCGGTACCCGTTAAAAAATGAAAGCCTGGGAGACATTTCTCTTAGAACAAGAGAAAGAGCTTGGCGAAGCCACTGTAAAAAAGTGGCTTCGCACCCTAAAAGTTGTCCGTTACGACGCACAAAATTTATTTTTAGAAGCGTCCGACTCTTTTCAAGCCCTCTGGTTTGAAGAGCACATTCGAAAAAAACTTCTGCAAGGCTTTTACAATAATAACTTCCAAAAAATCCGCGTCCATTTAAGCCTCGCCAACAAATACGAACAGCTGAAGAAAAAAGAGAGCAAGCCGGCAAAACTTGAACCGCCGAAATTTTCTCCCAATTTTGACTCGATCAATCCCCTCTTCACCTTTTCAAACTATGTTGTCACCCCTGCCAACGAAATTTCGATCAAAATTTTAACTGAACCTAATCAGTTTAATCCCATCTACCTCTATGGCCCCTCCGGCTCGGGCAAGACCCACCTTCTGATGGCTCTTACTCAACAGCTAGGAGCACAGGGATTAAAAGTGACGTATGCCCGCACAGAGACTTTTACCGAACATGTGGTCTCGGCGATCAGAGCATCTGAAATGGGCCTTTTTCGTGAGGCCTATCGAAATATCGATGTCCTGATATTAGATGATGTCCATGAACTCGCTCATAAGGGAGCGACTCAAGAAGAGCTATTTCACACCTTTAATACCCTTCATCTCGCCGGAAAGCCGATCATCCTCGCAAGCCAAATGGCCCCGTCCGAGCTGCAGCATATTGAGCCTAGGCTTGTCTCCCGCTTTGAATGGGGGATCTCTCTTCCTTTAGCAGCCCCAACGATTGAAGAGATGCCTCTTATTCTAGATCGAAAATGCCAGGCCTTTAAATATCCTCTGCACCGTAAAACAATTGATTTTCTGGTTCAGACGTTTAAAAGCGGCCCTAAAGCCATCATACAGGCTTTGGAGGCTTTGATTTTGAGAACTCATCTTCAAAACTCAAACCCCACTACCCTTACCATTCCCCTCGTTAAACACTATTTAAGCGACCTTATACAGAAAGAAGAAGAGATCAAACTCACTCCGCAAAAGATTATCTATGCGGTGGCAGAACACTATGGCATTCGAGCAGAAGATATTTTAGGCGTCTCTCAAACACGTGAATCGACCCTTCCAAGACAGCTTGCCATGTTTTTATGCCGGGAGGAGCTAAAGCTTCCCTTTAAAAAAATTGGGGACATTTTTGAACGAGACCACTCCACGGTCATGACAAGCATCAAAGTGATTAAAAACAACCCTGAGGCTATGGCTGCAGCGGAGCCCATCATTAAAAAAATTTCATTCTAATTTTTTTCCAAAAAATCGTAGGCAAAAATATCCTCTCTTGCTAATATGTTGCTCGAATTCGGAGTATAGCGCAGCTTGGCTAGCGCGGCTGCTTTGGGAGCAGTAGGTCGGGGGTTCAAATCCCTCTACTCCGAATGCCTTTAAAACTATGATCTATTGGAATCCTAATCCAGATTTAGTTGTTCTCCCCCTCATCCATCATCCAATCAAGTGGTACGGCTTTTTCTTTGTCGTTGGCTTCCTGTTCGGCTATTATTTTGTTCAATCCGATTTCAAAAAATATACTGACAAACCGCAAGCTCTCGCCGATCGCATTCTCTGGTTTATTATCGGAGGAACCATTATCGGCGCGAGACTAGGCCACGTCCTTTTTTACGAGCCCGAAGTCTACCTGTCCAATCCCCTGGAGATTCTGAAGGTATGGAAAGGGGGATTGGCGAGCCACGGAGGGACGGTCGGCGTGATTGTAGCCCTGTGGGCTTTTGTCAAGTATAGCAAAGTGCCAGGCCTTACCTTCTTAAAAGTTTTGGATATCGTGGCCGTTCCAACCGCCCTCGTTGCATTCTTCATCCGTCTTGGCAACTTCTTTAATCAAGAAATCATCGGAACTCCTACCTCATTGCCTTGGGGCGTCGTCTTTGGCAACCCTATGGATGGAAGCGCGATTGTCCCCCGCCATCCCTCCCAGCTGTATGAAGGATTAGCCTACCTGGCTATTTTTTTTGTTATGCTGTGGATGCGACGAAAACAACCCTCTCCCGGAACCATTGTTGGAACATTTTTAATTCTCGTTTTCGGAAGCCGCTTCTTTATTGAATTTACGAAAGAGTTTCAAGAGGCTCCCATCGACCAATCTTTTCTTCAAATGGGGCAATGGCTTAGCATACCTTTTGTTCTGCTGGGCATAATACTTATATTTATGGGGCGAAAAGAGCTTAAAAAAGCCTCTTCTTAATTTGTTGTTGATTCTCAAATAGTTTTTCAATAAACTCTTTATCTTAATGTTTATTTTTAATCACTCTTCTAAAAGTTGTAGACTGATGTCCCAAGATAATTATTATCTTGAACCTATCCGTCAACTTCACGAACTAAAAAATGCAATTGAAAATGACTATTCTTTCTACGAATCCAATAAGCGCTTTCCTTTATCGAAAACTTCCTTTGCATCAATTGTTAAAATAAAGGAAAAAGCCGCAAAGATTTTTAAAGACTATGAATTGAATCGATCATTTTTATCCCGCTGCATGGATTGGATAGTCTCTCTATTTACCTCATCTGAATATGAAAAGAATCGTAATGTTAATGAATGGATCCAGCAAAACTTTAAATACCAAGAACCAATAGAGATAAAAAATGTTTATCGGAGATAAAGAGACTAAAACTTTTCGATGGGTTGACAAAGATGCTCAGAAACCTAAAGAACAGTTAGAAAGCCTAAATTCCTATCTTACAGAAAACTACAAAATCGAATGGGACGGCAAGTTTTATTCGTTTATTGAATGCCCGGAACAAGGGCTTCTTCAAATATGTCAAACGGCGAAAGCGATTTTAAACGATTATAAAGTTTCTCGTACCGCCCTCGATAAGCCCGTTACCCCGCCCCCTGCAGAACCCTCTTTTCTCGCCCGAATATTTTCTGCCATCTTCCCCTGTTTTTTCAAAAAAGATATCTACCAACCTCTTCCTCAGCCTACCAATCAATATGAAATGTATAAAACAGAGGTCTCAGACAAGTTAAACCAACAGTACACAAACTGGTGGAAACACTATGAAAAGGTAAAAAAATTTTATTCCGTCAAAACGTGGGAGGAGGCGAGAGTAGAATCTTTAAAATTGAAAGAAGAGATCAATCATCTGGGCGAAAGCGACCAAAATCTTGAGGAAAGACTATACAGTTTGCTTAAGAATCCTTCAGAGAGCATCAATAATTTTCTTTCTTATGAAGAGCCGCCTATACATCTCCTGATTTTTGTTCTGAGCCGCTCCCACTCAAGCAAACTGGAGTTGGACGATGATATGCTCCAAAAACTACGATCCATCCCAGCCCTTGAGGACATTTTAAGAAAAAAGAATTTAGATTAATAAAATTTATAAAAAATACATTTTAATTGTTTTTTAACATAATAAATGGAATAATTATTATATATTTAACGGCAAACTATATTACGACCTTTCTAGCAAAGCCATTAAAGATCGGCTCTTACGTCTGATTTACTTAATCCGTTAAATCAATTACACTATTTGTTTTTGGAGAATCCAAACATGGCCACTTTAAAATTTAGCCACAACGGCGAGGAAGTAAATCTTCCAGAAAATTCCCCTATCGCCGAATCTTGTGAAGAGGCGGGAGTTCCTTTTGCGTGCACAGAAGGCGTTTGCGGCACTTGTGTGATCGCTGTCGTCGAAGGGCATGATAATTTAACTCCTCCTACTCAAGAAGAAGAAGATTTTTTAGGCGAAGGCTGCAAAGATGAAAGGCTTGCATGCCAGTGTAAAATTAAATCGGGCTCAGTAAAAATTTCATTTTAATAAGGTAATCTTAAATGTCGACTCAGCAAAAAATTCATCGTGAATTAACCATCGAACAAATCCTCGGGATGTTCCCAGGCAAGTCGCAGAAACTCGCGCAAGAGATCACGAATGCCGGCCTTCACTGTGTGGGCTGCGGGGCTGCAACCTATGAAACACTCGAGCAAGGGATGATGGGCCATGGCAAATCGGAAGATCAAATCAATGATCTCGTTAAAAAACTTAATAAGCTCCTCGATGAGCCGGTCGATAGATCGACGATCACTGTGACGCCAAGCGCTGCGAAAAAATTCCTCGAGATCTGCAAAGAGGAAAATAAAGCCGGCTGGGCGCTTCGTTTTGATGAAGTGTTAGCCGGTTGCAGCGGTTATGAATATGTCTTAGACTTTTCCGAAAAGCCCTCTGCGAATGATATCGTGTTCCACTCAAACGGTGTAGACATTCACATTGATAGCAAAAAACAGGGGCGCCTTTTAGGCTGCGAGATTGACTGGGTCGAGAATCTTCACTCCCCTGGCTTCAAAATCTCCAATCCAAACGCTAAATCATCCTGCGGTTGCGGATCTTCCCACAACTACAACTAATTTTTCTAAAGGTGCGAAGACCTCTTCGCACCTTATCTTCTTTTCATTTTTTTACCACAGAATTATTAATACAATTAGAAATGGATTTGGCGACCGAGAGCGTTTAGGACAGCTTCCTTCACCCCTTCCGATAAGGTAGGATGGGCATGCGAAGCTAAGCCAAGCTCTTCTAGGGTCATCTTGTTATCGAGAGCAAGCACCCCCTCTTCAGCGAGCTCGGAAGCATTGACGCCCACAATATGCAGGCCGAGAAATCGATTCGTGGCTTTATCTCCGATCACTTTAATCAAACCGTCGGTCTCACCCATACAACGAGCACGCGAAACTGCTTTAAATGAACACTGGCCGATGAGGAGCTCTCTTCCTAGAGCCTTTGCTTCTTTTTCGGTAAAACCGACTGAAACTGCTTCCGGAGAGGTATAGACAACATTAGGAATGCTTACATAGTTGATATGCGATTTAATTCCAGCTATCGTCTCAACACAAACGGTTGCCTCTTCCATGGCTTTATGAGCGAGCATGGGACCTTGAATGCAATCGCCTATGGCATAGATATGTGGTTCGTAGGTTTGAAAGCGGTTATTCACTTCGATCAAGCCGCGGTCGTTTGTTTTAAAATGAAGATTCTTGGTGTATGCTCGTCTTCCGACCGCTACAAGGACGACCTCTCCTTCAAGCGTTTCATTTTCTAACTGTATTTTAATGGGATCTGAAAGTTCGGCACTAAGGACTTTTGTTTTAAGTTTAAAATCGATTCCCTGGCGTGTGAGAATCTGCTGAAGGGATTTGGAGACCGAACTATCCATGCCGGCCACAATCTCATCCAGCATTTCAACCACTGTTACTTTTGAACCGAGGCGCGAGTAAATGGAGGCCATCTCCACACCGATCACACCTCCGCCAATTACAATTAATCGATTTGGAATTTGTTCCAAGCTGAGCGCGCCAGTTGACGAGACGACTCGCTTCTCATCAAAAGGTAAAAACGGCAACTGAACAGGCTCTGAGCCTGTAGCAATTAAAAAGTTTTTAGCTTGATAGGTTTGATCGCCCACTTTGATAGAGTTCTTATCAATAAAGGAGGCCTCTCCCTTGATCCACTCCACTTTATTTTTTAAAAAAAGCGATTCAATCCCTTTGGTAAGCCCTTTTACCACGTCAGCTTTGCGATTCATCATTTGGGGAAAATTGACCTCATATTTTGAGATATCAATTCCATGGGCTTTGGCTTTTTCTTTGACAAAAGACAAATGCTCCGTTGACTGCAAGAGCGCCTTCGAGGGGATGCAGCCAACATTTAAGCAAGTACCCCCTAAAGTACTTTCCTTCTCTACGCAAGCTGTTTTTAATCCAAGCTGGGCGGCTCTTATCGCGCCTACATAACCTCCCGGGCCTGAACCAATCACGATTAAATCATACATCGAGCACAAACCTGCTTGGATCTTCTAAGAGTTCTTTCACATGCACCAGGAATTGTACCGCCTCTTTCCCATCGACAATCCGATGATCGTAGGTGAGGGCGATATACATCATAGGACGTATCACGATTTGATCGTCAACCACGACAGGTCTTTTCTCGATTTTATGCATTCCTAAAATACCGCTCTGAGGGAAGTTGAGGATGGGAGTCGATAAAAGCGAGCCAAAAGTGCCTCCGTTGGTCAATGTAAAAGTGCCTCCCTTCATATCATCAACGGTAAGGCCCCCTTCACGCGCTTTTTTGGCATAGGTCTCAATCGCTTTTTCAATTTCAGGGAAAGTGAGGGTTTCGGTGTGCTTGATAACAGGCACTACAAGCCCTCGATCGGTAGAGATGGCAACTCCCAAATCCACGTGCGAATTTTCAACAATTTCATCTCCATCGATTGAAGCATTGATAAGAGGGTGATCTTTTAATGCTGAGCAAATCGCATGGGCAAAGAAAGAGAGAAAGCCGAGTTTCACATCGTACTTCTTTTGAAACGCTTCCTTATATTTTTCCCGAATAGCTATCACTAAGCTCATATCAACCTCGTTAAAGGTCGTGAGCATCGCGGTCATTTGCTTCGCTTCAACAAGGCGTCTCGCAATCGTTTGCCTGATCATGCTCATTTTTTTGCGGGTTTGCCCCGCCTTAACCTCTTGGATGATCGGCCTTGGACTTGATTCCACTTTTTCAGAAAGCTTTTCCACAGGCACTTTTTCATCAAAAAAACTCTCTTTCGCAATCCGAGTACTGTCTAGGCCTGAAAAAGAGCTAGGCTCAGGGATGGGTTTGGGAGCTTCGATTTTAGGCTCGGGCTTTTTTTCCTCTTTTTTGGTTTCAACCAGTTTCTGAGAGCTCTCAACAATCGCTCCAACCACCTGGCCGATCACGACCTTGTCGCCTTGTTTCACAGTAAGGTTTACCACACCCGCTTTCGGCGCATGTAAAACCTGGTTGACTTTGTCGGTCTCAAGTTCGAGGATTTCCTCGTCCTCTTGGACTAAAGATCCAGAGGGTTTAAAGATTTGGCCGATCACCGCTTCGGTAATCGACTCGCCCATTCCGGGAACGGTGATATTCATGCTCTAATCTGCCCCGCTATTTCAAAATTTGAAGAAGATCCCGGGGTGAATATCTTTTCCATGATCTTATGCAATTCAAGTTTATGGAGAGGATATAACCCTGCTGCAGGAGATGCCGAGGAGACTCTTCCTGCGTATTCGATCTCGCCGAACAAGGACTCTAAGTAAGGTTTTATAAAACCATAAGCCCCCATATTTTCAGGCTCTTCCTGAGCCCAAATAAAGCGTTTTACAGAGCCATATTGCTCTCTAATTTTATTAAGCTTATCGATATCCAGCGGATAAAGCTGCTCGATTCGTATGATCGCCCCTTTATCAAATTTCACTTTCTCCTGATAAGCCTTTAACTCGTAGTAAATTTTTCCCGAACAGAAAATAAGGGTATGAGGGAAATGACCCGGATTCGGATCGTCTAAAATGGGGATGAATTCACCTGAGACAAAATCTTTCAAGAAACTTACACAAGCCGGCAAACGCAAAAGCGCTTTAGGAGTGAAGACGACAAGAGGCTTGGCTATTTTTTCAAGCGCTTGCCTTCGTAATAAATGAAAATGCTGGGCAGGAGTGGTTGGGTTTGCGATCCGCATATTATCGTGGGCTGATAAACATAAAAACCGCTCTAACCTACCTGAAGAGTGCTCTGGGCCTTGTCCTTCATATCCATGGGGAAGAAACAAAGTCACATTTGATCTCTGTCCCCACTTTTGTTCTGACGAGGCAATATATTGATCGATGATAACTTGAGCTCCGTTTGCAAAATCACCAAACTGCGCCTCCCAGATGGTAAGTCCTTCGGGAATGCTGATAGAATAGCCGTATTCAAAGGCTAAAGCGGCAAACTCCGACAGGTGGGAGTTCACAACGGTAAAGGGGGCTTGCGATTTCTGGATATGTTTTAAAGGGGTGTAGTGCTGCTCGTTTTTTTGATCTACTATGACACTATGGCGATGGCTAAACGTGCCTCTTTCAACATCTTGTCCAGCTAGGCGAACGGGCCTTCCCTCTATCAAAAGAGTGCCATAGGCCAAAAGCTCTCCCATTCCCCAATCGATCCCTTTTTCTTCACCGTCTGCAAAAATCATATGCAGCCGGTCTTTCATCAGCGATTTGACTTTGGGATGGACTTCAAAATCATCCGGTGCAGTAGACAAGGCTTTTGCAACTAACCCCAGCTCTTCGGACGAAACCGATGTTTTAATCTTAGAGGGCTCATAAGGCTTATCAACCGGCATTTTAATATCGCCAGGCTCTTGTTTTTTAAGCTTGAGGCTCTCTTTGGCAGCGTTCAGAGCTTTTTTAAACTCCCCTTCCATCTCTTCTGCCATGTACTGCTCGACCGCCCCTTCATGGATCAGCTTATCGCGGTAAAGCTCGCGGATAGAGGGCTTATTTTTAATCTGATGATAAAGATAAGGCTGCGTAAAGGCCGGCTCATCACTTTCGTTGTGCCCGTATTTTCTCCAGCCGTAGATATCTATAAACACATCGATATTAAATTTTTGCCGGATTTCTACGGCAAGCTTTGTGATAAATAAAGCTCCTTCAGGATCTTCCGCATTGACATGGAAAACGGGGCATCCAAAGGCTTTTGCAATATCGGTACAATATCTGGTCGATCTTCCCTCTTCAGGAGAGGTTGTAAAACCGATCTGATTATTAATGACAAAATGAATTGTCCCTCCCGTCTCATACCCTTTCAATTTTTGCATCTGGAGGGTTTCATACACAACTCCCTGACCCGCAAGAGCGGCATCGCCATGCACTAAAATCGGCATCACCTGTTTGAAAGGCTCTTTTTTCTTTAATTGCTTACCTTTCACTTGCCCTTCTACCACAGCATCGACCGATTCAAGATGGCTTGGATTAGGGCTAAGGGTTACTTTTATATTGTGGCCGTGGCTTGTCACCTCATCGGCATAAAAACCTTTATGATACTTTACATCGCCCGTCCCTTCGAAGGAGTCAGGGATATAGCCTTCATCAAATTCAGCAAAAATATCGTTATAGGATTTGTTCAGGATATTAGAGAGAACATTAAGCCGCCCTCTATGAGCCATGCCGATCACAAACTCTTCCACTCCAAGATCAGCTCCTTTTTCTAGAACCTCTCTTAGCATGGGTATTAGAGTCTCTGAACCTTCTAAAGAAAATCTTTTTTGCCCCACGAATTTTGTGTGCATAAAGGTTTCGATGAGCTCCGACTTTGATAGGTGCTCATAAATAAGCTGCTTTTCTTCTATGGTAAGGGCATGTGAACTGTTTTCTGCCGCCTCTTCGATAAATTTTTCGACCTCGACGGGAACAATCCCTTTAAATTCATAACCGATCATTCCCGTGTAGGTATTTTTCAGCTTTTGGATTGCTTCAAGAAGATCGGGCTGCTGAAGTTCCGATTTAGAAAAACCAAACGAAGAGGGATCTAACTTCTCAGGACTATCCGCTTTAAAAAGTGGATTGAATGAGGCAAAAAGATGGCCATTTTTTCTAAACGCATTCCGTAAATTTTCGAGACGAATGTTTTTAGCTTCTTCCAGATGTTTGGATAGGTGAGGATCTCCTTGCGGAAGGGATAGCTCGGGCTTAGGGCCTGCCGGCTTCTGATGCATCTCTTTAAAAACTTTGGCCCAAGAGGGATCGACCGAATTGGGATCGCGAGAGTATTTCTCATACATCTCTTCGTAAACGGCGGGGCTTAAGATAAAATCATCGATGTTCAAAGTTGACCTTAAATTATTCAACATCCAAGATTTAACTGAGAAAAAATTATTTTAAAAGTATGTTTTTGTTTTTACTCCTCCTTTTTCACGCCTGTTCAGCTCCGTCGGTTAATCCCATTGAGCACAAAATTCTAGGTCGCTCAGGACAAGAGCTTTATACTATTCAAACTCCTGCCTATTGGAAAAGAGTCGATACCCCCTTAACCTCTGACACCATGAAGCCGATTGCTGAATTTGATGGAGGAAGCTTTAAGCTCGTCATTCATAACTTTCCAGGGATAGCAATACCCCCTCAAGCTCAAGTTCAACGTTGGAAAACGAAAAACCCCGAAGCCCGCATCACCGAGACCGCTTTCAACGGATTTAGAGGCCTTATTTTTGAAGATGAAACGGTGTTTGCGGTGGCGCTTGAAACACCCTACCCTAAAAAGGGTGAAAAATATGCTCCCGTCACAATTAAAGTAACGGGTCAATTCAATCCAAAAGAAATATTCCAAGCGATCAAAACCTTTATGACAAGAGACCCCTTTCCATGATCAAATTTTTAGGTTCGGTATGGTTTGCCATTCTTTTAATTTTACTGACCGCTCTTTTCGTGATCGTCGGAACTTTTATCGAATCAGCTTATGGATCGCATGGACAGGCCTCTGAAAAGATTTACTCTCACCCCCTTTTTCTCATTCTTTTATGGGGGTTTTTCATAAATATTTTGGTCTCCCTCTTAAGTCGCTTCCCCTTAAAAAAACACCATCTTCCTTTTGTGCTCGCCCACATAGGACTTCTCATGATGATCAGCGGAGCTCTTTTAAAAATCACTTTTGGCTTTCAAGGTTTTATTCAGATGCGAGAAGGGGAAAAAACTACTCTTGCTTATCGCTCCAATTCTGAGGCTGTCTCCATTCAGCCAAGAGGCCAAGAAAAAATATCATACCCCCTTAAAGACTTTAAAATACTTGCCCGCTTTGACCATGGCGAGATGAGTCAAGAGCTGTGGTTTAAAAAGGAAGGAGTGGTTCTCTTTGGAAAAAGGCCTCTTCCCTTAAATCAGGTAATTCCTCTCCAAATTCAGGGTGAAACCTACCATTTTTTAGCGCATCAAGGAAGTCTAGAAGATCTAAAGCCGCAAATCGAAAAACCGATTTTATTTTTATTCAAAGATCAAGAGTCGATTGAGCATTTAATCGCTGTCAATTCAAAAGGGGAAATTGAACAAGCCGAGTATGACCCCAAAAACCTCAAAAGCTTTTACGCTTATGACGATGGCTATCTAGGATATGGATTAAGCTTTTCCTTCTTCAATAAAGAGATCGAAACCCCCCTCACCCAACTCTATAAAAAAAGCGAGCCTCCTCTCAAAAAAGAGGAGCAAAGACCCTTGATTGTATTGGATTATGAAGGTGAAAAAATTCCTTTGTTATTTAAAAACAGCCTTGCCTCACCCTTTAAAGATAGATTATTACGCTTTGAAGAAGAGTTTATTCATCTTCCCTTTACACTTCGGCTGATTCAGGCAAGAGCTCTTTTCTATCCCAACTCAAACCAACCGTTTAGCTATGAATCCGACTTTTTAATTAACGGGAAGCCCGTCACCCTTAGCATGAACCATGTCTATGAAAGCCCTGAAGGCTATAGGCTGTATTTATCCAATATAACGCCCATGAATAAAGGGGATGTAAAACAGGTGCAGCTTGCCGTTAATCGAGATCCTTTTAAGTGGATTTTAACCTATCCGGGGGCCATTATCCTTACGATCGGGATTTGTCTTCTTCTCTTTTTTAGAAAATGGCTATGAGATTTCCGCCTCCGCGATGAGGGCATGCAGGCTTGTTTGATAAAAAGCGTGAAAAACGGTCCAGACTCGGCTCGCTATTGCAATGCCTTCTTCAATCTCCTCTTTTTTTAAGAGGAAAACTCGTTGGATTTTTGTGTAGCGAATCCGATCTTCTGTTTCCGCATTGAGTAAAGCAAAACATTTCGAATTGATAATTTTTATTTCTTGATCGGAAGAGATAATCTGAATTTTACTATTTGGGTCAGACACTATGTGATGATTGAAATGAAAATTAGAGTTTTCTTCCAAAAACTGCCGGGTCACATGTCCAAACACTGCCTGCGTCATGCAATTTAACATCCGGTTAAATCCAAAGGGGCTTCTAACTAGCGGAAGTAATTGCGCCAAGACCTCCCTAAGATTTTTTTTTGGAGAGTTGTTGGAGTAAATCAATGCACCATTTAATGTGATTGTGCCGACTCGAAGAACATCTATTTCAGACTGACTATTAATATTCACTTCTAAACCTGGGCTTATGACCGTTACTTTACCGGGACGATTGAGTTCAAGATCGTTCCAGAGGTCGGTGATTTCGCTCGCCGGAGACTGGATTTGTCTTAATTTTAAACGATCGATGCGAAGAATATACTCTTCAATAAAAGAAGTTTGCGAGGGAGCCTCTTTATCTACCGGAAGGGGGGGAGAAGGATCTCTTTCATCTTTTTTCCGCTCTAAGAATATCTCTCCATCTTTCTCTTTCAGCTCGACTTCCCTTTGCAAGAGAGATTCTCGCTTTTTATCCCATTCTAAATAAACAAAGTCATCAGTTTGGAGCGGATTGAGTGCCATCTAAGTAAGCCCTTCTTCTTAAAACACTGGATTGGAGTTCTTTGATAAGGTCTGCATCTTTTGGAGGAAGAGAGTGGGAAGGCGCTTTTTTTTCCTCTTTTTTAGAAATAGGAATAGGATTTGACTTAGCCACCCTCGGAAGAGGAGGAGGCGTTTTCACATCTACCGCTTTTTTAGGGGCTTCCTTTTTTTCTTCAACACTCTTTTCAATTTGAGGGGTTTCTTGAACCGTCTCATGTTTTGAAGCATTCGCTTTAACCGCATTCATAAAAGCTTTGGATTTCGTAAGATCTTTCATAATACTTTCTGTCAGATTGATCCGTCCGCTTTGATTCAATGCTTTCTTAACGGCATCAGGAACCGTAATCTGCTGCCTTGGCTCCGGTTTTAGACGATTTTTGGCATTGGCAAAAGTCTCGATGGTAAACGCATTCAAGACCATCGTTCGATCGGGTTTAAGGGCCACTAACAAAGGGAGTTCGTTATATCCGTCGATAGATCGTTTGTAGAAGTTAGAAATTTTTCTGACCGTCTCTTCCTTTCCTTTTTCTTTTTTATAGACCCCCACCAATTTAACAAGACCTTGCAAACTTGCAGCAAATTTCTCTTCAATTACTTTGGCATTTTTTCGAATCGAGTCATCGGGGGTGTCCGTGTAGCTCGCATGTAGGATATCTATCGCTTTTTCAAACGTCTTTTCGAGCGAAATGACATCGAAAGAGTTGGTCGCTTTTCGCCAGATAGTCGTAAAAATACTAGGTGTCCATGAACCTGGAACATACTCGTAAATCTTGCCTGTTTTAGGTTCGTAGCTCAGTTTGTTACAGTTTTCCTTTCCCGGATCAAACTTCGAAAGAACATCCAGATTATGAATTATCACATCCGGATTTGAAAAAGGTGTAACCATAAGAAAAGTCTCCCGTCTTTTGAAGGCCTAATCTTAATTAAATGGCAATTTTTTCCTTTAAATACAAGCTTCTCTTCGCTAAGGTATTGCCATGATTTGGCTAACCTTAATAATTCCTCTCTTTCTCTTTAGCAACGATTTAGCTCCCTTTATGGAGGGCGGTAGAATAAGGCCGCTCTACGGCAAAGAGCTTGGACCCGATGTGAAAGCTCTACCCGATCGTTATGAACCCCATTGGCACACTTTAAAAGAGCTGGATGATTCTTCTGTTAAAATACGCTACCCATCAAGAGCTGAGATCACCCGGCTTTATCACGAAAAAAATTGGGAAGAACTTTCAAACCTGCTCTATCAAGATTATCAAGAGATCGCCGGCACCCCTTTCCAAGAATCGGTCGGAGGATCGATTTACTACCCCTCATTAAACCAATTGTATGCGGAGAAACTATATCTCTCATTTCCATGGCTCCTTTTACTCATCGGGCTCTATGGAGTGAGTTTGCTCACCGGTTCAACCCCCTTTTTTATCGTTGCGATCATTGTTCACACACTTCTGTTAGCCTCAAGAATTTATATATTGGGAAGGCCTCCTGTAGCAAATATGATGGAGACATTAATCTATGTTCCCTGGATCTCATCGATCGCCTGCCTCGCCTATTCCCATCAGGTGGTCATTCGGATCGGAAGCTTCCTTGCTATCGTGATACTAGGCCTCTTGCAGCTTACCTTCTCCCCTGCTAGCTTAGAAACTATCCAAGCGGTTTTAAACTCCAATTTTTGGCTTACCATCCATGTTCTGATGATCGTGGCAAGCTACGGGGTTTTGATTTTAAGTGGAATCTTAGCTCATTTATACCTTCTTAAACCTGATTTAGAGCGGGAGAAGCTCATCTTAAAAACTCTTTATATCGGGGTCCTGCTCCTTATTCCCGGCACCCTCTTAGGGGGAGTATGGGCCGCCGAAAGCTGGGGCAGATTCTGGGACTGGGACCCTAAGGAGGCCTGGGCCTTCATCTCCTCTGCCCTTTACGTGGCAGTTATTCATGCGTATCGTTATCAAAAAATAGGGGGTTTCGGCTTGGCTATCGGCTCGATCATTGGCATGAATGCAATTACATTTACGTGGTATGGTGTTAACTATATATTAGGAACAGGACTCCATAGTTATGGCTTTGGTTCGGGAGGCCAAATCTATTATTATGTATTTGTTTCTATTGAAGTTATTATTATATTTTTAGCTCTCCTAGGAAGATTCTTGAAAAATAAAAGAAAAGTGTGTTAAATATCCGGATTATCTTTTAGAGGTTCCCTTTATGCGACATATTAAGAGCGAGAGGCTAAAAAAACTGGAAATTGAGCTCACTGATTTAGAGCAGTGGTTGAAGCTTGGTCTTGTGCCCAAAAAAGATGTCGAAAAACACAAAGAAGAGATCAAAGGGGTCAAAGCTAAAATTGAGGAAGAAAAAGAGCGTCTTCAGTTCCTCAAAGAAAGCGGCGAGGCCGAAGAGTATATCGCTCCTAAAAGACAAGCAAAAGCGCATGGCGGGTTCACCGATATGCCAACCATCCCCGATATCGATGTCGGTGAAACTCAAGGGGGATTAACCGAAAGCGGTTTTGATGTGGAATCGGAGTACGAGGGTTCTGAATCGACCGGTCATGACCATGACGATGAGGAGGAAGAGACTCAAGCGGATGATGGCGAGGCCGAAGAGAAAGAGGAAGAAGAAGACGAGTCGTTCTTCAGCGATAAAAACCGCTGGAAAAGAGGCGGTATCATTGATCCAGACGCCGACGAGTGGTGATTATTCCTTATATTTCCACATCCCTTTTTGTACGAAAAAATGTGACTATTGCCATTTTTTCGTACTTCCCAATAAAGACGATCTGAAAGAAAACCTCCTAAAAGGTTTTGATCTTGAACTTACAAGAATTCAGCCTGAAATTGCCCATAAAAAACTGATATCTATCTATTTTGGAGGGGGAACCCCTTCCCTATTTGGTCCTGCCCGCATCAAACATCTCTTAAATCAACTCCCTTCCGCTGAAGAAATAACCCTCGAATTAAACCCGGAACTTTGCACTCTCAGCCTTCTCAAAGAATACAAGGAGGCCGGAATCAATAGAATTAGCATAGGCATTCAAAGTTTTGCCCCCTCCCATTTAGTCACGCTAGGGAGAACCCACACCGCTACTAGCGCGATTCAATCGGTTGAAAAAGCATATGAGGCCGGATTTACCAATATTTCGATCGACCTGATGTATGATCTTCCGCACCAGACTCTCTCTGAATGGGAATCAAGTCTCGCCCAAGCGGCAAAACTACCTATAACCCACCTTTCCCTCTACAATCTTACCATCGAGCCTCACACCGTTTTCTTCAAATACCGAAAAACCCTAGAAAAGCAACTTCCGGAGCCTGAAGTAAGCCAAGCGATGTACGAATCGGCCCAAAGAATTCTCTCTTCGGCAGGACTTCACCAATACGAAATCTCCGCTTTTGCTAAACCAGGCTTTCACTCAATCCACAACACAGGCTACTGGCTCGCCCGCCCCTTCCTCGGACTTGGCCCCTCCGCCTTCAGCTTTTGGAATAATTCCCGTTTCAGAAACGTGGCAAACCTGAACAAATACCTTCATGCGCTTCAAAATAACAAAAGCCCTGTCGACTTTGAAGAAACCCTTTCTCCCTCCGCCCTTGAGCGTGAACTCTTTCTCGTAGCTGTCCGCTTGCTGCAAGGAACACGCCTTCCCTCCTTCCCCATCACCGAGCAAATTGAAAAAGGGTATCTTCACATCGAAAATAACCTCGTCAAGCTCACCCCTAAAGGGATTCTCTTCTACGACACCGTCGCAGAAGAATTGGTCTAAGTGAAAAAAACTGATAATTATTAATTAAATCCTTTAAAAGGATAAAAATCGATTTTTTAAATTATATTTTTATTGAAATTGAAGCATGAGACTAATGTTTGTAAAGTAATTTTAAATAATCATGATCTGCTCTCTCCATGTCACCCTTATAATAAATTTCTATAAAAGTGACTTTGAATTCATCAGGATGTTGAGAATAAATCAGTCTCATTCCAGACCGAGCACCTTTTCCCTTCAACGCTTTACATGCGAATTTCGTAACTTTATATATCGGAGGGTAATCAAAACCTAAATTGTTCATTCGCTCAATACCATCAACGTCAATTTTGTAAATATGGAATAGAGTAAGGAGAGTATTCACGAGGGTTTTGAGATCTTCTTCCAATATCGTAAGCCGTTTTAGAAGCTTTTTAAGATCTTTATTGAATCTATCTGTTCGGTCAATCTACTTGAATGTCATCCGGTGAATACTCTCTTACACTGTAGGGAGGAGTTCGGTAAAAAACTGATTCGTAATCAATTTTATGTTTATCAGCGGCAACTATCCAAGGCACATCGTGATGAGAGTATTCGCTTATTTGAGCAGCGTTCATATTTGAAAGTTTTTGGAGGACATCATCAATCAGAGTAATTTCTGCGGCATTAAAAATGGAGAGATCGGGCTCTCTTCGAGGCAAGTATTTTTTAAGCTCATACTGAAAATACTTACTTTTCACAACTTCTAATTCTTTATTATCGATCATCTTCTGAACGATAACCTTAAACTCAACCGGAGTCGGTCCAAAGTTATTTTTGATGTAAGTCGCACCTATAAGCTGCTCCTCATATTTTTCGTAAAAATCAAAATCGATAAAATAAAGAATTTTATATAGTACAGTCTCCCCCACATTTGGTTTTGCGCCTACTTTACCTAAAATATACAGCAAAACTTCTTTAAATTTTTTTAGATTTTTAGCAGGAACACTGACTCGGATATCAAGCGTTTTCTCATGCGACTTAATTGCTTTCTCAAACACGACCACAGGATCAACTTCTAAATTTAACAGCGCGTCGATTGACACTCTTAACGCCTTCGATAGCAAAATTAGCTCTTCTGCTTTTAAAGATCTTTTATCGTTTTCAACCATGGAAAGAGCTGCTCGATCCATCGAAAGCTGACGAGAGAGAGCCTCCTGACTCAGGCCAGACAACTCACGTAATGTCTTAATTTTATTGCCTATGCTGTATCCCATAACAAGAATTATATAAAATGTTTGATTTTCAATCAATCAATGTTTGGATATCTATCAAAAATAAAACTGAAATTTTGTTCTTAAATCTCGTCTTAATAAAACATTAACATTAAACAAATCCTTAAAAGGATTAGAATCTAATATAAATGATTAATAATCGAAAGGTTATATGCGTATAGATGATGATGAATTAAGACTTATTAGCCGTAAAAGGGCTCAGCAATATCAAAAATTACAGGCTTCTAATATAAATCAAATTGGAGGCAATTCCCCTACTATTACTCTAGTGTTCGGCAAAATGGCCGGAAGATCTTTTAATCAGATCGAAAGATCGGGCTCTAAAGAACAACATATTTTTCAAAAATACCTGAACAACACTCAAGAAGATCGTATACTTGCTAATTACGTAAATACTGTCAAAAAACATAACTAACGAGGTTATCCTTGAATAATTTACACGTCACGCTCTCGCTTACCTCAAAATCGGTGCAAGTTCATATCACAGTTGCTAAACAATCAAATTCCAACCTCACTATCGGCGGAAAAGCCTATTCCCTTCATGGAGATAAAGAGGGAATAAAATGGATAAAAGAGAGGATCAACCAAACCCCTTCCTTTAAAGATATGGGATCCTTAAAAGCAACTCTCCAATCAGTTCCTCCTATTCCAGGAGCCTTGCAGGTTTTAGGGATAAGATTAACGGATGACAGAACAGCTCTTGAGAAAATGCAAAGAGGACTCGAACACGCAAAAACGATTGGCCATGGAATTACAAAAACTCAATCTGAAGGTAGACGGGGCCGTATCATCGGTCATCATTATTACAGAGAAATCTTTGGATCAAGACAAGAAAGCACTCCTTTACAAGATCAGAAACTACACTTATGGAAAGAAGACGTGGAAAACTCACTTTCCTTCATTGATTGGGAAAAGACCAAAATGGATGAATGGAGAGCTTCAGAAACCTCTCTTGGATTTGTTGAATGGGTTTCCGATGGTGATTGGAAAAAATCTAATACGACGGATTCTTTCGAGCTTTGGGAGTTAAAACGTCTCTGGAAAAGATTAAAAAGCGATAAACCATTTGCAGAGTGGAAAAAATCGGATGATGCTTTTAGGGAAGAAGAGCGAAAAGAAAATACCCCTCACCTAAATTTTAGAGATTTCAACAGCCTTCTTAACGCCGCTATTGCTTCAGGGACCAGTTTATCGCTCGCTAACTTCGAGAAATTTCAAAAATGGAAGCAAGCAGGCTCTCCAGGTCTTTTTGCCGAATGGTCCAGCCAAGAAGATTGGAAAAAGTCAAACTCTCCTCTTCCCTTTCATGAGTGGATGGATAAGCAGGAAATTGATTTAAAAAAACGATGGGAGGGTTCTGGGTTAAAGGATGCCGGAATGACCTTCGATATATGGCGTTTGCAACAAGACGGAACCGCCCTAGTCGACATAAACCCTTTTCATCGTTTGAATGATCATGAAAGAAAAGTTTACAAAGTGTCGTTCGATCAAGATGAGAAGAGACTTACCATAATTACTCGAAATGGGAAACCTTATAATACAGAGCATGATAAAACACTGCACAGCGGAAATGGCTATGCTATCTTTGTTTTGAGTCCATCTAAAGAGATCTACGCTGCCTCTCATATTGGAGGCGTCTTTCACCACTCAAGCTTTTTAGATGATGGTGCCGTTATTGCGGGAGGAGAAATCAAAACAGATAAAAACGGTCATATCCTATACCTATCGAGTAAAAGCGGTCATTATAAACCAGGGGATCAAGAAAATATCATTATGCTTCGATACTTTAAGGATAAGGGCATTGACCTATCCAAGGTAGAATTTAGCTGCTATACAAAAAAAGGTGAAAGCAGAACCTATAGAAGTGCCGAAAAATATCTTCAGAAACTGGAATTTAAACAAAACGAGAGAAGACAGTTATTAGCAGGCATTAGCGGACAAAATCTTATTCATCGAGGCTTACAAAATCCCCTTTATGTGGTGTTGAATAATATGAATAAATTATACGCAGGCCCATCTCTCTACAGTGCCTTCGAACACATAAAAATCAATGAAATTGAAATTAAAAGATTAGAGGCCAAAATTAAACGACTCGAAGCTCATAATGCCTTCTTAAAAGATACCCAAGGCCTTAAAAGAACCCGATTGAGTCGAGCTCAAATGATAAAAACGAATGAGTCTCACATCCAAGAACTTCAAAAGAAGATCGATGCTTTACAGTTTACACCTGGAATGGAAGACATATGTGGTGGAGGACTCTTCACCCTCAACGACCAAAACGAAATCGTTCATATTGATTTTAAAATCAAAGATCATCCATTAGACGATAAAGAGGTCAAAAGAACTCTTAATGCTCTAAAACAAAAAGGTGTTGATCTTAGCCAAATATCTCTTACATACTATATAAAAGGAAAGTCTGTAGATCTTCCCAATGCCCTAGAGTATTTAAAGAGCTTTAAATAAAAATGAATGATAGATAACCAAACCGCAGCAACACTCGAAGCAATTAAGGAAACAATTAATGAAGAATATGGTTTTCATGATGATATTCCCAGAATAAACTATGGGCCTTGCGGTGTGTTTGCACAAGTTTTCTTCCTAAAATGGAATAGTCTCTTCTCGAAACAGGTTCATATCTGCTTTGTTTTAACCAAAGATAAAGAAGAATGTGATCACATTTTAATCAGACTCCCTTCAGGAGATCTTTATGATGGGGGCATAGGGGTTCATAAACGAACTCGATACGAGCCGCAATTTGTTATTGAAGAGATGATTGATTATGACGAAGATCTTTTAGAAAAATGGTCATATGGGCTCAAACGCACATACCCACGATTTTGTCCAAATTTCGACCGCACTTTTATCGAAAAAATAATCAATACCCATTTAGAAGAACTCCACCGTTTAATAAAGGCTTAGCAACCTTCATTATTTAGCATTAAGAGTTTTATTTACATGATCCATGACTTCTAAACGGCGAGCTGCTATTTCCCAATACATTTTAGGAAATGGAATACTATCCATTTCGGAATATGTTTTTCCTTTTCCAGCAAGAGCTGTAAAATGCAAAGCAAAAATTCCACAATTCCAAAAATCTTGCTGCTTACATTCGGCTAGGATAGAGGGCTGAGAACTATCATTTTTATTTTGGTTTATTTTCCATTTAGGATCGTTATCGATTTTTTTAATCCAACTAAGAGCTTGCTGGAGTCTTTCACAGACTTTCTCAGCCTGTCTGTTTGGCTTAACGCTATCGATATAGGAGATGGATTTTTCTTTAAAATTGAAATGAATCATTGTCCAATGACGACCTGAGCCTGTGCTTAAATTAATAGGCAGAGCTAGTATGTTTTTATCTGCACTCATTAGAGATTTTCTAAGTTCCCCAGGGACCTCAATAGGACAATTTTCACAGATAATTTTAGGATTATTTTCTTTAAAGTTTGACAAGATTCGGGAGAAATAAGGTTCAGATCTTCCATCCTTTTCATTCCAATCTCTGCCGTTAGCTTCCAACATTGAAAAATTAGGAGATAGAAAAGCAGCTCCGTTGTCCTCTTGGTCCCTTTATGGCTTAGGCATTGATAGAGAGTCGTTACCGTTTTTCCAATCTATATAATCTTTCAAAACTTGAGCATGATCAAAGGCCAACTCATTCCACGGGATGTCTTCTAACCTGACAACAAAGGCTTTTGCGGCGTCGTCCCCTGCCGTGGGAGATTTAAAAGCTCTAGCGGTATGAGTCACTTCCACCGAATGATGTCTAAAATCTCTTGTGGGGTCTGAATATACATGAAACTGCCTTAGATCATCCAATTCAAGATTGACCTCCTCCATCATTTCACGCCGTATTGCATTTTCAACCGTCTCGCCATATTCAACTTTTCCACCAGGTATCGCTTTACCAAATGGAGCTTTTCCCCGTTCAATGAGCACAACTCCCTTAAACTCATTCTTGTCATAGATTTCAATGATCGCCGTCGTTGTTAAAATGGGTGGCTTATGTGTTTTTGGCTGTAAGACATCAGCGTATACAACAAGAGGCACGAGCGCCAATGCAAAAACAAGACAATATTTTTTAAATATTTTTTTCATAACTTTTTGATTAATCGACACTGCCTATGATTTTAGGCGATAATATGCCAAATATTTCCATAACCCACAAGTTTTTACATGTCTTTCGAAAAAGATTTCAGTGATTCTCTTCTACGACACCGTTGTTAAGAAGCTGATTCAAGATATGATTCAAGTCCAGGTAGGCCCAGTACTCAATGATTTGATGAGCCTGGATGCGGTAAATGGTGACCCCTGCATAAGAGATTCGTTTCTGTGTCGGCTCGATTCCTTTGAAATCGCCTTGATGGGTCCCTTTGGCAGTCCATTGAATAACTGTTTTATCTTGATCTCTAAGTACAGAAACAGGATCGACCTTTAAATCGGGAAAGGCAGAAAGCCAAGATTGCACCACATTTTTCATGGCGCTTCTTCCTTGATAGTTTCCTAAAAGGCTGTGGATGATGCACTGAGTATGAATGAATTGATCAATCGCCGTGAGATCTTTCTCATCCCATATTTTTGAAGCGTAGATTTCTGCGATATTTTGCATAAATTGGAGGTTGTTCGATGTTAAGATTAGGGTTGTAAAGTTTAACAAACGAGTAAAAAATGGCAATCCCGATTTTGCAATATAAAAAAAATTCTTTTAGTATTCCAAAATTAAAAGGAAAAGCCAATGGTTACACCCCCTGTTTCAATTCCAACGGAGCGCTTATATTCATTTTACATCGAAGTGAAAGACCTTCGAAATCGCCTTCAAACAAATTACTACTTTTTCCTACCCTCAAAACAAGTTGCTTTTCTTTTTTATCAAGCTTCTTCCAAAGAGGAGAGGTTTTACAAAATCCATGTATGCGCCTGCACAATCTTGGATAAAGAAAAAACATTTCATGCTCTTATCGGCGCTGAATTAATGAAAAAATACTTCTCGATCGATGTAGGTCCTTACCAAATGCCTAGAGGCCATAAAATCTCTTCGGCACTAGCTGAAAAAATTCAAAAAGCGGTTTGTGATTCAACTGTTTTTGAAAAGAAGGAATCTACTGAAAAAGACATTGATGATTCAATTAAGAAAGAGTTTTTTGAATTTGCATCGACTAATAAAATTCGTTTATTTGATACTTTATAAGTATACCAAAAAGATCGCAGGAATTTTATTAAAAGAAGGGACGCTCACTTTTTTCCATTCCGCGATGGATTTCACAAGGACTTTTTGATCGCTGCCCATTAAGTTGATCGCGATCCCAAGTTTCGCAAATGGCGGAAGAAGAGATATAAGTTTAGATAACGTCTTTTCGTTACGATAAGGCGCTTCAATAAAAAGATGGGTTGTCCCTTTGTCGAGTTTCAGATTTTTAAGCTCGTAGGGTAAATAACCGTGAAACCAGAATGACTGAGATGGAAGACCCGAGAGCATGAGAGCAAGGATTATCGAAGAGGGCCCTACAAGCGCTTCAACAGGCAGATTTAAGCTCCGCATGGCCTCTACAAGCATATATCCTGGATCTGCCAGGCAAGGAAGCCCTGCGTCGGTGATGAGCCCCCACACTTCCCCCTTTTTAATCGGATCGATGAGCGGCTTTAAATCTTTGGTATGCTCATTTAAAAGCTGAATCGGAAGCTGTCTATTAAACCGCTTGAGGTAGCGCCTCCCCTCTTTTTCGCTCTCCGCGATCAGACCATGCAGGGCATCTATTTTTTTGGCGACGAGTGGTGTGAACGAACCCTCTTCAGCGCCCTCGGCAATTAAGTTCGGCAGTAAAATCAGCATGGGAATTCAGCCGCCAGCATATCGGTGAGAAGCTCATAGTCAGGCTGGCCCTCTCTTCCTTTCAGATCAAAATCGTCAACTAATGTGAGCGCTTTTTTAAGCCGTTCAAATCCCATTCGCCGCACACTTTCAAGGTGTTTTTCCAAAACAAATCCTTTCATGTAAGGAAAGGTCTCAGTAATTTTTTGAGGAGTTCCCCCATTCTTCAAAATGGAGGCTACTTTTAGCTCCGTTTCAATCTGCCCTCGAAGTTGTTTGAGAAGGGCAAAATAATTGCCTCCCTGAGAGAGGATATTGCGCATGATTTTTATTGCTTTGGCTCGGTCGGCTTTGAAAAGCGACTCTGACAATTCAAATATATTAGACTCTGCCCCCTTAGCAACCAAAAGATCGACATCTTGAACTGTAATCCTGTCTCGGGTATCAACAAACGTAAAAAGTTTATCCAGTTCTTGTCTTAAAAGCTGAGAGTCGGCTTTCGTTTCGCGAGCGAGCATCACAAGAGCCGGCTGATCGATCCGCTTGCCCACCTTAGCGCACTCAACCCCAATCCACTCTTCAATTCCTTTTTCCTTTTGCCAACTTTTTTCGGCCGACAGATCAAGAACCACCCCCTCTTTTTCAACTTTTTTATAAAAAGCCGACGCGGACGGCACCCCGCTTAAAATAATGAAGGTGCCGGGAGCCCCCTTTAAAACAGCCTCTTCTTCTTGTTTGCTAAGGGCGCTGACATCTTCTACAATAATAATTTGACTTGCGCTAAAGAAGCTTAAAGTGTTGAGCTCATCTAATACACTTCCCCCTTTTACCCGCTTAATGGCAAACTCCCCAATCTTCTCTTTGCGGGCGATTTTCCCGGCTAGAAGATCAATCGCCAGCCTATTTTCCTGCGCCCCCTCGGATGCAATTAAATAAAGGGGGGGAAATTGAAGCTTCATAGCTCCATCAATATGCTTTTCAAAGGCGCGTAGTGAACTGAATTTCATGCTCTTTATCTTAAATGTTAAGATCTCATTAATCAATCCCTTAAATATTGCTTAAAAGAGCTATAATGAAAGTTAGAGAGGACACACTATGCCAATTGAACCTATCACTCCAGAAAACCTTGTTCAAGAAGTTTCAAGAATACCCCCAACCCCGTCCGACACTGTTGAAAAATATGGCCACACTTTTAAAAAAATTGCTTTTGCAACAGGTGCAGTAGTCGTTGTGGCGATTACAGTATCACTGGTCGCAGCCGCTATTTTCTGGGGAGCCCCAGTTGCCATCCCCCTCCTTGCCGTCGCCGCCACCCTCTTTATCGGAACCGGCGGCGTTGCCGTCGCCTCCAAATTCTTCAAAGATAAAATCATCAACAAGCTAACGCCGCCTGATTCCATCCAAAATCTAGAGGTAAGGCTTTATACTTTGATGGGCGACAAATATGATCCAGAACTTGTTTCGCGATTAAAAAGCAGCGTGAACCAAACTCAAGCATCAGAAGTCATGAGCGTTCTGAATGATATCATCAAAATCCATAAGCAAGTGAATCAATTGCCTGTTGGCTCCCCCATTAACAAAAAAAGCATCGAAGAGGTTGAAAAAAATCTAAAAACAAAAATCGATGCTCTTCCGCCCTTTGCGAAAACAGAACTCACAAAATTAATGAATAATATGCCTTATAGCCAGGATGGCATTGTCCTGAACGCCTCTCCGCTTCAAGAAAACCTTCCTTTTTCTAAACTGATTCCTTTACTGAAGGAGCTGCTCGGAGAGGGATATAGTTCCGATGATGCCAAATTAATTTTAGAGGGAGGCAAAGGTCTCAAATATCAGTTTGAAATGATCAAACTCCTTGAATCGATCAAAAATGGAGAAGAAGTATCGGGAAAAATTGCTTTGCATATCACCCACCAACATGATGAAGGAAAAGATGCTGAAGCCGTTTTAAAACTCTTTAGTCGACTGCAAAATAAAGAATCTCCCATTTTAACCGAAACAGAATCGATCGCAAGACAGCTTTTGGGTGAAAAGTTTAAGGATAGCGACATCGCTTTAATAAAAAAATATGGAGGGCTCGATCGATCTTTAAAAGATTTAATCATGCTGATGACGGAACTTAAAGCACAAAAAAAAGATTTAAGAGATGTAGAAGATGTTAAGCGAATTTTGGTTGTAACAAGTTCTCTCCTTGAAAAAGTGGTTCCTATTTTAAAGGAAAATGAAGTTGAAACTACAAAATACCTTAATTTAATTAATCGCATTGTAGGAATAAATAATGATAAAATTCCTATCAAGTGGGACATTACCGTAAAAGCCTTTTTAGAATTAGGGGTATCGAAGCTGTTTCTGTTAAGGCCAGGACAATATTCGCTTGGACTAAATCAAAAAATTTATACGATTGCACCCTTCGAAAAAGATGAATTGAATCCTTACACCTTAGGCATGATTAAAGGCCCGGAACGAATATTCTCAAAACAATCTCATCCGCTCTTCGAAACAAGAAATGTTATAGTAGAAAATCTTCCGAATGATGTCGCAAACAATCTTTTGCAAGATATTGTGGATAGAAAAATTGAAATGGTTCCAGTAACGGATAATGAGAATTATAAAACCACCATTAAAACTTCCGCTCAATTCAACAAAGATCTCCATAGAGAAAATTATTTAATTAATGGTCATCTCTATCCAATTATGGGTAGAGAAAAAGCAGAAAGCTTCATTTATTATGATCTTCTTAAAATGGTAAATTTTGATGTAGAAAAAGCTTATTCTATTTCTACCATGCTAACTCAAACAAATGCCGTCGATCAACTGGCTGAAGTCACCAACTTAGCTCGAATGCACTTTGGAAATGACGATATCGTGAGTTCGGGTACTGAAGCTTTAGTTTCTGTTACAAAGATTGCAAACGGTTATGTAGTCGATGTCCATCGCACATACAAATTGTATCACAATACTTCACCCCTACGATTCGATCTTACAAACCCTAATTCAGAGTTAGTGCCGCTTGTCAATGTGCATTACAAGTTTACTCTATCTGAAAGAGATGTTGCTGAAGGCTATATGAGAGACGGTAATATTGTTAAAACTCTTTCCTTTATCGATACAGAGTATAACCTCAAGGGTCTTCAGCTGTGGACTCTTTTACGAAATAAAATCGGTGAAGATAAAATTGATCGCATAAATACGGCGGAGATAAAAGCAGAGCAGATTGATCCGCTTCTTCAAATTCTTGAAATGATCGATCAAAATGATCCAACCGTTGAAATTGCCATAAAAAATCTTCTCGATTCAGCACCTAACAAAGAAGTGATCCATAGTATTTTCGATGCCCTAAAAGCGGCTCAGTAGATAGTAGGAGAAGGGAACGAAGGCCTCCTTGGAATCTTCAGGGTCGTACCATTTGATAAGCTCGGTTTCCTTCGTAGGAGAGAAGTCGGGTTTGTTTAGTTCTATTCGAGCAACGATTTCCACAATTGACTCTCTCACATCGTGAATGACAGCAAGAAAGGAGATTTTCTCGATTTGCTCGGGAGGAATACTCGCCTCTTCTTGCATTTCTTGAATGAATTGTTTTTCCCACTTAAGAGAGCTGTTATCGAAAGAACCCGCGGGAAGAAGTTCAAAAGCTCCCTGATATTGGGAGACATTTGTGGAACGCTTCGCGATAAGTATTTTGTTTTGATAGGTCGTAATTCCGCTTATACACACCCCTTTTATGCCGAGGTCAAGGCCGCGAAGCTGAGCTAAAAAATGCTTATACTCCACAAAAACCCCTTGCAGAGTGTCTCCCTTCATCCCGATAAAATGAAGAATTTTACCATTGAAGAGGTGCGGCTTTTGTTGAATTTCTTCATTCCAGATAAGATCTGCTGACAGCTTTTGTGCGTCTGATAATCTCACTCCCTCTGGGGTGGGTATAATTTTAACCTTCAAATTAGGACCGGAATACAACGTCTGATAATTTTCAGCCTCTATTCTTTTTTGGAGTTGTTCCCAATCGGGATCTAAAAGACGATCATCAAAGTGAATCACTTCATCCGCCGACAAGCCAAGGGCATTTAATGCCGGCACATATTTATCGGTTTGCTCTGTCAGAACGGCTGAGAAATAAGACTCGATACCTGCATTTTTTAAACAGTTTCTTGCGTAGCTATCCGATGCAGTCGTGCTTAATACCATTTTTAATTGATTGAGCTTGGCAAAATGCAAAAATTCTTGAGCCCCTTTTCGGAGCGGCGGGCTTTGATTAAGCTTTTCTTGATAAGCTTCAAAGAGGTTATCTCCCGTCAAATGATATTTTTCTTGAAGGGTCCGAACCACCTCTCTAATGGGAATATGGAGCGATTGAAACTCTTCCTGATTTCCTTCAACTCCCCTCTCTTTAAGAAATTCCAAATAGACTTGGTAAAGGAACGGGTGGGAATCGAGCAGAGTTCCGTCTAAATCGATAATTAAACCTTTAATCAAGGAATTCCCTCGCCTATTTGATAGTCTTTTTCAGCTATGGCACCCTCTACAGAGAGAATATCTTTTGGATCAATCCCGGGCCGATTTTTCCCCGGCCTTAAAATAGAAAAGTTATAGCCTTCTTTAAAAACTTCTCCCTTGGCAATTTTTTGCGTGCTTTGGAGCCTTCTTCTGGCAAAATGAAAAAGCTCTTCTTCACTCGGCTCGATTTTTTTAAAGCCGCTCCCCATCATTTTTTCTGCCTCGCGAATTCTTCTCACAAGGGACTTTAACTCTTCCAAAGTGATCGCGAAATTATGATCGGGTCCTTTAAGAAAACGATCTAAAGTAAAATGTTTTTCGATTGCGGAGGCTCCTAAAGCGACAGCCGCTAGAGGCGCTGTAAAAGGGTCGGAAGAGTGATCGGAGAGGCCTGTCGGAAGACCTAAGCTTTCACGAAATGTCTGTATCGATTTTAAATTCATATCTTCCGGAGGAGCCGGATACTTGGCCGTGCATTGAAGAAGAGTAAGTTCGCCTGCAATTTTTCCTTTAAGGTAATCAACCGTCCATAAAACGTCCTCAAAGCTGCTTGTTCCAGTTGATACAAAAACAGGCTTTTTTGTTTTCGCAACCAGTTCAAGCAAACGAATATGATGATTTTCATAGGAGGCAATTTTATGTTTTTTCACGAAAGGATCGATCAGATGAAAATCCTCAACAGAAAAGGGAGAGGCCATAAATTCGATCCCCTCTCTCTCACAGATATCGGCAATTTTCGGAAGCCAGTCGGGAGGAAATTCCAACTTTTTGAAAAGAGTGTGAATATCCTCTCCTAAATAGTCTGCAGTCCCTGCATTCTTGGCATAAATGGTATCTGCCTTAAACACCTGAAATTTGACGGCATCCGCTTCTGCCGCAGCGGCCCCTTGCACCATCGCGACCATTCTTTCCCAGTCATCTTCACCTGTTTTCCAATTAGATCCGGCCTCCGCAATAATAAAGACCTTTTTTCTCTCTTCATTGAGCTTAAGCTTAAAAACTAAAGTATCTCCATCCACCCCGATTTTTTGAAAACCGGCCTGAGTAAAAATGGTTAAGGAGGCAAGGTTGTCATTTTTAATACGGGCTACAAGATTTGAAACTCCCCTGGCTTTAATCCAGGGCTTGATTTCCTCTAGTATTTTTTTCCCAAGACCCTTCCCCCGAAACCTCTGATCTATCACAATAGAAATCTCAACCCCTTCCTGGGCTGGGTTAAAACGAAGAGTCGCGACTCTTTCGCCTTCTTCCAACACAAAGAGAGAAGGCAGCGCGTGGATGGAAAAATATTTTTCAAGGAACTTTGGATAAAACGAGTCTAAGGAGAGGATCTCTTTAAACGTCAAAGAGTTTTTTCTCGCCTCCGCATCCGAACGCATGGCCATCACAAGTTCGGCATATTCTTGAGTCGGTTGAATAATCTCGAGTCTCATACTTTTTTCTGCTCTACATGGGCGTTTATCAAAGACCACTCAGGATGCTTTTCGATTAAATGCAATAGATCTTCCAGATCAAAATCCCTTTTTTTGGGGTAGAGCTGTTCAATAAGTCGTTTGATGAGTTCGAAATCATCTTGGGTATCAACAGTCCAGCGATGCTTAGAGGCATTTTCTTTATAAGTAAACTGTCCGATTTTAAAGAGTTCAGGGTGGTTATAAACAAACGGGGTTACATGCTCTCTTTCCGCCTCAAAAAAAGCTTTATCATAAGCCTCTTCAAGCGCTCTTCGTTTGAAGATTTCAACATCCATCCCCCTTGGAAACGTCCTTTCTAAGGTATTCGAATAGTAGTCGTATTGGGGATAACGAGAAAGAAACTCTCCTAGAATCGCATCGATTATTTTTGGATCGATAAGGGGGCAATCGGCAGTTACTCGAATAATCACATCGATATTGTAGTGGCGCGCGCTCTTGACATAACGATCGAGCACATCGGCTTCCGAACCCGTATAATAGGAAATATTTGCCGATTTTGCGACCTCTATCAACACTTTATCTTGTGGATTCGAGGTGGTTGCTAAAATGAGGACTAGTGGATGGCTTACTTTTTTGAGACGCTCTATTTGGTATTCAAGAAGACTCTTTTCCAGAACCTTGAAAAGGGGTTTTCCGGGAAGTCTGGTGGCTCCCATGCGAGCTTGTATAATGATACCGACTTTTAATGGTGAAGAGAGTTGCATCTCCTCATTGTAAGAATCAAGATTATTTAATGATAGAGGAGAGAAAGAGCGTTTGAAGCCCTTCTCTCCAGAAGATTTACTTTTTAGCTTTTGCTTTGACCGCTTTCTTTTTTCCTTCTGCCGTTCTGACTTTTTTAGCGACTTTTAAAGTGCCGACTTTTTTGGAAGTAACCGTTTTTTTAGGAGCCGCTTTTTTAACTACTTTTTTAGATACGACTTTCTTTTTTTCCACTTTTACCGCTACAGATTTCTTTTTAACAACCATTTTATTACCTCCTGAGGTAATTAATAAATTGTTATAAGCATAAACTATACCACATTAACACTTGATTAAGACGATATTAAAATTGAACTAAATCGAAGGATGCTGAAAATCAGTGACTTAGACTTTAAATCATACGATCTGTTATTGAAAGACAACTATTACTAGAGGTTTTTATGCTTAAATACTTTTTTTCCTGCCTTTTGATGGGATCTCTTTTTGCTTTAACCGATCAGGAGATCGAAAAAATCGGTATTAATACCTATATTTATGCATACCCTCTCGTTACGATGGATCTCACGAAAGATGTGACCACGAATGTGTCCATACCGGAGGGGCTCAAAGCGCCTGTCAACCAATTCGCCAATGCCAAAACTTACCCGTCGGCCAATTTTCGGGATGTAACCGCTCCCAACGCAGACACTCTTTATTCCTCTGCCTGGCTAGACCTTTCTAAAGAGCCGATCGTGCTGCACATTCCTGATGAAGGATCCAGATACTTTTTATTCCCGATTTTAAGCGCCTGGACAGAGGTGATTGCCGATCCCGGAACACGCCAAGGCACTAAAGCCTCCGATTTTGTGATTACAGGCCCCGATTTTAAAGGAACTATCCCTGCCGGCATGACAGAGATAAAATCACCTACGAACATGGCTTGGATCTTAGGAAGAACCTATAGCTCAGGAACGGCTGCAGACTATTCCACTGTTCACAACTTACAAAGCAAGTACAAGCTGACGCCCCTTAGCAGCTATGACAAATCCTACACCCCTCCAAGGGGCAATGTGAACCGCACCGTTGACACCAAAACACCGGTTCGCGATCAAGTCAATAAAATGGATTCAACGACTTTTTTCAAGCGCTTTGCAGAACTCCTCAAAATGAATCCTCCCCTTTCGCAAGACAAAGCGATCGTCGAAGAGATGGCTCAAATAGGGATTGTTCCCGGGAAAGATTTTGATTCTACAGCTGTCTCGCAAGCCGCTTTAAGAAATGTTCCGAAGCTGGCTCAGGAAAAAATTCTGGAGCAGGAAAAAATTGTGACCCAGCTTGTCAATGGCTGGAGAATCACGACCGGAACCGGAAAATATGGCACCAACTATCCTGCAAGAGCCTATGTGGCCTACATAGGTCTTGGTGCCAACCTTCCTGAAGATGCTATTTATCCTGTCACTTTACAAGATTCGGAAGGCAATGCCCTGAACGGGAAAAACCGCTATGTGATTCATTTCGAAAAAGGCGAGCTTCCCCCTGTTAAAGGTTTTTGGTCTCTGACGATGTATGACGATCAGTTTTTCTTCGTTTCCAATCCTCTGAACAAATACACCGTAAGTGAAAGAAACAACTTAAAAACTAACGAAGATGGCTCTATCGACATCTTTATTCAGCACGACTCCCCTGGGCAAGACAAAGAATCTAACTGGCTTCCGGCTCCTCAAGGCAATTTTGTGCTGATGTTTAGATTCTACTGGCCGGAAGAAAGTATCATTAATGGCAGCTGGGCTCCCCCTGCAGTAAAGAAAATACGCTAATTTTTTTACCACAGAATCGAAGAAGAGCCAAAGACTCTCCTCGGAACTGTGGTAAAACTCTAAAGAAACTACTGTTCTAAGAACTCGGTAGGAGCTTGTGCAGCAGCCGCTTCGGCCTTTCTTGCCATCGACTGCGTCCAGAGCGAAAGAATCACGCATCCGATCATAAAGGCAGCAGCGAGGTAAGCTGTAAACGTTTTAAGTACATCTGCGGTTGAGGCGCCAAACAAGGCATCAGCCTGCTCGCCGCCGAAGGAGGCCCCAAGGCCTGTTGTCTTGCTTTCTTGCATAAGAATGACCAGGCACAAGATGAAGCACATGAAAAGGAACGTAAAGATAGAGAGGTAGTATAAAAAGATCATTCTAATTCTCGGTTAAGTTAGAGATAAAATTGTACCAAAAGAGTCGACATTTAGGGAAGCCCCTCCGATCAAAAGACCGTCTATATCACTTTGTTTTAGAAAATGTTCGGCATTTTCAGGCTTGACCGACCCGCCATATAAAATTTTAACTTGAGAGGCCGCCTCTTTCCCCCACTTTTTTTCTATGAGCGATCGAATAAAAGCATGCTCTTTTTCAGCCTCTTCAGGTGTGGCTGCAAGTCCGGTGCCGATTGCCCAAACAGGTTCGTAGGCGATTGAAATATGATCAAAATCGGATGCTTTAACATCACCCAGGCTTTCAAGAAGCTGTTTCTCTAAAACCTCTTTAGTCTTCTTTTGTTCATATTGCTCATGAGTCTCGCCGATGCATAGAATCACATCCAAGCCATCGATCAGCGCTCTTTTTACCTTCTTCTGAATAAATCGATCATCTTCTTTAAAAAATTGTCTTCTTTCAGAGTGGCCGAGAAGAACAAACTTCGCGCCGGCATCTTTCAGCATGCGGGCAGAGACCTCCCCTGTGAAGGCTCCCTCCTCAGCGTCGTTCATGTTTTGCGCCCCGATGACTACATTTGCTTTATTCAATAAGCTAAGGGGCTGAATCAACGTATAAGGGACTGCAAGAAAGGCGGTCTTAGAATTATTTAGGGTATCTAAAAAATTTTTAGCTTCAGGAAATGTTTTATACATTTTCCAGTTTCCAATAATCAAAGGAGAACGTGCTGTTTTGGTTGGCATAAATTTCCCACAAGCAATTAAAATCGACTATATTTATCAACCCGGCATCAAGTCAATATGAATTCAACGGAAGTATTAACTGTCTCTCAGCTTACCCGGGCCATCAAGTTCAACCTTGAAACAAAATTCCCCTTCATAACCGTTCAGGGAGAGATCAGCAACTTTAAAGTACAAACTTCCGGCCATCTTTATTTCAACATCAAAGATAGTGAATCGACTTTAGGCTGCGTCATGTTCCGGATGGAAGCCTCCTCCGTAAAAAAAATGCCTAAAGAGGGCGACCAGGTCATTTTAAAGGGAAGTCTTAACGTCTACCCCGCCCAGGGGAAATACCAGATGTTGGTCAAGGAGCTTGAACTCGCGGGCATGGGAGCGCTGCTCTTAAAACTGGAAGAGCTGAAAATCAAACTGCATAAACTCGGCTATTTTAAAGCCGATCATAAAAAGCCGCTTCCGGCTTTTCCAAAAGTTATCGGAGTAGTCACCTCCCCTACAGGGGCTGTCATCCAAGATATCCTTCACGTTCTGACGAGACGCTCCCAAAATTTTAAGCTCCTTTTGAATCCCGTGAAGGTTCAAGGGGAGGGGGCCGCCCTTGAAATTGCCAAAGCCATCCGGCAGATGAACGAGTTTTCCCTTTGCGATGTAATGATTGTAGGAAGAGGGGGCGGCTCTATTGAAGATCTATGGGCCTTTAATGAAGAGATCGTGGCGGAAGCTATTTATAACAGCCAAATCCCCATTGTAGCTGCGATTGGCCACGAAACGGATCACACGATTGCCTGCTATGTGGCAGATGTCCGTGCGCCAACCCCTTCGGCTGCTGCCGAAATCGTCACCAAAGAAAGCGACTCGGTCAAAAAACATTTAACCCAATTAAACACAAGATTAACGCAGGCGCTTGTCAATCAACTCAAGCACGAAAAACAGAAGGTAAACGGGTTTTTAAGGCTCCCCCTGTTCCAAAGTCCAAGTTATTTGCTGGGCCCTTACATGCAAAAAATTGATCACTTAAGAGACGATTTAGATGATTCGATGAAAAGTAAATTTTTGCAATGGCGCACCCAGCTTGACCGTATGAAGAAAATACTTGAAGCTTTAAGCCCGCGCCTTCGTATTCTTCAAACGCGGCAGAGGCTGGTTGAGAAATCCAAAAGCTTGGACCAATTAATCCTCTTTAAAATAAAAAATAATGATCATAAACTAAAAAGAATTTCAGAAGTTTTAACTGCATTAGACCCCAAAAATTTATTAAAAAAAGGTTATACTATTATCTTTTCTGAAAAAGATGGTTCGGTTATAAAAAGCATCCATTCCATTCAGATTAATGATAAGATAAAGTTTTTACTAAGCGATGGGTCAGCTAAAGCCGTGCTGACTGAAAAGGATAAGAATCAATGACCGCCGATAATTTTAATTTTGAAAAAGCATTTCATAGACTGGAAGAGATCCTTGAAAAGTTAAACTCAGGGGAAACTCCTTTAGATGAGTCTTTAAAACTATACGAAGAAGCAGACGGTCTCATCGGATCATGCGGAAAAAAATTGAATGACGCCGAAAAAAGAATCGAGGTATTGATTAAAACAAGAAATGGCGATTTAAGCCTTGGATCAGATCAAAGACCCGAAAAAACCGAATTCAAGGCCGGAAAATGATTTTAGAGCAGATTAAATCTCCGAAAGATTTAAAGTCTTTAACGCTTCTTGAACTTGAAAAGCTGGCGGAGGAAATTCGCCAAAGAATTATTCAGGTCATGTCGGTCAATGGGGGCCATTTAGGCTCTAATTTAGGTGCAATCGAGCTTACTTTAGCTCTTCACAAAGTGTTCAACTCCCCTGACGATAAAATGATTTGGGATGTAAGCCATCAAACTTATACCCATAAAATTCTCACGGGGCGAAACGATGCGTTTGACAAAATAAGGCAATATAAAGGTCTTTGCGGGTTTTGCAATCCTAAAGAATCTCCTCACGACCATTTCTACGCAGGGCATGCCGGAACGGCACTATCTTTAGCTTTAGGCGTTGCCAAAAACCGCGATCTTACCGGCAGAAAAGAGACGATCATCCCCATTATCGGAGATGCGACTTTGACATGCGGCATGTCTTTGGAAGCGCTCAATAATATCTCGAAAAATCTCTCGAGATTCATGGTGATCTTAAATGACAATAACATGTCTATCTCTGAAAATGTGGGAGCTATCACTCACATTCTGAGCCGTATGCTGTCGAATCCGACAACGAGCAAACTCTATCACGACTTAGGAGACATCGTCTCAAAAATTCCGTCTGTGGGTCCCGCTCTTTCAAGGCAGGGGCACAAGCTCACCGAATCGATGAAAAACCTTTTTGCTCCGGCCGCTTTCTTTGAGCAGTACCATTTATCGTACGTAGGGCCTATCGATGGGCATGATATTGGAAAAATGGTGGAGGTGTTCGAAAGCCTGAAAGAGGTAGAGTGGCCTGTATTAGTCCATGTGATGACCAAAAAGGGCAACGGGATGGAGATCGCGATCAACAATCCAACCCCCTATCATGGAGCGAAGCCTTTTGACTTGACGACGGGTAAGTTTTTACCCGTGACTTCGAATAAGCCTACTTTTCCCAAAATCTTTGGGCAGCATATTTTGAAAATGGCTGAAAAAGACCCAAGCGTTGTAGCTATAACACCCGCCATGTCCTGCGGCTCTTGCTTAGACGATTTCATGAAGAAATTTCCGGAGAGATGCCTGGATGTGGGTATCGCTGAATCGCATTCAATTACCTTTGCCGGGGGTTTAAGCTATGGCGGAAAAATGAAGGTTGTTGCCTCCATTTATGCCACTTTCCTTCAAAGAGCCTTTGATAACTTATTTCATGATGTCTGTCTTCAAGAGGTGCCGGTTGTCTTCGCGATTGACAGAGCCGGTATTTCAGGGCCTGATGGATCGACCCACCACGGCATCTACGACATCTCATTCATGAATGCAATGCCCAATATGGTGATTACACAGCCCCGTAATGGACACGTTTTAAAGGAGCTTCTAGAATCCTCTTTCACGTGGGGAAGACCTACAGCTATCAGGTATCCGAATCTGCAAACAGAGGAGCCTTCTCTTCCCCTCCAGAAAAGAGAGCTTGGGAAAGGCGAGATTTTAGTTCATGGAAAAGAATATCTCATAGTAACTCTCGGACATATGGCAGACACCGGCTTAAAAGTTCATGATTTATTAAAAGAACAGGGAATTCATGCAACCGTGCTAGACCCTGTGTTTGTAAAACCGTTAGATTCGGAACTTATTTGCTCTCTTTTGATGTCGCACAATAAGATTATCACTATCGAAGAGCACTCGGTACAATCAGGCCTTGGCGCCATCTTAAACAACTTTTTAATGACTCAAGGCTTTTCAAATGTACAAGTTTTAAACTTAGGCATACCGGAAGCCTTCATTGAACAGGGAAGCCACAGCGAACTGATTGAAGAGATTGGTTTAAAACCGGCTCAAATCGTCCAAAAAATCCTTCACCACTTTAGCAGGAATTATGCGGATAGCTCTCTTCCCCAACCTCGATAAAGATCAAGCGCTTTCATTAGCTATCGGCATCAGAGAGTTTCTGGAATCGAAAGGCGTTGAAGTCTATGCAGAAGAAGAGGTTGCAAAAGAGATTAAATCAAAATTGCTATCGAGTGTAAAACCGGAAGAAATTGACTTCAGGATAACTCTTGGAGGAGATGGCACCATCATCCGCATGTTGCACCGCCATCCCGATATTGAAGCGCCTGTCCTTGGAATCAACCATGGCAGCTTAGGTTTTATGGCGGACACGCCTGTGAAAGAAATGTATCCCAGTTTGGAGGCGCTTCTTTCAAAAAATTATACCCTTGAAAACCGCCGGATGATTGAAGGCAGGTGCTCGACCGGCGCGTCAGGTTTTGCATTAAATGAAATCGTCATTCACAGATCCGAAAACCCCTCTCTTATCGAAATGTCGGTAAATGTAGACGGCAAGTATTTAAACACTTTTTCGGCAGACGGTCTCATCCTCTCCACTGCCAACGGTTCTACCGCCTACTCGCTTGCTGCAGGAGGCCCCATTTTGACGCCTGAGCTCAAAGCCTGGGTCTTAACACCGATCTGTCCGCATACGATAACTAATCGGCCTATCGTCTTAATTCCTGAAAAAAACATCGAAGTTAAATACATGACATCGCCAAAGCAAGCAGAGCTTGTTTTTGATGGCTTTAATCGCTACCCGATTTCGAAAGGTGATTCCATCGAAATTTTCGCATCCAAAAAGGTGTTTCAGCTGGTTTTGCTCAAAAACCACGATACCTTCTCTACCCTCAGAAGTAAGCTAGGGTGGAGCGGCAAGCTAAAGTCCTAATTCTCAATCAGTTAAAAATCACGCCAAGAAAAATCTTCACAAACCCTTAAAAATCTGTGGAGTATTTTTAACAAAATCTTTATCTAAAAGAGGTAAAACCTTTTTTTTCAGCCTCGAACATGTGAAAAGGTGAGAGGAGGTTGAAAAAGTGTAAAGTGATGATGCTTAACAAATAAAACACAAATAGGAGTGTTTATGAAAAACGTTCTTAAATCAGCTTTCGCATTTGCTGCAGTTGCGTTTATGTTCGCTTCCTGCTGCTGCGACAGAGACCCATGCTGTGAGCCAAGAGCATGCCCTCCAAGACCATGCTGTCCAAAACCAGCTCCATGCGCTAAACCTTGCCCTCCTCCATGCCCAGTAGCTCCAGCTAACTGCTGCTACTAATCTTGGAGATTTAGGACCGGGAAAATTCCCGGTCCGATAAAAATTTTGGAACGAAACAAATGGTAACCAGAAATAAACAGGAAATCGAAGTGAAATCGAAAACTTCCTTGTTCGCTATGTGTGCGGCCCTTTTTCTCTTTTCTAGCTGCTGCTGTTGGGATAACTCGTGTGACGATTGTCACTGCGAACCCAAACGGTGCTACGATTGCAAGCCGAAGAGCTGCCCCAAAATGCACCCCTGGCTACCGGAGTGTAACGATCCGACATTTTACGCCATATAAGGACGACTAGCTAAAACTTTAATCCCCCATTTAGGGCACCTAACATCTGATTTAGATGTCCTAAATGGGGCGAGTAAGAGAAGAGGCGATATCATCCAAAAAGCGTAAGGGGACAAAAAAATGCTTAGGTACAAGTCCCTTGGAGTTGAAAACGACTTTCGACCCTTTTAAAAGATTGAAAGGACAACGAACCTGCAATCGATTAAAAATAACTTAAGCGAAGAATTTTGAAAAACCTTGTTTTAAGGAGATATAAAACAATGAACAAAATGGGATTATTTGCCACTATCCTAGCAGTAGGTTTTGTGGCACTTTTCTCATCCTCTTGCAGTGACAACAGCCGATGCTGCGACACGCAAGTGAATGAGGAAGCATGCCCTGCCCCTTGCCCTCAACCGTGTGCTCCAGCTCCACGTGCCAAGGCTTGCCCTCCTCCTTGCCAACCAGCTTGCCCTCCTAAGTGCGAGCCTGTTGTTAAGTCTGAGTGCAAACCTGAATGCAAGCCAGCGTGCCCCCCACCTTGCGCGGAACCTCTTTGCAAGATTCCAGCAAAGTGCAAGCACCCAAATGCAAACAAACTTTGCTGTGCTGACGGGATCAATGTTTATGGTAAAAACCCACAAACATGCTTACTCGGCGAACAGTATCCTTTAGAGTTTGTTGTTGAAGCTTGCGACGATGTATGCGATGTAGTTGTAACGACTCACCTCCCAGAAGGCGTATCGTTCATCAAATCGACACCTGAAGCGAAAGTGGAAGGAAGAAAACTGACATGGAACATCGGCGGGATGACCAAAGGTCAGCAAATCAATGCGAAAGTAACTTTAAAGTGTGAATGCGAAGGGGAACTCTGCGCTTGCTTCTGCGCAACTGCAACTCCTGTTCGTTTCTGCTCGCTCCTCTGCGCGAAACCTGTTCTGACTTGCACGAAGTGCGGTCCTGAAGAAGTTTGCCCAGGCGATCCAGTAAATTACACGATCACTGTTACTAACCGTGGTTCTTGCACTGCAGAAGATGTTACCGTTACCGATAACATTCCAGATGGTTTGTCACACTGCACAGGTCAAAAGACTGTGGTTGTGAAACTTGGCTGCTTAGAGCCTTGCCAAACCAAGAAAGTCAACATCCCATTAATTGCTGAAAAACGTGGTAAAGTGTGCAACACTGCTACTGTTTCGGCATGCAATGCTGATTCGACTTCCTGCCAATTCTGCACATGCGTTTGCTGCTGCGACGTTCAATTGGTCAAAAATGGTCCAAAAGAAGTTGCTATCGGCAAAAATGCTGACTACCAAATCGTAGCGACTAACACAGGTGACAAATCCCTTACAGATGTAGTTGTTGTTGACAACGCACCAAGCTCGACTTCTATCGTTGCAGCTCCAGGCGCGACCATCAACGGCAACCAAGCTGTTTGGAGATTGAAAGAACTGAAGCCAGGCGAAAAAGCTAACTTCGGTATCACTCTCACAACCTGCGTACCAGGCTGCTTCACCAACAAAGTAAACCTCACAAACTGCCAAAATTGCAATGCTTGTGCAGAATTTACTACTCGTTGGAAAGGAAGACCTGCTCTTAACGTTTGCATCACTGACACAGACGATCCAGTTTGCATCGGTGAGCCAACAAGCTATCGTATTACTGTGATCAACCAAGGCTCTGAAGCGGATTCGAACGTAGTTGTTACTGTTCGCTTCCCAGCAGAAATCCAGCCGCTTTCAGCGACCGGACCTAGCCAAGGTACTGTATCGGGTCAAACCGTTACATTCGCACCCGTTAACACCCTCTCGGCACGTCAAACTGTTGAGTACCGTGTTGACGCTCGTGCGAAGTCATCGGGCGATGCTCGAGTTAACGTAGAAGTTACCTCGGAATCGATCAAAACACCGATTACACAGCAAGAAAGCACCATAGTGAACTAAGGAAGAGAGAAATCTCACCCTTTGTTTACGGGGGCGAGCCTCTTAAAAGGCTCGCCCTTTATTTTTTGAGAATGCTGAAAATGAATCCTTAGTGCTAGTATCCGCACTATAACCTTGCGAAATCTCTGAGGTTCAATCATTAATCCTTATAAGTCTGAGAAACTATGCACTTAGTCAGTCAATCGCTTACCCCTTTAGCTCCGCTTCTTTTTGACCCTATTACTATCCAAAAGGAAGAGGAGGGCTTGTCTTCCAATGAACTGTCGATGATTTCTCCCGAATCTCAAACTGAGATCTCAGAAAACGCCTCTAGAGAGAATACCCCCCAACTGCTGCAAAGAACGTCGAGCATCCATACCCCCATTCCATTAAAAAAAAGCCGGTCGGCAAGCTCGCTTTTAACACCCGATCCGTCCATTGAAATACCCCCTAGGCCAGCATCTGCTGCGCCCAAAACCGCCCCCCTCACAGAAAGGCTTGCATGTTTATTGCATCGCTTAGAGAAAATTTTGGTTGAGAGAGACGAGAGAGATGTAAGCCAATTTTTCAATGATTTAAACGGACTCATTGAAACCGTTTTAAAAGATATTCCCGAAATCGACCTTGCAGAGTTTTCAGCCTATTTAAAATTAGACTCTATCTATGAACAATTTGCGAACCGGCTATCATCCATTGAGATGAAAGCGCAAGCTCAAGGTTTGCATCAATTTTACAAAGAGCTCAGATTAAGCCATCAAGAAGAGACACCCCATTCGCTTTCTATCTATCTTCAGAATTTGAACGAATCAGACAATCCGCAAGCTAATCGAATTAAAGCTTCAAAATACGAAGCTATCTTAAGAAACATCACTTCAAAAGAGAAAAAATGGTTCGAACTCCTCCAGAAAACACCCCATAAAGAGGATGTAGAAGTCATTCAACTGCTTGGCCCTTTGTGGGGGGTGAAGAAACATCTCAATGAAAATGAATGTACTCTTGAGTATTTAAACTTGATTAGAAGCCAGTACCGGGATGTCGCTCTTACCGCCATAAGAAACGCAGCAAGACAAGTCTTGTCTCCTACTCCCCCCTCCCCTCTTTTTTATCAGTTTGTCTGTGAACTTTGTGCCGATCTCTACACGGAGACGTCTCTTACCAAAGAGAATGAACTCCTGATCTCAACGATTAATCCTCATCCTAAAAAAGATGGAAATTTGGTTGATGAACTGAACGATATGATGGATGCTTACAACAGAGCTCCTGCGAGCTTAAAAACAAATGTCTTTAACCGGCTCGGAAGAAGTTTTAACGATTTCTTTGATAACAAATTCTCCCCTTTAAATGCGGGCAATCCTGCCCAAAAAATGTTTATTATTTCCGGAAAGAAAAAACAGACGATCGTGCTGGGGATGGGCTGTCCGACGATCCAGGAGGAATTTAGAGTTCTAAGAGGCTCTCCCAAAGCAGAGGTCGATCCGATCTTTTTGGCCTATTTAATGTGTAAAAGAGGCTCTCATCTATATACCTCTACCCAGGATCATCGACATACCGAAAGAGAACGAGGAGATAAATTGCTCGAAATTCCCACGCTGAAAGACAAGGAGGGCAAGCCTCTCTACCCCCATTTTTTCGTGGTTGTTTTCTGCAAAAACTCCGATTTCTATAAATATGGAGGATCATCGACTGCAGAAGAGTTCAAAACCGAGTTGAAGGCGCGCTTTTTAGATGAAAACTGTCTCTATAAACATGGATGCTTAATTCCGGAAACCATTTTTACAAAAATAGAGTTGACCCATCATTTAGATCGGATTGCAACCAGACTGCACTACTTATTTAAAAATAAAAATGAGCTAACCGTTAAAGAAAGAAATCTATTTACCGACCTTTTTGATGTCCTTTTACTCGGAGCTGTTAATCAAAAAGTAAAACCCGACTATTTTAATATCACCTGCCGTGATGCCATCGATCGTGGAGTTGGCTTTTTAGCAGAATATCTTAACAGCATTTTCCTCTCGCTTGTAGAAAACTTATTAAAAATACCGTCTGAGCATACTTCTATTATTATAGATACCCTCTTTCCAAGAGCCCACTGGGCAAGGAAAAGGGCCCCTATGCAAGACCGGTTCAACCGGTTTAGAGATAACGCTCAGTTATTAAATGAAATTTTAAAAGACCCGAGCCTTTTCATCCTGTTCCAAGAACTTGTCAAAGAATTTATACCTGTAGTTGAGATTAAAAAGGTGTAAGCGGTATCTTAGTTAGTCTATGACTGAACTCAAGCCCTCCATAAAACTCTTTGTCGGGTATCCCTTTTCAGGAGAATTAAAAAGTGTTGTGCGTAAAAAAGGGGGAGAAATCCCCTTCCCCTTAGTTCAAATAGACCGCTTAGAGTATATTGGCAAGTATATCGATGAAAATCCTGTCGATCCTGCCAAGATCGATGATTTAGCTAAAGAAATTGAAGAGATCTTCATCAAACACTATCCGGACATCGCCCTGCATCTTCCTGCTATACAAATTTTTCCACAGGTATTTATCCATTGAAACCCCTCATACTCGCCTCTCAGTCTCCCCGCAGAAAAGAGATTATCTCCTATTTCAAAATTCCTTTTACACAAGTCTCCCCTACGTTTGAAGAAGATGAGGTAAAGCCGACTCCGGATCCCATCGAATTTGCACACTATCTATCCCGCATGAAAGGGTTATCGGTTCAGGAGCGCTACCCCAACGAACTCATCTTGAGCGCCGACACGATTGTATTTTTGAATGGCGAGTATTTTGCGAAACCGAAAGATCGAAAAGAGGCGGCCTCATTTTTAAAAACTTTTTCCGGGAAAACGCAGCAAGTTATTACCAGTTTAACTCTCTTATCCCCAAGAGGCGTTCATCAAGACTTCGGCAAAACAGATGTCACCTTTAATAAGCTAAACGATGATCAAATCAATGCCTTTTTAGATACGCACGTCTGGAAAGACAAAGCCGGTGGCTATGCGATTCAAGGGAGCTCTTCTCTTCTTATAAAAAGCATTCAAGGCTGCTATTTCAACGTGGTCGGATTTCCTGTAAATGCCTTTGAAAGGCTTCTAAAACTAGAAGGGATCGATTTGTGGCACGCTATGTAATCCTTTTGGCCATCACTTTCTTTCTCTCTGCCGATCCGGGTTTAAAAGGGCAGGCGCAATATCTCATTAGCCGTGGAAATGTCACGGAAGGAATCAGAGCTTATCAAAAATTAGTTGAAATAACCGGCAAAGATGACTACGAGCTTTTAGAGCAGATGGCCCTTAGCATTTTAGCCCAAGGCATCACGATCAAAGATCCGGAAGTGCAAATCCTTGCCTTATTTGGAGCCTCTGTTTCTCTGAACGAAAAAGCCGATCGTTTTTACGAAGAGGCTTATAGAAGCCCCTATCCTCAAATCCAGCTCGCCGCGCTTAATGCAGCGACTAAAAACCGCTCTGAGATGAGCAACTTTCTTTTAACTCAGGCAATCGGAGCATCTCATCCGCTGATCAGGCTGGAGGCGGCCCTTTTAATGGCTCAAAGAAAGACTCCGGGAGCTACCATCAAAATTGAGTCTCTCATGCAAAAAATGGATAAAGAGATTCATTTTATCTTTCCTAAGCTCTTTGGTTTGATCGGTGATAGAGAAGCGATCAAAATTCTTAGAAGACTCATTTCCCATAGCGATCCTAAGGTTAGATCCGAAGCTTTGATTGCAATCGGCACGATGGGAAGAGACGATCTGCTTCCTGAAGTAAAAAAATGCCTGAGCCACCCTGATGCTGAAACAGTTGAAGCAGCGGTTTTTGCGGTGGGCCAAATGAAAGAAGAATCTAGTATACCCGATCTTATAAAACTCACGAGATCGCCCCATGCGAATGTGCGTCTTGCGGCTTTAAACTCCCTTTATCTACTCAACCAGAAAGAGGCGCTTCAAGGAATTATCGCCCTTGCCGAAAATGAAGATCTTTTTGCGATTGCACTGCTCATCGAACATGAAGGGGGCGAAAATACGCTTGCCAAACTGGTAAATAGCTCCAATTCTTCTGTGAGAACCCTTGCATCGGCCGCCCTTTTGAAACATAAAGATAAAAGGGGTCTTCCGGGACTTACCGAAATACTCGTCAAAAGCCCTCGCGACCTCTGTTTTATACCTATTACAAGTCCGGGTGGAACACTAAAAGCTGTCAAGGCGGTCCCCTCTTCAAGGCAAAACCTCGCCGACAATCCTGTCGCCTTTGAGCTTTCGCTCGCTTTTAGAGAAGAGGTGTTAGCAAGCGCTTTTGAACTTCCCGAACAGGTTTCTTTCGACATTATTAAAACCCTTTTCCAAGTCGAGCAAACCGATTTAATTCCCCTTGCCATGGAGCTTTTAGAGGCCCATCCGAATGAAAAAACGATTGCCTACTTAAAAGAACAGGAACAAAAACTGGGCTCTCCATTTATTAGGTACTACGCTGCCCTCACTCTCTTAAGTTTAGGCGAAGAGGGAGAATATGGAGAAAAGATCTTAAACTATCTCAAAGGGATCGATAAAATCGACTTAGTCAAATTTAGACCTTTTGTCCCCTGGGAACTCAGACAAGATTTCACCCCTTATGAGCTTACCCCGAACGATCAGTCCTCCCTTTTTATCACCTCACTTGAAACGTTTGCTGCCAAACGGGAAGACAAAGGAATCAAGCTTCTTCTTGAACTTATGGCAGAAAAAGAGAGCTCCAATCGCTACATCATAGCAGGGCTCATTCTTAGGACCATGCAATGATCTATCTTATTCTGCTTCTATTTCCCCTTTTTGCAATAGCCGAGTCGGGGGTTGTTGTCGATTTAAGAGAGCCTACTTTCCAAGACGGAATTCTTCAAACCTCTGCAGGCGGTGTGGTCAATGGCCCCCGTTTTCGTTTGCAAGCGATGAATATCAAGTACACCAAAAAAGAGGGCTGCCATCAGATCGAAGCGGAAGACTCAGTAATGATTGAAGCGGGCGACTATCTCTTTGTGGGGGATCGTCTCTTCTATGATTTTGAAGAGGAGACGGGCGTGATTTACAATGGAAGAACCGCACAGCTCCCCTGGTATATTGGCGGAGAAGAAATTGAGCTGACCCCGTCCGGCGACTATGTGATCCGGAACGCCTTCATTACAACATCCGACACTTTAAATCCTGATTGGCAAATCAATGCCAAAACCGTCACTTTAAATCGCAACCATCAAGTCAAAGCGGAAGATTTACTTGGAAAAGTATTTCGCTTAAACTTGCTTTGGTTTCCTAGATTGAATGTCAATCTCCACTCTCTTACAGACCAACCTATTCGCTTTTCAGCTAAATGGGGCGGCAAGCAAGGGGGACGTCTTGGGGTGATTTATAACTTTCTGAACTGGGGGCGGTTCAAAGCTTTTTTAAGGCTCGACTATCGATTGAATAGAGGGCCTGGCGGCGGGATTGAAACCTTTTATCTCTCGGAAGACCATCGCGAATATTTAGAGACTATAAACTACATTGCAAGAGATAACGCAATACCGGATCCGCACGAACACATCCGCTATCGCTTTCAAGGGGTTTATGCCAATCGCCTTTTTGATGATAGGGTGACTGTCGATGCCACATGGGATAAATTAAGCGATAAAGAGATGGCAACCGACTACAACGATCAGGGTCTTGAACTCGATGAGCCGGGAAGAACAGAGCTTTTAATACGCACACAAGAAGAAAATTGGATCACCGCCTTTAGAACGAAAGTTAAAGTAAACAACTTTCAAACGATCAAACAGGAACTGCCGACCCTTTTCATCACTCACAGGCCCACTGTGATTGGAAGAACGGGTGTAATCACCGAAAATTCCCTGGAAGCCTCCTACCTTGATTTCTCCTATGCCAACGACGTGTTAGCAACCGACTATAATTCTACAAGAGCCGATTTTGTTTCCCGTTTTTACCGACCCTTCCAGTTAGATCCTATAAAAGTGACACCTGCTGCCGGCTTTACCGGTATTGCCTATGGAAACTCCCCTTCTCGTAGCACTAAATTTCTTGCGATGGGGTACATGGGTGTCAATACCCAGGCGAGCTTTTATCGGAGAGGCTCCTGTTTTAAGCATGTGATTACCCCCTACTTTAACTGGGATAACTATACTTTCCCAAACGTCGATCCCGATAAACACTACATCTTCGATATCGATGATGGTCTTTATCGAATGGAGAGTTTTAAAGTGGGAACTAAAAACGATTTTATATGTAAAAATCAAGACACTCTTAAAAGACTCTTTGAAGTCGATGTGTATACTTTCTTATTTGTAAACAAAACCCCTCTTCCTAAGCTCTACACTGAATTTACCACCCGCTCATCGCCCAATTTAAAACACACCCTTCTTATAGCCTATGATTACCAGCAAAGAATGCTCGATCAATTTAACATCCGAAATGACTGGACGGTCAGCCGCGATATTGCACTCTCTTTAGAGTACCGTCATAGAAGCCCTTATGCCTATCGAAAGTGCGTAAGAGATAACTATATGCTTGAGACCTATCGCTCAACCAGGGAGCTTGTCCATTCAAGCGTATCGGATAGACGAGATACCCTTCTATTTCATGCTTTTTGGCGATTCCACCCTCTTTATGCCGTTGAATTCACCTCCAGAAGCGGTTGGAACCGAAAACACGAGCCTGACTATTCAGAGTATGAAATTGATTTTTTAACCCAGCTTAAATCACACTGGCTCATTAAAATCTCGTATCAGCATAAGGAAGAAGATGACCGCCTAGCGATCTATTTTAACCTCCTTTCCTCTGAGCCAAGTGAATATAAAAATTGTTTAGATAGACCTATAGAGTTTTAAGGAGCCAAAAGCATGCGTTTATTAGTCATCGGAACCGGTTATGTAGGACTTGTCGCCGGAACTTGCTTTGCCGAAATGGGTCATCACGTGACCTGCCTTGACATCAATCTCGATAAAATTAAAAAGTTGAACGACGGACTTATTCCGATTTATGAACCGGGTCTAAATGAAATGATCCAAAGGAACCGTAAAGCGAAAAGAATCGAATTCACCTCCGACTACCCTCTCGCCGTTAAAGAGGCGGATGTGATCTTCATTGCGGTAGACACCCCTGTGGGTGAAAATGGCGAGGCGAATCTATCATTTGTGAAAAAAGTCGCCGAAACAATCGGCACCCTTATCGACGATTATAAAGTCATCGTCAACAAATCGACCGTGCCCGTGGGGACCCAGGAGCTTGTGAGAGGAATCATTCAAGATGGCATCGACAAACGGGAGATGGAAATTGATTTTGACGTTGTCTCGAATCCGGAATTCTTAAAAGAGGGCTCTGCCATCGATGATTTTATGAAACCGGACCGAGTCATTATCGGCTCTAATTCTGAAAAAGCGACCCACATCATGAAAGAGATCTACTCGAGTTTCACCTTCAATCATGACCGGGTGATCACGATGGATCCTCAGTCTGCTGAAGTCACCAAATATGCTTCCAATGCGATGCTTGCCTTAAGAGTCTCTTTTATGAACGAACTGTCGGGATTTTGCGAACTCACCGGAGCTTCCATCAATAAAGTCCGAAAAGGGATGGGGGCGGATAAAAGGATAGGGCCGAGCTTTTTATATGCCGGTCCCGGTTTCGGGGGCTCCTGTTTTCCAAAGGATGTTAAAGCCCTTCAAAAGCATGCGGAAAGTTTAGGATATACAACTCCCCTCCTCAAAGCGGTCGAAGAGATCAACGCTCGGCAAAAAAGAGTGCTCGGGCAAAAAGTCCAAGATTATTTTAAAGCCGATCTTAAAGGAAAAACTCTTGCGATATGGGGTCTTAGTTTTAAACCCGATACCGACGATATGAGAGAAGCTCCCAGCTTGACGCTGATCAACCAGCTAAAGGAAGCCGGCGTAAATATGCGTCTTTTTGATCCGGTGGCTCAAGAAAATGCAAGAAAAATTTTAGGCGAAAACTCCCTTTTCACCTGGTGCGAGGATGAATATCAGGCAGCCGAGAAGGCCGATGGCATCGTTCTTGTCACCGAGTGGAAACAGTTTAGATTTCTTGATTTTGAAAAAGTTTTAAATGGGATGAAGGGAAGAGTCTTTTTCGACGGAAGAAACCAATATAACCCGGAAGAGATGGCTAAATTAGGTTTTGATTATTTCGGAATAGGCATTAAAGGGGCTTTTGCGCATGAGTATAGCACAGCATCTTGAAAAAATTGAGAAAACCCTCGATTCATGGCTCGGAAACCTTCCGGTTGAAAAAGCCGCTCGCTACTCTGTGATGAGTGGAGGCAAAAGACTAAGGCCTCTTCTTACGCTCGCCACCGCAGAGGCACTAGGGGCCCCGATCGAACACGCCCTTTATCCAGCTTGCGCCCTTGAACTTGTGCACACCTATTCTATGATTCATGACGATCTTCCTGCCATGGATAATGATGACTTAAGACGTGGAAGACCTACTTTGCATAAAGTATATACTGAAGGAGAGGCGATCCTTACGGGCGACTATCTTTTGACGATCGCCTTCGAAAAATTAGCCAGCGCTCCCCATTTGAGCGCCGATGAAAGGCTAGAGCTTATTCGTCTTATCAGTCAAAAATCGGGGGCAGAAGGGATGATAACCGGCCAATGGATAGACCTTGCCTCCGAAAATCAAAAACTCTCTCTTGAAGAGACCGATAGCCTCCACCTTTTGAAAACAGGCGCTCTCATTGAAGCCTCTATTTTAGCCGGCGCGATTGTGGCGAAAGCATCTCCCGCCATCAAGGAGGCGCTCTCTCTTTTTGCCAAAAAATTAGGCCTTGCCTTCCAGATCATCGATGATGTGCTGGATCACACGCATCCGGAAGAGAAGCACGGCGTTAAATCGGATATAGACAATCAAAAAAGTACCTATGTGTCTCTCTTGGGCGTAAAAAAAGCTGAAGCTTCAGCGCAAGCGCTTTATCAAGAGGGAGTGAATATTCTTTCCAAGCACAAATTTGATTTTGAGTTATTGAACAAACTTGCTACCATGATGGTTTTTAGATCGAAATAGGTTATGGAACAATCTTTAATTGAAGCATTACCGGGCCTCAAATTTGAAGAGAGGCACCTCCCTGTCAAAAGAACATTCGATATCATTTTTAGTGTTTTAGTTCTTTTTTTTGCCTTCCCTCTCTTTATCTCGCTTGCCATTCTCGTCCGCTTGAGCTCCAAAGGGCCTGCGATCTACGCGCATGAGAGGGTGGGACGCGCTGGAAAACCCTTTAAATGCTTCAAATTCAGGTCGATGTATCCTGACGCCGATATGCGACTTAAAGAACTCCTCGCTAAAGACCCTCTTTTAAAAGCCGAGTGGGATCAAAATCATAAACTGAAAAACGATCCACGCATCACGCCGATCGGTCGATTTATTCGCAAAACGTCGCTCGATGAACTGCCTCAGTTTTTAAATGTTTTGAAAGGTGATTTAAGCGTGGTGGGACCTCGTCCTGTCGTTCAAGCTGAAGTGGTCAAACATTTAAAAGAAAAAGCCCCAAAAATTTTGTCTATCCGTCCAGGACTTACCGGGATCTGGCAAGTTTCAGGGAGAAGCAACACCTCCTACCATGAAAGAATCTTACTCGACGAGAAGTACGTGGATACCCACAATTTCTGGCTCGACTTAAAGCTGATCGCAAAAACTCTCCCGGCTATGTTGGCAAGCCGTGGCGCTTATTAGCCTTCTCTTTATTTTTTGCGCCTTTTTGACCCTTCTCTTTCCAAAATTAAATTTTTTTATCCCTTTAATTGTCTTCTATTTTTACCGGCTAGACCGCTACACGATTCTCTGGCTTGGCTTTTTTGCAGGCCTATTCTATGACCTCGTGGCCTTTGACGCCCCTTTCATCCATATCCTTTCCTACACTATTGCGATCTATATTCTTTATCCGCAAAAACAGAACTTTTTTATCGACTCGATCTCCACCTACCCCATCCTGACTTTTTTTCTCTCCTCGCTCCAAACCCTTCTATTAGTGGCCTTTAACGGCTTCGAGATTCCTCTGACGCTTCCGTTTATCTGGAATGACCTCATCTTGTATCCATTAGGAGATAGCCTGATCGCTTTTTTCCTCTTCACCCTTCCTCAGATCGCATGGGGCCCTCCGGTTAAAACAGGAAAAGACTACTTTATATGAATCCCTTATCCAATGAACTTAGGCCTCAAAGTTTTGATGAAGTGTTTGGCCAAGAGCACCTGACCGGAGAAAAAGGCTTTTTAACGAAGGCGATAGCCCAAAAAAAACCTCTTTCGATCGTTCTCTGGGGGCCTCCCGGCTCGGGTAAAACGTCGATCGCAAGGCTTTATGCCAAAGCGTTCAATATGCCCTTTTATAGCCTTAGCGGAGCTGCCGATTCGATCTCTGACCTTAAAAAAATATTAAAGGAGCATGAATCGACTCCCCTCTTTAGCAGAAGCCTCATGCTCTTTGTGGATGAAATCCACCGCTTTAACAAAGCCCAGCAAGATGCCTTTTTACCCCTTGTGGAAAATGGAACCGTTGTCCTTGTAGGGGCAACCGCTGAAAATCCTTCGTTCTATTTAAATCCGGCTCTTCTCTCACGCCTTCGAGTGCTCTGTTTAAATCCTTTGAGCGAAGAAGCTTTAAAATCGCTCATCGAACGCTACGAAAAAATAAAAGGGTCTCTTGAACTTAAGGCCGAAGAGCTTCAGACTCTGATAGAAGAATCGCTGGGCGATGGAAGATACCTCTTCAACCTCATCGAAAATTTTCACCTCAACCGCGATCTAAAACATATCCAGAAGAGATCAGCCCTCTATGACAAGTCGGGCGATCAGCATTATAATTTAATATCCGCCCTTCATAAATCAATAAGAGGCTCCGATCCCGATAGCGCCCTCTATTGGTATTGCCGGATGCTGGAGGGAGGAGAAGATCCTCTCTTTTTGGCAAGGCGCTTGATTCGAATGGCCTCCGAAGATATCGGACTTAGCGATCCAAACGCCCTTCCTTTAGCCATTGCAGCTCGAGATGCATATGATCACATGGGATCGCCCGAAGGAGAGCTTGCCCTTGCCGAAGTCGTTATCTATTTAGCCCTTGCCCCCAAAAGCAATCGGACTTACACAGCCTATAATGAAGCTCGGGATCTCGCCAAAAGAACCACCCACCTCTCTCCTCCCAAAATTATACTCAATGCTCCTACCAAACTGATGAAACAGGAAGGATACGGCAAAGAGTATAAATATGATCACGAGGAAGAGGATGCTTTCTCAGGGCAAAACTATTTCCCGGATGGATTAAAAAAAGAAACTTTCTACAACCCCGTTGAACGGGGTTTTGAAAGAGAGCTTAAAAAGAGAATAGAGTACTTTAACAAGCTGCGTGAAAAGAAAAAGTAAGCGATCCGTTAATTGATCTCCACACATCAAATAATGAAAAATGTGTGAAGATCTTAACACTCAAAAAATCAGTTAAATTTTCTGGGATTCTAATTTAGCTTTACTTACACCCAAGACCGTTTCAACAACTGCGGATATTAAAAAGAGAGGAGTAAAAGCTATCGAAACAATGCTTCCTAAAGCCATATTTACAGACGTCATATGTAAGTATGCATTAATGGGGCTGGGTGAAGCTTTTGCAATTTTATAGACTTCATACGTCGTTCGGAAGGGTTGTGCCAATTTAAGGCCCATTAAAATCCCGAAGTAAGATAGCACTGTTTTGGCGGTCCTTTCTCTTACAAGGTCTTTGTAATAATTCTTTTCAATCTCTTGCGACCAAGAATAGCTTTTTTCTATGGAGCGCTCCAGTGTTTTTACAAATTGATCAATCATTGTAAAATTCCTTTTTAATAAAATTATAAGACAGAAATATTAAGATTATATAAAATATAAGATTAATTTTGAATAATTAACAGACAAAATAAAAAAGCCCCGGAAAGACGAATTGCCTTTCAGGGGCTTAAAAATGGATAAGACTAAACTTTTATTGCGGTTGAGGCTGGGGGATTGGCTGCGTGATATTGGAGGCTCTTTGTCTCTCAACGCACTGGGTAAAACGGGCGGTTTTTTGCTTGTTCACATCGGTGAGCATCTGTTGAATTTGAGCCTCGTCGGTCACACCGTGTTGTTTAAGAACGCCTGAGAAGATCTCAAAAAGGGTGTCGCGGAAAATTTTCACCGCCTGAAGTCTTTGGGAGGGATCTTTGAGAGGATTGGGGTCTACTTTAGAGGCTTTTTCTTCGACGATTCCGATCACATCTTTATCTTTTGCATTGAGTTCTTGAACAATGCTAGCCCACTCGCCTTCGGGAACATTGAATTTCTTGAGAGTCTCTTTCACAAACTGTTCGGGGAAGTAAGCCATGATAAGCTCGCGGGAACACTCGTCAATACCTTGTGAAGCGTCTTTTTCGAGGGCGTGAAATGAGGTGCTTACAAAAGTTGTTCCGATGAGACACGTTGCAATAATTAAGCTATTTCTCACGATTCCTCCATAAAAATAGACTTTTCTTGTACGATAGACAATTCAAATTTAATTTTCTAGGGGACTTGAAAAATGGCCCACTGCTCGAAACTCCTTCTTTTAGTTTTGTTTTGTTTAAATCCCTTACTATCTGAACTAACTCTGGAAGAAAAAGTGGGTCAATTATTTATGATCGGCCTTTTTTTAGATCAACCAAAAGAAGAGATTGCACCCTATATTTGCGACTTTCATGTAGGCCACGTCTTAATCCAAGGTAAATACTGGGAACCGGAGCAGGAAAAGGCGGCCATCACTTACATTCAATCACTTAGCAAAACACCCTTAACGATTGCCCAAGATTTAGAGTGGGGGTTAAGCCAGAGGCTAAAAAATGTGGTCGTATTTCCGAGAAATATGACCCTCGGAGCTCTTTCATCGGACGATTTAATCTATGAAATGGGTAAGGAGGTCGCCCGTGAGTGTGTATCCCTAGGGGTTAACTTCAATCTTTCTCCCGTAGCCGATGTCAATATCAATCCCCTGAATCCGGTCATTCATCTGCGATCGTTTGGTGATAATCCTCACACGGTTGCCAAAAAATGCGTCCAGATGATGAAAGGTCTAAAGGCAGGGGGTCTAAAAACATGCGCGAAGCATTTTCCGGGTCATGGAAATACGGCTCAAGACTCCCACCTCACGCTTCCAAGAGCAGACAAACCTCTAGAAGAGCTTCAGAAATGCGAACTTATTCCTTTTTATGCCTTAGATGAGGCAGGTGTAGATGCGATCATGACCTCCCACATCCTCAATCGAGAACTGGATCCAGACCATCCGGCTACCCTTTCAAAAAATACTCTTCAACTTATTCCTGACAATGTTCTCATCCTGAGCGACGATTTATTGATGAAAGCAATCCAGGGTGATTATGCGGAAATTGCTCTCAAGGCCTACAAAGCTCAAGTTGATATTATGCTGTTTACCGACCATCAGCCTCATTCTCGAGAAGCTTTTAAAAGAGCTTATACCGCGCTTCTAGAAGGATTTAAAAAAGGGGAGCTTGACTTAGCCGCGCTCGACAAAAAAGTCGATAAAATACTCGCTTTTAAAAAAAATCTTGGCTCAGCGACCGACCAGTCCGTCACAGACGCTCAGGCGTTTGAACTCAAAGATAAACTATTTATGGAAGCTGTGACTAGGTTTAATGATTATCCTTTAAGCGAACCTATTCAAATTGTGAGATCTCCAAAGGAGGCCATCTGGGGTAACACGCTGATCTATTCTGGCTCGCCCTATGATATCCCCAAACTTCCCCAGGATAGAGCTATTATCCTCGTATACGAAGAAGAGGGAATCCCTTATGGGCTAAAAGCAATTGAGACAAATCGTTTTCCAGGGAAGCTGCCTATTTCGGCTTTCCAAAGCACTGATTAAGACGTATCTCGTTTCTTGCCACAATATAATCAAACATCGACTTAATGCCTGTTGGATCTGAGTAGCCATTCGAATACACAACGTCTCGAAATACGCTAAAAGCTGCCTCTAAAAAGATCTCTTTCACTTGTTCAGGGATAAATTTGGGATCAAAAGGATTCGGACTCATCCGGTTGGCTCGCTCCCGCACCATTGCAGGGATGCCGCCCTGCTGCCCTACAACACCTTTTGCGATAGCGTCCCATTGACCTTGCATAACCAAATTCATACTAAGAGCTTGCAAGACCCAATCGGTCCTAAAAAAAGATTTTTCCAAGTCCAAATAACAAGGGGGGCTTCTATCATAGGCGTTTAAAGAAGCGGCAAAAAAGAACAGGAAAATAATCGTACGCATAGCATATTCTTTAACTCAATGAATACAAAAGGTGCAAGCCTATTAGATGGCAAAAAAGCGGCTTTTCGGATCGAAGAAGATCTTAAAAATGAGATCCAATCGATCGGTGGAAGGCCTCCTCAACTGGCGGTGATCCAGGTGGGTGATAATCCCGCTTCTTCAATCTACGTTAAACGAAAAGCCGAAGCTTGCGAGAGAGTGGGAATTCTATCCAAGGTCTTAAAATTTGAAGCCGATTTGAGTGAAAAAGCTCTTCTCAAAGAAATTGAAAAACTCAACCAAGCGCCCGATGTCGACGGAATTTTAGTCCAGCTTCCCCTGCCTTCGCATATCGACACCTCAAAAATTATCCTCGCCATCGATCCTAAAAAAGATGTCGACGGCTTTCATCCCGAAAACGTGGGAAAACTCCTTTTAGGACAAAAAGGGGGCTTTGTATCGTGTACCCCCTTGGGCATTCAGCTTCTTCTAAAACATTATCATGTGGATCTAACCGGCAAACACGTTGTGATTGTCGGAAGAAGCAATATTGTTGGAAAGCCTTTAGCTGCCATCTTAATGCAAAATGAGCCTCTCCTAAATGCCACCGTGACGGTTGCACACAGTCAAACGAAACAGATTGAAAAACTGATTCAGGAAGCCGATGTCGTTATAGCGGCTATGGGAAGACCTAAATTCATCCAAGGCTCCTGGATAAAACCTCAGGCCATCGTGATCGATGTCGGGATCACAAAAGTGGACGGGAAAATTTCCGGAGATGTCGACTTTGAAAAAGCCTCTCTCATAGCCTCTCAAATAACCCCTGTGCCGGGCGGAATTGGTCCGATGACCATTGCTGCCCTTCTTACCAATACTTTAAAGAGCCGACGTTCAAGATCATGATCTACTTTTTTCTCGCCCTCTTGCTGGCGGCCTGCTCGCAAGAGAGTGCCCGCGTGGTGTCATCTGTTCAAGGAACCGCTATGACAATCGACTACAAAGTCACCGTGGGTCATCCCCTTGATGCAAGCGAACTTGAACTGATCAAAAGAATCACCTACGGAACCTTTGAAGAGGTCGACCAGATTTATAACCGCTATAATCCCCAGTCTGAAATTTCTAAGCTGAACCGAATGGCCACAACCGATTTTGTCCCTATTTCCGAGGAGCTCTACAAGCTTTTACAGGAGGTTAACAAGTATTATCATTTATCTGACGGCCTCTTTGATCCTACCGTGGAGCCCTTAGTGGTCTTATGGAAGGAAAATCTCAATCAAAATAAACTCCCCGCATCCAAGGACATTGAGAGAGCTAGATTGGCTGTAGGATGGAGTCATATTGAACTCGTCAAAGGCAATTTCAAAAAGGATAACCCTCTTACCCAAATCGATCTAGGGGGAATTGCTAAGGGCTACGCCGTAGATCTCATTGTGGAAAGATTAAACAAGCTAGGCTATAAAAACGTACTTGTGGAATGGGGCGGCGAGCTTCGCGCGACAGGGAAACACCCCGAAGGGAGATCCTGGAGAGTCGCCATTCCCCATCCGAACGATCCCACTCAAATTGTGCAAAACTTTGAACTAGAAAATGAAGCTATCGCGACTAGCGGTGATTACAACCAATTTTGGACCTATAAAGATGGGGCGAAGAAAACCACTTACACCCATGTGATCAACCCCAAAACGGGCTATCCTCTCGTCGTCCAATTAAATAGCATTGCTTCTGTCACGGTTCTCGCCCCCACCTGCACGGCTGCCGACGCTCTGGCAACCGCTGCCATGGTCTTCGCAAACGCTTCTCTAGCGCAAGCCTGGATCTCCCGAATCGACAGTGAAACCCAAACCGAGTTTTGGTTTGTCACAAGGGACCGTGAAATAAAATAGCTGTTATCTTTGTATCGAGATAAAAAACTTCTCGGCATCGATAAGAAAAAGATCCGCTTTTCCCTTCAGGTTATCCTTGATAAACCGATTATAAAAAAATTGAGCGAGTTTTCTTTTCAACATACTATCCGGAATCAAGGCGATTTTTTCTAAAATCTCGTAAGGCCTTACCGTTTTATACTTTACGTAAAGCTCTTCATCCCATTGCTTCAGCTGGCGTGTCAAAGGATCAATTTTTAAGGTTAACTGGCGAGAGGTTTCATCATGCAACTCTTCAAGCCGCCTCCATTTAGCCTGATACTCTTGTTGTTGTTCTAAAGTAAAATGAGGCCACAATGCTTTTAAATCTTTCACCTTATAATCCGGATTGAACAAACTCCAATGGATTTTTTGCCTTTCGAAATGAAAAAGCAGGGCTTTTTTCAATTTTAAAATCTCAACATTCATGAAATAAGACGAAAAATCGTTCGTTACAAGGAGGGCATCCAACATCTTGAGGGCATCTTCGGTTTGAGGATGATTGGAGTAAGCCGTTGCGATATAGGTTAATAATTTTACAAAAAGCTCCTGCAACTCAAGGTAGTTTAAAACTCTCTCTCTAATCTTCTCCAAGAGTTTCAAATCGGCGGCAAAATCCTTGCCAAAAGAGCGGTTCAGGATTTCATCCTCTACCATGCGCCGAATCTCTAAAGCGGTGTAACTTATAGGAATAGTGGATAGTTGGAGCCAAACATAAACATCTCCGTTATTCAAGCGAAAGAAAAGTTTTTCAAGGAGATCATTCTCTACACTTTCATCATGTATAAGCTTTTTTAATAACAAAAAGGATGACTGATCATCAACCGAGATCGTTTTAATTTCATTTTTAATAATATGCGCTTGAGTAAGCTCGTCACGAAGAGCCTTGTCAGGATCCTCTGCTTCCAGAATTCTCTTTTTCAAAGGTTTTTGTGTGAGAGCTCGATTCTCCAATACGACCTCTCTTATAAAGTTGCGAATGTGAGCCTTTGAAAAATTACTTTCTATCAAAGCAATTGAACCAAGTTTGTCCTGCTCGGATTTCAGAATTTCAACCATTCTTATAAATTCAGCCGGTAAAAACTCGTCATCTTGTAAGAGCTTTATCACGACATCCGTTGACGGAGCTGGTAAAGACATAGCGCTTTGAATCAGTGATCGAACATTTCCATCGACCTTCCCAAAGGCGCCCAAACATTTTTGATATTGGTAGGCGCTACTTCCTGCCGGTAATACCGTATGATCCATTTTTGGGGGTGGTTGGATGCTCGAGGCGACTTTATCGGTTTTATAAGCGGTCGGATTCTCTTTTGTGTTTACCGGTTTAAAAAGCCTTACGCTTTGACTAAACGCTTGATTATAGTCTTGGGTCACCACCAAATAAAAAAGAGCCACAATTCGGACAGCCGCCTGTTTATACCATGCGTAACTGTTATAGGTCTTTGTAATGTCTGAAGGGATCATAATTAAAAAAAATTATAAAGATAGTATATTAATATCTGATTAAGATAGGGCTGTTTGAGAATCAACCGATTCGAATCTTAAGCGCGAAGATCCTCGCTTTAATGTCGGGATAAGAATCTGAGAATGAAAGGGCAAGCTCCAGCGATGAAAGGGCCGATTCCCTATCGTTTAGTTCAAGGTAGCAATGGGCCGATTGATAGTAAGGGATAGGGTTTTTAGGGTCATGGAGAGTCGCCATGCTGTAGGCCATTAAGGCTGCATGTGTTTCGCCGTTTTGCTGTTCAGAGAGGCCAAGGCCAAGCCAATAGTGGGGGTGATTAGGATTCAGGGTCGTAAGAAAATAAAAAGCGTCGGAGGCTTTAGAGTAGTCTTGCTTATAGTAAAGAGATGAAGCCGAGGTATAAAAATCATTCATGCAGTTTTGGGTGAAACCTAAAATCTGAAAGAGGGGCTCTCCCCTCTCCAGGGCACTCTTCAGATAAAGGGGATCCTGCAGATTTTTTTTAACCTCCTCTGGAAGCTGTAATTCATCGAACATTCTTTTCACCCATGAGGATATGGTAGCCGCGCAGAAAACGTTTTTTAAAGATTGCTGTATCTTTTAAAAGCGTTCCCACCATTTTATGGTGATACCATTCGTAGGGATCAAGCTGGGAGGGTTGCTTATGCTTTAGCGTTCGGACGAGCTCATCAATCACTTTTTCCCATTCTGCATCGGATATCATGAAAGTATGATAACATTATCTTGAATAAAATCCTCTACTGTCGTGATTAAAACTTGACCCATAGTAGAAATTAATTGAATGAGCCTCTCCTTTCGCCTTTTATCCATGCTGATGCCTAAATCGTCGATCATAAAAAGAGGCTCCTCTTCCGTCACCGCCCGGATCCTTTCCCATTCGGCAAGCTTTAAAGCGACAAGAAGGGTTTGTTTTTGCCCTTCGCTCGCGAAATTTTTCGCGTCCTGGTTGTTTAAGAGCAACGTAAAATCATCTTTATGCGGCCCTAAAAGGGTGTAGCCGTACATCACTTCTCGTGACCTCAAGCGAGCCCACTCTTTTTCGTAATAGGGCTTTAAATCGGGTGCATCGGGGCATTCAAAGTCTAGACTCACCTCTTCATCACTCTCCCCTACCTGGGAGAAATTTTTTTGAAAATAGGGAATTAATTCTTTGATGGCTCTCGACCTTTCATAGGTAATATAGGAGGCCGATTTGGCCATTTCATGCTCCCAGCTCTCAATCGTCTTAAGATCTTTGATTTTGAGAAGAGCATTTCTCTGTTTCAACGCACGATGGTAGCGGCTTAAATGCCAGCCATACAAGGGATCGGTTTCGCAAAGGCTTAAGTCTAAAAAATCGCGCCGATTGTGAGGCGATCCTTTAATTAGATGAGCATCATCGGGAGTGAGGAGAGCGCCTGTCATTAAACCGTAGAGGCTTTGACACGTGTTGTCGTTGAATTTAACGCTCTTTTCGCCTTTATAGTAGGTAAACGTGAGAGAATTGGAGGTGCCTTGTTCGACATACTCCGCTCGAACCTGAAACCCCTCCTCACCATAGCTGATCAATTCATTCAGACGTTGAGCACGGAAAGACTTTCCGCTGATAAGAAGAAAAATCGCTTCAAGAACCGTCGTTTTGCCTCTCGCGTTGTTTCCAACGATAGCATTAAGCCCGGGTTTGAATTCGAACGCACGGTCCTGAAGCTTTCTTAGATTGGTAATCTCAAGTTTTTTAAGTCTCATTTAGGCGCATAGGCATGATCACAAAAAGAGGGCTTGAAGCATGATTGGAAGCCGTTTCACCCATTTTGTCGATGATGACGCCCGGATTATAAGGATCGGTTAAACCCATTGAGACTGTCTCTTCTTTACTGTGGCGAAGGATATCCAAGAAAAAGCCTGGGTTGAAGGCGATATCCAGAGGATCGCCGTGGTAATTAACCGGCATGCTCACATTCCCCTCTCCAATATCAGACGTATTGGCAGAAAGTTTAAGCTCGCCATTCACAAAGGTAAATCTAACCGAATGGGAGGTGTCTGCCGTAAAGAGCGAAACTTGTCTTAAGAGACGGATGAGCTCTTCACGATGAAGGGAGACTACCACCTCTGATTTCTCAGGAATCACACGGCTTACATCGGGATACTCCCCTTGCAAAAGCTTCGTCACGATTAAAGTGTTATTAGCTTCTACTGCAATTTTATCCTGGCTTAAGTATACGATCGCATCGCCGGCATCATTCAGGTTGCGTAAAAATTCATCTACTGCTTTGAGAGGAACCACATAGCTCGAGCTGAACTCCGCGTTGATTTCTACCGGTGTATGAGATCTTGCGAGCCTTTTACCGTCTGTTCCTGTAAAAGTTGCCTGCCCCCCCTGAATTTTTACCCCGACTCCGGTCAAAACATAACGAGTATCTTCTTTAGAAACCGCAAAGGCCGTTCTAAAAAACATCTCTTTGAGCTCTTTTTGGCCGATACGGAATTTTTCAGAACCCGAAAGATCGGGAAGAGCCGGAAACTCTTTTTTGCTAAGGCCGTGCAACGTAAAACGGGAACTTCCCGCAGTGATCGTGGTGACATCCTGGCTATTGGTCGAAACTTCGATATTCACAGCCGTAAGCTCTCGAAGAAGCTGCGCGAGTCTTTTAGCGGGAAGGGTGGTCGAACCCTCTTCTAGGATTTTAGCGTCAGTGTAGGATCTGATACCCACCATCAAGTCGGTCGCGGTCAGCTGGATTTGCCCCCCTTTTGCCTCTAACAGGACGTTCCCGAGAATTGGAATCGTCGCCTTCGCTTGCACCACGCTTTGGAGCTTGCCGATGAGATAATTTAACTCTTGGGTCGAAATGATAAACTTCATGGGGGTAAAACCTCGCTATTCTGTTGTGAAAAAATAGAGGAGGTTTGGTTGCGAAGTCAAGACAAATCAGGTACAATGCTCGGTTAATGATGAACGATCTGATTCAAAACCGCAAAGCGGGCTATAACTACGAAATTTTAGAAACCTTTGAAGCGGGAATCGCCCTTCAAGGGACCGAAATTAAATCGATCCGGGATGGCGGGGGCTCTCTTGCCGATGCCTTTATTAAAATCGAAGGCTCCGAACCGATACTCTATGGCTGCGCGGTCTCCCCCTATAAATTCGGCAACGTGCACAACCACGAAGAAAGACGCCCCAAAAAACTTCTCCTCCATAAAAGAGAAATTGACACCCTTCGCAAAGCTTCGACCGAAAAGGGGCTCACTATCATTCCGCTCAATATGTATCTTGTCAAAGGACGAGCGAAACTTAAAATCGCGATCGCCAAAGGGAAGAAATCTTTTGATAAACGGGAAGCGATCAAGGAAAGAGACGAAAAACGCTCCATCCAACGATTGTACAAATAACCCTTACATCGAATGATCAAAATTAAGATTGTCTCCGTCGGCAAAAACAAAGAGGCGTGGCTCGAAGAGGCTTTAAAAGAGTACACCCGCAGGCTCGAGCGTTTTGCCAAGCTGGAATGGGTTTGGGTCGATGATGATTCAGCCCTTGATCGACACCTCACAGGCGAAGTGATTGCACTCGATCCTGAAGGGCCGCAGATGAAATCAGAGGATTTTTCGGCTTATCTTTTTAAGAGGGTAGAAAAGGGAGGCTCGAGGCTTACCTTTCTGATCGGAGGCCCCGAGGGGCTTCCCGATCATTTGAGAAAACTTCCTTTACTCGGCCTATCAAAAATGACTTTCACTCATCAAATCGCCCGGCTTATTTTAGCCGAGCAGATCTTTAGAGCTTTTGAGATTGAACGGGGCACCCCTTATCACAAGTAAGGGCTTGTCTAAAATAAAGCATCGCTCCGTTTAAAAGAGCCGAGCCTACCGCCACATCTACAAACCCGCGAATATCTAGAGGGACTGAGAAGAAACGGAGAGAAAAGCCGATTCCCATCATGATACCGATGAGAATAAGATAACGGGGGGTAAAGAGTAAGCCAAGCGATACCGGTTCAGGCGCAGATTTAATGTGATTGACCGTTCTATTGACGGTCTTTGCCAAAACAACTCGCCCTTTAAGGAAGCCGATAAAGAGGGCGATTGCCATTAAAGCCACCACTCCTTGCTCTACTTTTCCGGCAAAATTCGAGACCCACGAGAGGAAAGGATACTGTTCAGGCGTTTCTAATGCCTGCATCAAAAACTGGATTCCCAGCTTCATCAGCCATAAGCCTACGGCGAACCATAAAGCGCCGGCCAAGACAATGAGAGAGCGATGTGATAATTTCATGGTAAGAGATTATTAGAAGTCGAGTTGTACTTGTCAACATCCAATTGATGTTGTACATTCTATGTTTTATGAACACACTATTTATACGTATCCTGTTTGTCTTTCTCTCGGTTTTATTTCTAACGATTTACACGACGACCTCCGTTTCCGGCGGGTTTAATCTCACTAACTTGGCAATCGGATGGACGACGGGCATCGTCTTTGGCCTTGCGGTTCTCTCAACCGAAGTGATTTTTAGAAAATTTAATTTACGCGCCTTTATTATTGCAACACTTGGCCTTTTTTTCGGCTACCTGATGGGTCAAGGGATCCTTCTTCTCTTTGAGGCCGCTTTAAATTTATCTTCCCAACAAATCGAGATCGAAACGCTCAGCCTGATCAAAATCGCGATTTTCCTCCTTTCAGCTTATGCAGGAATGATGATGACAGCCCTTGGAGCGGATGAGATCTATCTTTCAATCCCCTTCTTTCGCTTTCAGCCGATGAATCAAAAAAAGAAAGATTTGATTTTAGAAAACTCGATTCTTCTCGATCCCAGATTGCTCGATCTGGCCCACTCGGGCCTGGTTGATAATCAAGTCATCCTCCCCGGATTTGTCCTAAGGGATCTCATGAATCAGGCGGAGTCGCAAGATGAGAATATTCGCTACAAAGCCAAAAAAGGGCTCGAGATCGTCAAGAAGCTTGAAAACTATCCGGACCTAAAACTAAGAAAAGATGACACCGATTTCCACGATATCAAAGATAACTGCCAAAAACTCATCAAACTAGCTCGAACACTCGATGCGAACATCCTCACCGCTGACCTTACAAAAGTGCAAGTTTCATCGATTGAAGGGGTAAAAATCATCAATATCCATGTCCTTGCCAATGGATTGAAACCCATTACCCAATCGGGCGAGCAGATTGATGTAAAAATCCAGCGCTTCGGAAAAGAGGCAAGGCAAGGGGTTGGCTATCTTGAAGATGGGACCATGGTGGTTGTGAACGGCGGAGCCGATTTTATGGGTCAAACGATTCGCGCTTTCGTGCTTTCGGTCAAACACACTTCATCGGGAAGACTCGTTTTTTGCAACGCAAGCGACCCGGAAGAAAAGCTTTGCCATGCGATGGATACACTGGAGCCTTCACCAAGAAATTATTTCGTTTCAGAAGGACAGTATCCATGAAGGGGCTCGGGTGTGATATTATCGAAGTCAGCCGCATCAAAGAGGTTTTAGAAAAACATGGGCAGCACTTTAAGGATCGCACCTTCACGAAAAGTGAACAGGCCTATTGCGACAGTAAAAGAGAGCCGGAGCGCCACTACGCAGCCCGTTTTGCCGCTAAAGAGGCGGTCGCTAAAGCGCTAGGCTGCGGATTTGGCAAGGAGCTCTCCTTTCTAGATATTGAAATATCGCGCACTGAAACCGGAAAACCGCTGGCTGCCTTAACCGAGAGAGCAAAATCTCATCACAATGATCCCGATATTCTGATTTCTTTAAGCCACTGCAAAGAGTACGCTCAAGCCGTCGCCTTCATTTCTTAGCCCCTAAGACCGAATTCCACAGCTGCACAATTTTATAAGGCCTAAAATGGTAGTCGATTCGATCCATGTAAGTTTTCTCATCGATCGTTTGGGTCAGATCTTCTCCAATCAATTTTTCAAGTCCCCTGATCGCTCTGATTTCGTTCAAAAGACGTAGTTTTTCACTATCCGGCACAAATCCGTACGGTTTGTTTGGAGGACTCACCGCCTCGTTTAATTTGGCTTGCAGCTCGTCAAGAAAGGGTTTTAATTTTTCTCGACTGACAGGCCTTACGAATTCTAAATTTTTAGTGACTTCAACCATCAGCTTCTCTAGCAGCTTATTGAGTATTTCGACCTTTCCGATCTTTAACAGATAGATAGCTTGTTGCTGTTCTTGAAAAAGGACATTGTAATCATTGAGAAGCTTTTGAGGGTTTATGGCATCCTGAGGAGTTGCCAGTTTAGGCCGAGCAGGTGGAGGGGCCTCGTCAGCTCCTACGAACGCTTTAACCAGCCACGCCATACTGCCTCCTTAATATTTCTCGAAAATACAGCTTTCCACCCATTTTGTGAATAGCCACGCGTTCAAATTCTATAGGCAAAGAGGAAGTTGAACAGAAGCTTCGATACGAGTGGTCATGGGATAATCGCGATGGTAAACTGTCTGAATAAATCCTACCTTATAGATGTCGTAGCGCCACTCAAAGCCTAGTGCTACCTCCCGATAATTGACATGGGCGTAGCCATCAAAAGGGCGAAGAGGATGGTTGCCAAACCCGCTCAAAGTATTCAAGAAAATAGCTCCCCGTCCGCACTCAAAAAAATTTCTTTCATACTCAAAATGAGAGCTCATCCAAGCCGAGCTTTTGTTCGCCATCCCGACGGTTAAAAGAGCCCAATAACGATCACACCAAAACCGATCGCCATTTTCTTTCCCAAGGATAAGATGAAACTCTGCCATGGTAGAGCCCGGATCAAAGAGAGCTAAATCTCTTTTGGCTTGAGATTGAGGAAAGGAAAGGGTCATCCCCCCAAGAACGGTTAACGGATCGCCTATAGCGTCGTTCATAAAACGATAAAGTCCGTTAAAACGGGCCGCCTCAAAAAAATAGCCGTGCTGTTGGGTTCTTGCCGTGTCAAACTCGATTTCAGCTTTAATATCGGTCCAAACGGTTGTCTTAAAGGAGAGATCGGCATTAAGTGCATGCGCTTGACCTGCTTTTACACCTGCCTTGAGTTCGGTTTGGATATTTAAAATTTCATCCAGCCATGGGCTATAGTCTATAGCACTTAAAGCAAAAGGGATCAAAAGAAGCCAGCGAATCATTCGATCCCCCTGGCAGACAGATATCTTTCAGCTTCCAAGGCAGCCATGCAACCGGAGCCTGCCGCTGTGATCGCTTGCCTATAGACATGATCTTGCACATCGCCTGCTGCGAAAACACCCGGAATTTCGGTCGCAGAGCTTCCGGGAACGACTTTAATATATCCGTTATCGTGAAGAGGAACCTGCCCCATCAAAAAGGCGGTATTAGGGGTGTGACCCACAGCAAAAAAGAGGCCGGCAGCCTCCATTTTCTTTTTCTCGCCGGTCACAACGTTTTTAATATTCACCGAGCGAACCACGGTATCTCCTTCAACCGATTCCACCACGCTATTCCATAAAATCTCAATTTTTGGGTTGTTAAAGGCTCTTTCCTGCATAATTTTAGAAGCTCTTAAAGAATCCCTTCGGTGGACGAGATACACTTTACTGCCGAATTTCGTCAAAAAGGTGGCCTCCTCCACGGCGGAGTCCCCGCCCCCTATCACAAAGAGAGGTTTATTTCTAAAAATGGGGGCAGCTCCATCACAGACGGCGCACGCTGTGACCCCTTTTTGCCAGAATTGATCATCCTGAGTGCCCGGAATGTCCAGGCGATTGGCTGTAGCTCCTGTTGCGATAATTACCGTATCGGCCTCATAAGAGCGCGAGCTTCCGTGGATGACGAAGGGCTGTTTACTCAAGTCCACACTGGTCACATCTTCTGTAAAAAGCTCCGTTCCAAATTTTTCTGCCTGCTTTCGGCAAGCATAAACTAGCTCAGGCCCTGTAATTCCATCGGGAAAACCGGGAAAATTCTCAACTTCTGTGGTAGTCATGAGCTGTCCGCCTGCAGGCCCTGAAAAGAAACCTTCAAAAAGAACGGGCTTCAAATTAGCCCTTGCCGCGTAGATAGCTGCCGTATAGCCTGCCGGACCCGACCCAATAATGACGACTTTTCTTCTTTCCATGAATTCCTCTTACTAAATAGGAGATCTTACTCGTTCAAGATTTTTTATTGCAGGTCATTTCGTTAGAACCCATAATATTTCTCATGGCAGCTCTTTTTAGAAAATGGTTCAACCTTTTCCCGGGCGAAGAGAAAAGTGCGGGGCTCTTTGCCCTGCTTGCTTTTTTGTGGGCAGTGGCTGTGACCTCCGGGCTTAAGTTTGCAGACGCTCTCTTTCTGATTCACATTGGATCGGATATGCTTCCCCTTGCCTATTCGATCTCTGCCGGCTGCATGATCTTAATCGCCTCTCTTTTGATCTATGGATTCCACCATTTTGAAGCCCATAAGATTTTTATTTCAGCCCTGTTAATGGGGGTTCTTTTTTATTCCTTTGCCTTTGTTGCTTTTTCCTACAAAATCGGCTTGAACTCCGACTGGATGTGGTACCTTTTAAGGGTTTTTGGATCGATTAACTTTGCCGTGATTGTGACTTGCTTCTGGACTTTTCTTGACCAATATTTCCACCTCCAAGACGCCAAACGATTGTTTAGTTTATTCAGCTCGATGATATTTCTTGGGATTGCGACCACCGGTTTTATCATGCTGATGGGCTTGATTGAATTTCAAACGCTCTCTCTTTTAATCGCGATCACCCTTTCTTGCACAATTCTTTTAATTTTAAATATTCAACGAACTCTTAAGCCGGTCTACGACGAGTCAGCCTTCGATCATGATACAGGCTCTTATAGCGACTCGATCAGCTCCTTTATCCAATCGATTTTATCGTCTAAGTTTACGCTCCTTTTAATGTGCTCGAATATCTTGATCTATCTGCTACTTGTGACCACAGAGTACAACTACTTTGCCACTTTTTCCGAGACGTTTCACCAAAGCGATGTGGTAATAGGCGATGAGGCGGACGCTAAACTGACTTTGTTTTTAGGCAAAGCCTTAGCATGTGTAAGTGTTACAAATCTTCTCTTCGGCCTGTTTTTCTACAGCCGCCTGCTCAGAAGATTTGGTATTCAGTCGCTGTTGCCGATCACTCCGGTTTTGCTGATTATCACCTATGTGGGCTGGCAGATAGGCCCTCCCCTTTATTTTGCTCTCCTCGGCTATTTTGTGGTTGAAGGCACGCTCTATGTGATCGATGATTCCAACTTTAACCTTCTCTTAAATGCCGTTCCGACAAGATTAAAAAATAAAATCCGCATTTGCATCGAATCATTTTTTGAGCCGATCGGAACGATGCTTTCAGCTCTTCTCTTATCGCTGAATTTAATTGATTCAAAGCTGCTTGGCCTCCTTTTAGCCTGTTTGCTTCTGGTTGTGGTCTGGTTTTTGAAAGCCAATTATTTAAAGGCGATTTATAAAAATCTCTCCAATAACGCGATTCCCTTCGGGAAAAAAGCCTTTCAATGGCTTCAGTCTTTTAATAAAAAAGATCGTAAAAGCTCAGAGTCTCGCCTGCTTGCCATCTTAAGGCAAGGCGATCCCCTCTCGAAACAGTTTGCAATGGAGTGTCTTACAGAGATGGAAGATCGCTCCATTTTACAAAAATTAATTTATGAAATCGACGATCTCGATTTAGAGCAAAAAGTTCATTTCATGAGGCTGATGGCAGACACCGATCTGCAGCAAGATATCCGGGTGATTGAGCTTGCCCAAAAATGGATGCACGAAACGAACGACCCTCTTTTCTTAAGCGAGCTCTACTGGTTTTTAAGTAAGCAAGGCTTGATTCATCCCGATCAAATGGTAGCAGAACTTAAATCCCCTCACATTAAAACACGGGCAGCCGCGATCCTCTCTTTAAAAATTGCCAATGCCGATCTGGACCCCGAAGAGGTGTGGAAAAACAAAGTTAAAGCGGCCGATGAGATTCACCTACTTTTAAATGACGAGGATCCTTATGCCAGAATAATGGGTTTAAAGATTCTCTCCATGGATGCGGCTCAATCGGATATTGAAATCGCTCTCTCTTATTTAAATGAAGAGAAGGATGAAGTGGTCAGGCAAGCGTCTAAAACAATTTCTAAAATCGCTGATCAAAAATCGGTGAAATATGCCCCAAGGATTGCACAGGCGATTATTGAGATTGATGACAAACAAGCTCGCCTGAATCTGATCGAGGCGCTGCGTCAAATCGGCGACACTTCGATCATCGAGCCCCTTATCACCGAATCTACCCACCTAAGACCGCAAGAGAAGAGAAATTTAGAAGAGATGATTGCATCGATGGGGCTTAAAAATATCCCCTTGCTCATCTCTCTTTTGAGAGACCAGACTCTTCCGCACAACTGCAGGCTGATTGCCGGAAAAGTGCTTGGCAGAATCGCTGTGTTCCAGCTAAGAGCGCAGCTTGAAACGATCCTAAAGCCGGAAATCGAGAGAGCTTTTTTCTATTTTTATCACTACCATACGGTTCAAAAGAGAAACCCCGATCTCGACTTATCCCTTATGGAAGATGCCCTGCGGTCAGGCTATTTTTCTGTTCTGGATTTTATCATTCAAGTGCTTGGAGTGGCAGGCGAGCTTGAAGATTGCGAGCTTCTTTCGCGATCGATGAGAAGCCAAAACTTGAAACTCCGCTCGCAAGTGGTAGAGACCCTTGAAAAAACCTCCGAGCCGAAAATCTTCAGGCTTTTAAAGCCCCTTTTAGAAGAGGCGCCTGTCGAAATAAAACTTCTCAATTATGTCCGTCTTGGCGGGAAACCCTTGAATTTCAGCGAGCTTCTTTTTAAAATGGAGCGCTCGCCCTCTCTCGGTGATGAGATTGTAGCCTACACCTATATGCAGAAGTTGAATATAGGCGGATGGAAAACCGCTTTAAAGAAGCATATGACCTCATCCGAGCCCATTTTTAAACACTTTGCTTTCGAGTTATTAGATTCATGAAAAAATTAGGATTAATCGATAAAGCTTTTTTATTAAAGAGAACCCCCCTCTTTGCCACGCTTGATTTAGATTTAATCCTGACTTGCGCAGACAAATTAGGAATCAGCACCTTTGAGACGGATGAGATAATATTCGAAAAAGGGGAGGAGGCGCACCGGATGTTTTTCATCGCTAAAGGACAAATCAGGTTAGAAGACGAATCCAAACAAGTCCTTCTTAAGGGCCTTGATTTTTTTGGCGATGAGTCGCTGTTTAATGAAAAACCGAGAAGCTATCGAGCAGTAGCTGTAGAACCCTCTACGCTTCTCACCCTTTCCAAAACAAACCTTCTTACGATTATCTCTGAAAGCCCAAGCGTTGCGGTTGGCCTGCTTCAAGTCTATGCCCAAGAAGCGAGGTTTTTAAAATGACAAAAATTCGGACCCGCCTTCTGGCATGGCTTTTGCCTCCCCTGATAGCATTTATCGCCTTGATCTCCACTTTTTTCTACCTAAATTGGTATAAGGAGATTCAAGAAAGCTTTAAAGATGACCTTGAAGCGATCGTCATTTCAGTCAGCAAATTAGTAGATCCTGATGCAATTAAGTGGATTAAAGAGAATCGGGATGCGGAGACGATTAATAATCCGATATACAAAGATCTCAGCCAGAAACTAAACGATATAAGAAACAGTCTTCCGATCGCGAGTTTATACATTGTTTCTATCGAAGAGGTAAAACCGGGCGAGGCCGTCTTCCCTGACCTGCCTGAAAGCGAGTTTAATCCTGTCAACCAGGGAGATAATCCCAAATTCGCATACAGACAAGTCTACCTCATCGATTCTGCCGGCAAAAACAATTTTCCTGTAGACTTTGCCGAATCGAACGAGGCGAGCGTATATAATTCTCGTAAACCTCTCATCACACCTATTTACCAGGGCCTTTCCACCTCAGAAAATTTTATGAGCGGCTACGCCCCGATTCTTGATCAATCGGGTGAAGTGATCGCCCTGGTGGGGGCTGATTTAAACCTTAATCTCTTTGAAAGAAACTTAAAAAGAGCGCTGCTTCTAATTGTCTTAAGCGGCTTGCTTACGATTTTTTTAGTCATTGCCGCCTCAAGTTTTATCGCCTATAAAATCACGCAGCCGGTTCAAAAGCTGAAAGATGCCGCCATGGTTTTAGCCTCCGGAGAATACAACGATAAAATTGACATCAAAGGCCCTAAAGAGATTGTAGAGCTTGCCTCAACCCTTAACACGATGAGAGAGTGTCTGATTGATAATATGTCCCGTCTTACCAACTATCAAGCGGCCCAAAACAAGCTTTATGGAGAGTATGAATGCGCGGAAATGCTGCAAAACGAGATGCTGGCAAAAGAGGCTGAGAAAGTAGATGGCCCTTTTAAAATGAAAGTCCTTAAACTTGAATCCTCCGATCCTGTGGGACTTAAACTGAACATAACCCCCTCCAATGGATTGATGCTGCATATCGAAGAGGCCAAAAAACCGGGATTTGCCGGTATCTACGAAATGCTCAATCAACCCGGAATCGGACCCCACCTCAACCTTGCCATCTCAAATGAGGGCAAAATTAAATTTGAATCGAAAGGAGCTCCCGATCCCCTTTTATGGTCTACCCGGTTGAATCGATTTATCCCTTTAACCGAACCGATGCAGTCGGGCGATTTCCTGCTCCTCATTAACACGGGGATGAACCGTCAAATGCCCCATGCGATTGCTCTGAAAGACTGGTTTCAAAAAGTTCTAAAACACTTTTCCAAGGAGGGTCTGGATTTGACTCAGGCGATGCTTGAATCCGAGCTTAACTTCCTCGCCAAGAAACAGTTAAATCACGAAGATATAAAAATTATTATTGTACACAAATCTTGACATTGAGTTTTTTTCGTGAGATAATCTCTCACAATTTTAGGTAGGATCGGCATGGCAACACCGTACGTCATCTCATTTTTTCTTTATTTCTTAGTACTTCTTGTCATCGGTCTTATCTCCCATAAACGTCAGACCACCTCGGCCGACTTTATTGTAGGGAATCGCTCGTTAAATTTTTGGCTGACCGCTTTAACTGCCCACGCGAGCGATATGAGCTCATGGCTCTTCATGGCCTTTCCTGCCGCTCTTTATTTAGGGGGTGTTCCCGAAGCCTGGATTGCGTTTGGACTTATCTTTGGAATGTTTTGCAACTGGCAATTTATCGCCAAAAGACTTCGCACCCAGACCGAAAAATATAACAGCTACACCTTGTCTACTTTCTTTGAGAGAAGATTTAACGATCAGTCGGGCATCATTAGAAGCTTGACTGCGATCATGACCCTTTTCTTCATGACCACCTATCTTTCATCCGGCTTGATCGCGATGGGACTTCTTTTTGAATCTTTGTTTGGGATCAACTACTTTGTAGGTCTTGGTGTAGCGAGCTTGGTCGTCGTCATCTACACTTTTGCAGGTGGATTCATCACGGTCGCCTGGACCGACTTCTTCCAAGGGGTTTTTCTCCTTATCGCGATTCTCATTGTCCCTTTCCTAGCGTATCAGCAAATTGGAGGATGGAGCGCCATTCAACAGGCTAGCAGCGAGTACGATCTATCCCTTCGCCTCGTGAAAGACTTTAGCATAGAGACGCTTCTAGCCATCCTTTTTTCAGCCTCATGGGGTCTTGGCTATTTCGGACAGCCACATATTGTCACCAAGTTTATGGGTATTAAAAATGCCAACGAGCTCTACAAATCCAAATACCTTGGGATGAGTTGGCAAGTTTTAACCCTGGGAGCTGCAGGCTTAACAGGCCTTATCGGGATTAAATTCTTCAACCATAGCCTTGTCGATCCTCAACTTGTTTTTGTAGAGATGGTAAAAGCGCTCTTCACACCATGGATCGGAGGTTTCATCCTATGCGGACTCATCGCCGCGAACATGTCGACGATGGACTCGCAACTTCTTGTCTCAGCCTCTGTCCTTTCAGAAGACATTTTTAAACACATCGTCCACAAAAAAGCCTCTCCTCAAACACTTTTAAGAGCGTCTCGCTTTTCCGTCATCATCATCGCCGCCATCTCCCTTCTCATCGCTTTTATGAAAAGCGCGACCATCATGGAAGTTGTATTCTATGCATGGTCGGGTCTTGGCTGCGCTTTTGGACCTCTCATGTTAATGGCGCTCTACTCCAAAAGAACGAACCGCTATGGCGCGATTGCCGGAATACTCGTAGGCGGTCTGGTTGCTGCCGGGTGGGGCTTGATCAATCCATTTATTACTGAAATTAACATCCCTGCGATGATACCAGGTTTTATCCTAGGGCTTCTTTCGATTAGAGTAGTCTCTTTTGCGACCCAAAAGTGTGATCCAAACCAGGAAATTTATAATCCCCGTCTTTAATAAGCGTGGCTTCTTGCCCTCACTTAATAAAAAAACAATATAAATTTAATTATTCCTTAACCCAGTCATTCTATCATTTTATTTTTATAGGTGAAAATATGACTGGACCGATCATTAAAACATGTCTTGATGGAGCCTTATTCTCGGGAATTGGCTGGGGCATGATGTTTACATCCGGAGTCGTTGTATCTAAAGTAACTTCTGTTATTAATAATTCAAATATAGCACATTTTTTTAAAATCAATTTAGATCCACCCACCCTTCTCGGCCCTTTCACGGGACTTCTTATTTGCGGCACATTTTTTTTAAACACATCGTCCACAAAAAAGCCTCTCCTCAAACACTTTTAAGAGCGTCTCGCTTTTCCGTCATCATCATCGCCGCCATCTCCCTTCTCATCGCTTTTATGAAAAGCGCGACCATCATGGAAGTTGTATTCTATGCATGGTCGGGTCTTGGCTGCGCTTTTGGACCTCTCATGTTAATGGCGCTCTACTCCAAAAGAACGAACCGCTATGGCGCGATTGCCGGAATACTCGTAGGCGGTCTGGTTGCTGCCGGGTGGGGCTTGATCAATCCATTTATTACTGAAATTAACATCCCTGCGATGATACCAGGTTTTATCCTAGGGCTTCTTTCGATTAGAGTAGTCTCTTTTGCGACCCAAAAGTGTGATCCAAACCAGGAAATTTATAATCCCCGTCTTTAATAAGCGTGGCTTCTTGCCCTCACTTAATAAAAAAACAATATAAATTTAATTATTCCTTAACCCAGTCATTCTATCATTTTATTTTTATAGGTGAAAATATGACTGGACCGATCATTAAAACATGTCTTGATGGAGCCTTATTCTCGGGAATTGGCTGGGGCATGATGTTTACATCCGGAGTCGTTGTATCTAAAGTAACTTCTGTTATTAATAATTCAAATATAGCACATTTTTTTAAAATCAATTTAGATCCACCCACCCTTCTCGGCCCTTTCACGGGACTTCTTATTTGCGGCACATTTTTTTTGACACACCTTGCGGTAAGTAAAGCCTTTGAACTCTGTTTTGGAGAAGCCTCGAAATCACCTACGCTCATTACTCTTAAATTTGTGATCTCATTTGCAATAGTTGCTACAGGCGCTTATTTCATTCTTGGAGTAAATCCCCTCATCACCATAGGTGTGATTGCACTCTCTCTTCTCATAGACAAAGCCATCAAGTGTCTGTTTTTAAAAAATGAGGAGTTGTGGTCAAAAGACTTCCTTAAAGCATAAGATAATAATCAATGATCCCTTTAAATAAGTTATCTCAAATCTCTCATCATTTAGTGCCTGTTATAGGTCCGTTTGGAGGAAGAAAATTTCTCCATGAAAACCACGCTTATACCATGCAAGAGCTATTTCAAAACCTTCACCTCTATCGAACTGCAACAAGCGATGAAGCCGAGACCGTGTGTAAGATCTGGACTAACCTGACAAATTGCGATAAGGAAGGTGAAAAGCTTCTACAAAGCTCCAGCCCATTCATCCAGATTTTAACCAAAATCAGAAGATTTTTTGGAAATTTCCGTAGCGATTGGAAAAAGCTTCGGGAGGAGACTTTTCAATCGATTGAATCTATTTATTTAGAAATTCAGAAAAGAGAGCGTCTCATTCAAGCAATTCAAAAAATGGGTCTCGATCCTTTTTTTAATCCGGTTGAGATCGGCAAAAGCGCCATTGCAGCCCAAAAGAATTTTAAGCCGAACTTTCGATACAAAAGTAATAAATGCGCATTTTATACGAATGAACAGGGTGAGGCGTTTATTGTTTTTAAAAAGAAAAAAATGAAAGCCCTTATTGGAAGCGGCACTCAATCGATTGTGATACACGCTCTAAGCCTTAAGACCCTTGAGAGAAAAGCTTTTTACCGCTCCTTTTTAACGGATGATCAATCGATCAAGCATTATGAAGATGAGAAGGCCGCTCTAGGACGCCTTAGACACATTCAAGGCGTTTTAACTTTCCATCTCTATTCGCAGTACAAACGCAAAAAAACTACTAAAAAAATAAGCATATCCCCTTTTTATCCGGTAGGCGATCTTTTTTCTGCGATTACAAGAAGGCTACTTACCCCGCAAAACAAGCGAAACATCATGAAATCGCTGATTCAAACGGTCAAGCAAGTGCATGCACAAAATGTGATGCATCGAGATATAAAGTTAGAGAATATTTTTTTAAGCGATTATGACACACCCATCCTCGCCGATTTGGGGATGATTGCGATTTGCGAGAAAACGTCAAAAACTTTTAAAGTTTGCTGCGGATCCCCACTGTATGCTTCACCTGAATTACTTTTTACTTCGGTGAGAGGATTAAAAACAGATGTATGGTCCTTAGGGGTGACTTTATTTGGTTTATTCAGGGAGTTTAATCCCTATCCCGAAAAATGGGGAATGCCTACTAAAGATGCCATAGAAGAGGCTCTCTCTTATCTAGATTTCGATGATCCTTACGAAAGGGAGATCGGACGAATGCTTACATACGATTACAAAGCTCGTCCGAGCCTGGAGCAGATCACAATTCCTTAGTTATTCAGGCTTAGAAGCATAAGAAACTCTTATCCACGATTAGACAAGTATCCTTGAGAGGAATACACATAGAGGAAAGAGGGAGGGTCTTATTATGCCTATCACAACCAGTAAACACTTTTTCAGTCTTAAATCACTGGGCGCAAAAAGCAGCGGCGAAGGGGGCCGCTTGATCGATGCCACCCTAAAAGATGTTCCCGGACTCGTTAACATATCTTTTGAGAATCTGGTACTTAATAAGCTCGGTCTCTTGAAGCCGATTTGGCATCCGAACGCGCATAAGATAGGGTATTGCACTGAAGGAAAAGGGGTAGTCACGCTTAGGACGCCTGAAAAAAAAGAGATCTTTACGATTGAAAAAGGGGATATTTTTTATATCCCTCAGGGCTATGTTCACTCGATACAAAATAACGGCGATACACCTTGTGTGATTAACTTTGCCTTAAATAACGCGCTTCCTGAAACGATGTCGTTTACTAACGCTATTTATTCTCTCTCGGATCCGGTCTTCAAGGCGACCTTTCAAGTGAATCATGGTTTTGTTGAAGGGTTAGAGCGAAAAAAGAACCCAGAGTTAATAACAGTTCTTAACCAGGCTAAGCCGATTGCAAATACAGGCTTAAATCCCTACAAATTTAGTATTGAAAATAGCGACAAGGTTATTTCCACCAAGGGCGGGTATCTTCAAATAGGGACTAAAACAACCCTTCCCTCTCTATACGGTGTTGGCATTCTCGGCTTCGGATTAACACCAGGAGGTGTTGTTGAGCCGCATTGGCACACGAATGCAGGCGAGCTTGTTTATATTGTAAAAGGTAAAACCCGGATCACCGTGCTTGCTCCGGACGGATCATTAGAAATTCTGGATGTAAATGCAGCAGAAGGAGCTTTTGCCCCCGCTTCTCATTTTCACAACATCGAAAATGTGGGGAGCGACCCGGTTGAAGTGATCGCCTTCTTTAGCAGCGCCGTGCCTGATTACATTGGGATCGGAGAAGTAGCGGGCGCCTTCTCAAACGAGCAGCTGGCTGCGATCTTCAACGTATCTCCCAGCTATTTTAATGCCTTGAATAAGACAGAAAATCCTCAGATTATAGTTCCATTATAGTTTTTAGCTAATCCGCGAAGCCAAAAGCCTCGCGGATTTTATTCTTCTAACCTTCGCCGCCAAAACTGTAGGTTATGCCAAGTCCCACCGTGTTATTGTTGATTTTACGGAGGCTTCCTTTATGATATTTATAGATAAACAATAAATTCGCTCTGCAAGAAATAGGATAGCTAAGCCCTGCCATCACCTGTTTTCCTAATCCCTCTTTATGATCAGAAATAGAGGCTCTTTTATGATGGATATGAAGGCTTTGGTCATCGTATCCAAGACCCCCTCCGATAAATGGAGTCACGCCGCCGAAATTGCAACCCCAATCAGCCAGAGGAATATCCCATATCAAATTCGCCATAAGAGAAGAGGTTTGATAATTGGCATCGATTGAAAAGGATTCGCCGGCAAAACGGATGTTTTTTACCGAGTTTCGTCTATACGCATACTCCCCTTCCAACCTTAACCCGTAAGCAAAACGGTATCCAAGAGAGCCTGAAAGATTATAGCCGGTTTTAATATGTACTTTTACCTCGCCATCTTGAATGGAAGGAATAAAATTGGCGCCTCCAAAGGCTCCTACATAAACATTGGATGGATTAAACCACGTTGGACAGCAAAGCTCCCCTGCGTGAGCGTTCATGCAGAAAAATGCCAGCACAAAAAGAATCGTTTTTTTCATAATTGCCCTTAAATTGATCCGAAGAACATAACAACAAACAGATTATTAATCTTCTAAAATAAGACTTAATAAGATCTAACAATTATTTGAGAGATGAAGAAGAGACCTCAAGAACCGAGGTCTCTTGAAAGAGAATTAGCCGCCTTTTTGTTTTTCCAGGTAGCGAACTGCGTCGCCCACTGTTTTGAGCCCCTCTGCATCTTTCTCAGGGATCTCGCAACCAAAGCGCTCTTCAAATGTCATAATTAGCTCAGTTAAATCGAGCGAATCTGCATTTAAATCCTCTACAAAGGACTTTTCTAAAGTTACATCATCCTTGTCAACACCGAGTTGTTCTACAACGATGTCGATCACTTCTTGTTCCGTTGACATTGTTTTTTTCCTTTAAATAAACTTTTACTACATTACCATTCCGCCATCGACAACAATCACTTGACCGGTGATGTAACTCGCAAGATCTGAAGCGAGAAATAACACGGCGTTAGCGATATCGTCGGTCGATCCCATCCGGTTCAAGGGGATCTGCGACAAGGTAATTTCTTTTTGCGCATCGGTCATCGCATCGGTCATTTTAGTTTCGATGAAACCGGGCGCCACACAATTCACTAAAATATTTCTTGAGGCAAGCTCCTTAGCAAGCGCCTTGGTAAAACCAATCATAGCCGCTTTGGATGCCGCATAGTTTACCTGACCTGCATTTCCGATCAGTCCGATCACTGAAGAAATGTTGATGATTCTGCCGAAGCGAGCCTTCATCATGGGCCGAGTACAAGCTTTGGCGAAATTATAACAAGACTTTACATTTGTTGCCATGACTTGATCCCAGTCTTCCTCCGTCATCTTTAAAAGAAGAAGATCGCGGGTGATCCCGGCGTTATTAATTAAAATATCTACTTTACCCCAGTGGGAAACGACGGTTTTAACCGTTTCCTCAACATCCTGAGTATGAGCGACATTGCAAGGATAGAAGAGAGCATTTTCTTGAAGCTCCTGAATGACTTCCTGCCCCCTTTCCGGGTTAGTGCCAATGATTGCGACCTTAGCTCCCTGAGAATGAAGCTTTTTTGCAATCGTCCTGCCGATTCCGGCAGTGCCGCCGGTTACAATCGCGACTTTATCCTTAAGTTCCAAGGTCATATAAGTTCCTTCGCTAGAAGTTCTAGATCTTCCAATTTCTCTAAGTTGAGAGTCGGCACCTGAACGCCAATTCTTTTATTTAAACCGGACAAGGTCTTCCCCTGGCCAATTTCAAGGTACATATCCGTCTCAGGCATCGAATGTTCAATACTTTCTTGCCATCTGACAGGTTCGGTCACTTGTGCGATCAAGTTGCGTTTGATCTCCTGCTCATCCTGTCCCTTCCGAGCCGAGACATTCATTATCACTTCAGAAAAACCTTTAGAGATCTTTAAGGCGTCGATTTGAGGTTTTAAGCCGTCCCGCGCGCTTTTCATAAGGCCGCTATGGAAAGCCCCTTGGACTGCGAGCGGAAGGACTCGTTTAGCCCCTTTTGCTTTCGCAAGCTCGGTCCCTTTTTCAATCCCTTTGATCGTTCCGGAGATCACAACCTGACCGGGGGCATTAAAATTAGCCGCCCATAAATCGTGAGGAAGATTTGCCTCTTGAACAAGCTCCTCCACCTCCTTTTGACTAAGGCCTAATATGACCGCCATCGTTCCCGGCTTTTCTTCGCATGCTTGCCCCATTAACTCTCCTCTTAAAGAGACCGCTCTTAAAGTATCTTCAAAAGTGGTTTTACCCGCTGCAACAAAAGAGGAATACTCCCCTAAACTGAGCCCTAAAGAAAGTTGCGGTTTGAGATCGGGCAGCTGCTTTTTTAAAACTTCAAATAAAGCGAAGCTATGCACGAAAAGAGCGGGCTGACTGTTGATTGTAAGATTCAGGCTTGCCTCATCCCCTTCAAACATGGTTTGGAGTAATTTTCTTTTTAAAATATCTTCCGCATTTTGAAAAATTTCTTTAGCGGAAGAGGAGTGCTGGTAGAGATCTTTTCCCATGCCAACTGCCTGCGCCCCTTGACCCGGAAATAAAAAAGTCCAACGTTTCATTGATCTACCTGTGTTAAAAGGGATGCGCCCCATGTGAGTCCGGCTCCGAAAGCGACTAAAACAAGATGCTCCCCTGAGCTAAGCTTAACCTCTTCTGTCAGCTCAGTCAGTGCTATCGCGACGGCAGACCCGGAGGTGTTTCCATATTTTTCAAGTGTCAAATAGACTTTTTCAGGAGGAATTTCAAACGACTCCCGAATCGAGTCGATGATTCTTAAATTGGCTTGATGAGGAACGAGCCACGAGATATCCCCTTTATCCAAATGGGCATTTTTCAAGCACCGTTCGATAGCACGTCCCATTTGCCGAACAGCCTGCTTAAAAACTTCCCGGCCTTCCATTTTGATAAAATGAGAACCTTTATCAATGGACTCGTGCGTGGCAGGCTCTTTGGAGCCGCCCCCCGGAACTATAATGAGATTTGCAAAACTGCCGTCGGCGCCTAAACTAATCTCCTCGACTAATAGCCCTTTTCCCTCCCCGGAAACCACCGCAGCCGAAGCGCCGTCGCCAAAAAGGACACAGGTGTTGCGATCCTTATAATCGATGTAGGCAGACATTTTTTCACTCGCCACCACCAAAATATTTTTATAAAGACCCGACTCGATGTAAGCTTTGGCTTGAGATAAAGCAAAAAGAAAGCCTGTGCAAGCTGCCTGGCAGTCATAGGCAGGTATTTGTGAGAGGCCAAGCTCGCTCTGAATGAGAGCGGCTGTGCTCGGCGTAAGATAATCGGGGCTCATTGTGGCGCAAATGATAAGCTCAATCTTTCCCTTATCGATACTCGCTTTTTCCAAAGCAACTTTTGCAGCCTCTAAGCCGAGTCTAGAAGTGGGTTCATCGGAAGCTGCGACTCTCCGCTCCTTTATACCGGTACGGGAGACGATCCAGTCGTCGCTTGTTTCAACTAATTTTTCGAGATCGCTATTAGTAAGACGTTTTTTGGGAAGGTACTTACCGAGACCGATGATGCGTGCTTTCTTCATTCAACCTTGCAGTTAGAAAACAAAAAACATAACAGAATTAACTTAAATTTGCTATTCTTTTGCTATGCGCTACCCCCCTACTCTCCAAAAAATGGTTGATGTTCTTCGCAGGCTGCCAGGCGTAGGCTCCCGGTCTGCCGAAAGATTTGCCTTCCAGCTTTTGACATGGCCCCCAGACCATCTGAAAGAGTTTTCTGAAATTTTGAACGAATTTCCGGACAAGCTGAAACCGTGCCTCGATTGCGGCTCTTTAATCGAGGAGATTTGCGCGCTTTGCCATAATGAAATGCGAAATCCCCGTCAAATCTGTGTGGTGGCCAGCTACAAAGATGTCTTTGCGATTGAAAGCACCCGCGAGTTTAACGGCCTCTACCATGTGCTCGGGAACCTTCTGTCCCCCCTTGATAAACGGGGTCCCGAAAAATTGAACCTCCCCCGATTAGCGGAAAGAATTCAAAAGCTTGAGTGCGAAGAGCTCCTTTTAGCCCTGGATGCCACCCTGGAAGGGGATGCGACCGCCCTCTACATCAAAAAAGAGCTCGAGCCGCTCAATTTAAAAATGTTTAGACTGGCCTTCGGGGTTCCGATGGGCTCTTCCTTAGAATATGTCGATCACGGGACGCTTGCCAAAGCGCTCAGCAGCCGGTCGCAGTTTTAAAACCAGGTTCGTCCTCAGATTCCAAAGTTAATTTTCTACAAACAAAATCTTGCATGAAGTATATTTCATCCATTCAACTGGTTAAAACATGCATAAAATCGCACTCTTTCTTTTTCTGTTAGTAGCAAACTTGAGTTTTGCAGCGCCGGTGATCTATGAAAACCAGCCGGTCGAAAGAATCGACATCAAAGTGAATCTTCCATCCGGCGAAGGAGGCGATGAGGCCTCTGTACGGTCTAAAATGAAGACCCGTGAGGGAAGCTTGTTTTCGCAAACGGAATTCGATAACGACCTCAAAAATTTATCCCAGCAATATGATCGAGTAGAACCGCGCATTCAAATTTGCGACGGCAAACTGATTATTTCGATGAACCTGTGGCCAAAGCCCACGATCCGCTCTATCAATTTTGAAGGAAACTGCAAAAAGACGACAGCCAGGCTGATGAAAGAGCTGAAGATAACCGTCTGCTCGGTCTTTGATAGAAAAGAGTTTAACCAAGCGTTCCACAATTTAAAAAGTTACTATGTGAAAAGAGGCTTCTTTGAAGCGGAGCTTGACTACACCGTAACCCTTGACTCCTGCACCAACGAAGTAGACATTCTGATCTCCGTGAACGAAGGACGATCGGGGAAAATCAAAAAAATTAACTTCTGCGGTTTTGAGCCTTGTGAAGAAAAAGAGATTTTAAAGAAGCTCGCGACCAAAGAGTACTCGTGGTACAAGAGTTGGCTGACCGATGAAGGGACTTACCGTGAAGATATGATTCAGCACGATCAGTTCCAAGTGCAGCAGTATCTTCAAAACCGCGGCTATGCCGATGCGCAAGTTAAAATCGAAATCGAAGAATCGGGATGCGATCGTATCATCGTCCATGTTTTAGCCACTCGCGGCGAGTATTACACCATTAATAAAATCCGCTTTGACGGAAACTGCCTCTTTGATGACGAGCAAATCTTAAGCCGCTTTAAAGTTTATCCGGGCGGCCCCTACTCCCCCGAAGATATCCGGGAGACCGTCTCGAGCATACAGGATTTGTACGGAAAGTTTGGCTATATTGACTGCTATGTCAACTTCGAGCCTAAATTAGAGTGCGAAAGAACCTACTCGGTCAGTTTCACGATTGAAGAGGGCGATCAGTTTAGAGTCGGCCTTATCAAAGTGTTTGGAAACTGCCACACTCAAACGAACGTTATTTTACATGAGACCCTGCTAGTTCCGGGAGAGATTTTCAATACAGAAAAATTGAAGCTCACCGAAAAAAGGCTCATGAATATCGGCTACTTTAAAAAAGTAAACGTCTATGCGGTCAAAAGCGATGAAAGCTCGTCTCTTCCCGGCTGCTACCGCGATGTTCATATTGAGGTAGAAGAGACTAGCACCGGTAAATTTGGCCTCTTCGCTGGCTTTTCCACCTCCGACTCGCTGTTTGGAGGCGCAACTCTTAGCGAAAACAACTTTAACATCATGGGGCTTGGCACTTGCTGGAGAAGAGGTTTTAGAACCCTTCGCGGAGGCGGCGAGTACTTGAACATCTCTGCCCAAGTGGGGCAAAAAAGCCGTGAATACGCCCTTTCTTGGACGAAGCCCTACTTTATGGACACGAAGTGGAGCATCGGTTTTGACATCGACAACAGCTTCAACCATTTCTACTCCGAAGATTATACCATTAGTGCCGTGGGTCTTGTTTTAAGAGCCGGACGCCAGCTAAACCCTTTCCTCAGATTCCAGTGGCACTACAGAATCCGCGACTCGCATGTCGATGTGGATGCAGCCATTAGAAGAACTGAAAGAGAAGTAAAAGATGTTGAAAAAAGTTCATTACCTCCTGAGAAAAAAAAGGAAAAGATCGACAAGATTCTTGAACAACAACACCAGTCTATCCAGTCTCTTCAACTCGACAAGAGAGACGGTCTTGTATCGGCAACCGGTATATCTTTTAACTATGACACGACCGACAATCCTCAAAAAGCGAGAAAAGGCTTTCGATCAGCGCTTGAGATGGAGATAGCGGGTCTTGGAGGAAACTACAGCTTCCTAGGGTTTGCCTATCTCAATACCTATTTCTTCCCGATGAGTGAAAACGGAACCATGAAATACCGGGCCGACTTTAGATTCCTCTGTCCGTTTGGCAATACCGATTTTAACAAAATGCCTTTGGATGAAAGACTCTATATGGGCGGCAACAACCTTGTAAGAGGTTATAGACCTTACCGCTTGGGCCCCATCTTCCCGAATACCCAAATCGCGGAAGGGGGTATTTCGATGCAGCTTTATACTGCGGAGTATAATTATGAATTTAATGAGAAATTCCAGGGCTTCTTGTTTGCCGATGCGGGCCACCTGTCAACCAGCCGCTTCAGCTTGCTCGATCAAGGGGTCAGAGGTTCCATCGGTGCCGGCTTGCGCATTTCGGTGCTTGATAGTTTGCCCCCTATTACGTTAGGATATGGCTTTCCTCTGTACTACAAAAAGAAAAGCGAAGTAAAACAGTTTTTTATACAATTTGGTGCTAAGTTTTAGGAGTTTATTATAATGAAAAAATGGACAACCGTTCTAGCTCTTGCCCTTCCTCTTTGGATGTCGGCTGCAACCTATGGTTTTGTCAACACAAAGACCGTCATCGAGGAATCCAAGCTTGGTAAACAAGAGCAAGCTAGTTTCGATTCTTTAAGAAAACAAATGGAGTCGGTTCTTGAAGAAAAGGAAAAAGAACTCAACGATATTGCCTCCAAGTTCAATGACCCTGACTTCCTTGACACGCTTTCTGTGGAAGCTGAAACAGAGATGAAAAGAAAGTTCAGACAGCTCACCCAAGAGTTTCAAGAGAAGCAAAACCAATTTTACCAAGCGCTTCAGCAATCTAATTTGAAAGTGATGCAAAAAATTGGCGAATCGATCGCAAAAGCCTCTGAGCAAATTGCAAAGGACAAAAAACTGGATGCCGTTTTCAACTTTGAAACGACTTTCTGGGTTCAAAACACTTTAGATGTTTCTAAAGATGTGGTAGCCGTAATGGATAAGCAGTTTGATCAGGAAGCTGGCGCTTCGAAAACGGACGCGACGAAGAAATAATGCGCTATACAACGGCTGACATCGCCAAGCTGACCCACTCTATTCTCGAGGGAGACCCCTCCCTTGAGATTAAAAATGTGGCCGACCTTGAAGGCGCGGATAAAAATGATATCTCCTTTCTAGCTAACCCTCGTTATGAAGGGGCTATGAAGAAATCGCTTGCCGGCGCCATTTTTGTCCCCTCCTCTTTTTCTTTAAATACCGGCCACACCTTACTTAAGAATGAAGATCCTTCAAGAGCCTTTCAGCAGATTGTAGAGCTTTTTAATCCGAATCACCAAACCCTCACCGGATTTACCGGCATCCATCCAAGCGCGGTGATTCATCCAACTGCAAAAATCGGGACCCATGTCTCGATCGGCCCTTTTTGCGTGATCGACGAAGGGGTTACAATAGGAAATAATACAACGCTCCTCTCGCATGTAACGGTCGGACCTTACTCTCAAATCGGACAAGAGACACTGATCCACTCGCAGGTTACGCTACGTGAAAGAGTGCAAGTGGGATCCCGGGTCATCATTCAGCCGGGCGCCGTCATCGGCTCGTGCGGTTTTGGCTATACCCAAGACAAAGAAGGGCGTCATATCAAGCTGAATCAAGTAGGGATTGTTGTGATCGAAGATGATGTGGAGATCGGAGCTAACACCACGATTGATCGCTCCCGCTTTAAAGAGACTCGTATTGGACAAGGCAGTAAAATCGACAACCTCGTTCAAATCGGTCATGGCGTGACCGTTGGCCCTTACAACATCATCATCTCCCAAACAGGGATCGCCGGCTCCACATCAACCGGAAAGCATGTTATTCTAGCAGGGCAAGTGGCGGTCGCAGGTCATATCCATCTGGCGGATGGAGTGGTCGTTGCCGGTAAGTCGGGTGTTTCCAAGTCGATCGATAAGGCGGGGCGCTACAATGGCATCCCATGTGTACCTTTAGAGGAGTACAACAAAACGGCGGTCTACTTAAGAAAAATCGGTGAATTCGTAGAGAGGCTTAAAGCTCTCGAAAATAAAAATAAGTAAACTAGGTCACCTATGTAGGTGACCTAGTTTTACCACAGAGACACTAGAGATCACAGAGAAAAAATAACTCTCTTTTTTCCCTTACTTCTTAAGACGCTATGTGTGAAATCCAAGCTCGTCTGCCAAGATTTTTTCTTCATTTTTAAGAGGGCCCATCTGCGCAAGAATTTCAATCATCGAGAGAGCCTGATCCTTTTCCCCGAGTCTAGAATAAGCCAGCGCTCTTAAGTAATAAGCTCTTGCATTAAGCGGTTCAGAAAAAAGAACTTGGCCTGCGACTTTCGCTATCAATCGATAGTCCTTTTTAAGAAGTAATACTTCTAAATAATCTTTTCGAATACCGCTCTTACCAGAGTCCAAAAGGATTTTACAATCTTCCTCTGCCTCTTTCAGAAAGGTTTTTGTTTTTAAAGCGATCTGAATACGTTTTACTCTCAGATTATGCGCATGAGGAAGTTCTTCGATTTGTTTAGAAATAGTGATAAGATAGAGTTCAAATTTTTCCGATATTTCGTAAAATTTTAACTTTGAATAATAATGCCATGGATTTTTTTGGCTGATTTCCTTCAACCGAGTCAGTTTATTAGATTTGTTCTCTTCTAGAAGCGCATGTGCAGTTGCGATATCTGGATCCTTTGGAAATTTTGAATAAGCGATTGATAGCTCCGATTGATAGGAGGGATCATTAAAGAATTCGAGCGCCTTAAGTCTTTCGGCATACTTCAAAGGCTCACAAATATTTTTCATGGTTAAATAAAGAGCTTTAGCCTCCCTTACTTTTCCCTGCATTTCAAGAACTTTTGCTCTTAAGAAAATATGAAAGTTGTCATCATCTATAGGTAGATGGGAAACAGCTATGGCGGCATTTTCTAAATCGCCCCATTTTACAAAATACCAGGCTAAGTGTTTTGCAATTTTGGCTTCTGTTCGATGAATCAGAGACTTCATGAATTTATCAATTATTTCATCTCTTTTTTTACCTATCGAAAATATTGAGACAATATATTCAATATAATGCGGCTCCGGAAGAGGGACATGAAGTAATCTAGAAATAGACGCTAATGGAAAAAACCCGCTTTGTAAATGCTGGCAGAGAACAATCCAAAAGTACAGATCCTGAACCTCAGGATCCCGGCTCATTTTGATCTTATCTTGAGGGCTAAAGCCTTCGGTCCAAAACAAGGTTTCATATCGATAGCGCTCTGTGTAGGTTACAGGGTACTGTTTTTCAGGTAGTTTTGAACGAACATAGGCAAGATGTGAGAGTGCTTTAGAATCGTTCGGATGGTCCTTCAGATATTCGAGATAGCATTTTTCGGCTTCAGTAAAATCATCTTGTTCTTCACAGATCTTTCCGTGTAAAAAAAAGCAAAATTTAGGGTTTTTTGAAACATTCAAATTAGATTTAGGAAAAGAAGTTAAGTTGACGGGAGGAACAAACATGATCTTTTTAATATTTTTTAGAGAGAATTATAAATAATATTATAATTAAAGGCTACGATTGGAATTAAAAACAAAAATATGGATGAGTATAGGATTGGTAACCCTCGTCTTTGCTGGAGCTGCCGCCTTACTCAGCGCCCCGATTGTGGGAGTTGCCTTAGCGGTATTTGCAGAAATGACGCTTCTTACAGGCGTTAACCGAATCCTTTATGCGCTCTATGAAACACATATTTTTCAAGCCAAAGAATATTTTAGAAACAGTTTGATTGCCAATGTCGTCCTTATCGTTTTGTTATTTATTGCCCTATTTGCTATCGGTATCTTAAATTGGGTCACCGCCAGCCTCTTAGGAATTGGAGGCGTGGCCCTTAGCCTTTATTATTTAGTCGGTTGCATGCGAACAAGACATTATACGTATGAGGTTATAACATAATGGTTCCACTCTCCTCTTCCCCCCCTTTCTTTACACTACCCGTTAAAATAGGATGTGGTATTGCTATTGTTTCAACCCTTGCATTGGTTATTTTGTTTCCACCTGTAAGCATGGCCCTTTTTGGCGTATCCGTTCTCTCTTTTACAACTACCTCCATCATCCTTCCTATCACCTATGCGGGCGCGCTCATGGCAGTTGTAGGACTTCTTGGTTTTAGGCTGCACCAAGTTCATACTCTTTTATTAAAAAAACAAGACGTTGAAAGAGCCCCTCTTCTCACCGATGTAGACGACTCTGCCCTTAAAGTGGAAAAACTATTGAAAAATATCGAGCATGAAAAAAAGGCTCTTGAGGTTGAAGTTAATAGTTTGAGAGTGAAAATTGAATCCCTGACTCAGATAGCGGAGGAATTCTCCCTAAAAGCTCAAGCGCTAGAAAATAAGATTCCGAGTCCCCATGACTTTCCTCCCCCTCCTCCGACCCCGCCGATGCAAGGGGAGGAGATCAAAAAATTAGAGGAGGAGGTTCATGACCTTATCGAATTCATCCAATCACAGGAAAAAGATCTCGAAAAGCTTAAAGGGGAAATCACACAAAAACAATCGACTATCGACAGTTTAGAGGAAGCCCTTCGCATAAAAAACAATCCTCCCCCTTCAAGCGAATTAAAGGAAGCTTACGTAGAATTAACGGCCCTTAAAGCCACTCTTCGTGACAAAAATGAACAGTTAGAAAAACTGAAATCTTCTAAAGAGGAGAGTTTTGAATTTTACGAAATTCAAGACAAGCTAAAGAGAGCTCAATTACAAATTGAGGATCACGAAGCGGAGATGAGCCAAAAAAATAGACGCATTAAATCGCTTGAAGACAAGGTATGTGAACTCGAGTTGAAACTGGGAGCCGAACCCCATAAGGAACCCACTCCGAGAAGATTCACCCTTCCCGATAGACCTCCTGCTCTTCCTCTACGCACCCAATCGCTTAAAGTGCTGCCAGCCGTTAACCACGAAGAAAATGCTGATATTCATAGCTCAAAAAAACGGATTGTTCTTGAAACGAAAGCGGACGTCTTTAAAACGAGCGAAGTCATTAAAAAATTTGCAGCACTGGAAGAGCTCGATGATAAGCAGCTCACGCAATATTTTGTATTTGTACGAGATAGAATTAGTCAAGCCGGCGAAAAAGATAAGGCCGCAAACGATAAGAGCTATATGCGTACAAAAACGGCCGTCAGGGAAATCTTGTTAGAATTACACCCCTTTAAAGAGCTCACAGGCTCTCTTTTTGAAGAGCCATCTCTCCAACGATTCGTCTACCAAGCCTTTTTAATTCTCCCTGACATGCACCCAAGAACCGGTGAGGTTATTTTCGAATATCTATCCACCTATATGACGCCTCTTATCTTAAAGCGCATTATGAGAGCTTATATCGAAAAGAATTTGATGAAAGAATCTGACTCTGTCCCTGAAAAATGCATCTCAAAATACCAAGATTATATCGACTCTGAAACCGATCACGAATCCCTTTTTCGGCTGCTTACCCTTGTTTTTGGCAGCTCTACGCTCGATAAAAACACGTTGAACCATCTCATTGAAAGGCTCTACAAAGAGAAAAAAATTACACGCGAACGCTTAGAAAAAATGGGACATGAAATTGCGGCTATTCGCAAAAACTACTCCGGCAAAAACATCGAAGGGCAGCTCGAAATCGCCCGCCTGATCGCGCGTCTCCTTAACCCTGAGCCTGCGACTCTCTAAACCATTTCACTTTTTGAAGATGAGCCCCTCGGCCATAAGGAAAAGAATCATTTTTAATACAGTATTCGTGGAAAGCATGTAATTCTTCCGTGTTGGCAACGGCTTGACACAATCTGAGATATTTTAGTTCCACAGTTTTGGAATCATCAAGCATTCTAATTCTTGCCTGAATGTCTCTTGTCTTATTGTAATGTGTTTGCCAGCTAAAAATTTTTGAGGCTAATTGTAATGCACCCTCTTTGACCTTCAAACTGATCTCAATAATTGCATCGCCTTTTAAAATCCAACCTCCGAAATCTAAAGCTAGATCAAGAACCCACTCAGGACGCATGCTATCAATTTCTTCTTGCGTCAGCTGATCAAATCTTTTAGAAGTTCTCTCTTCCCATAAATGAGGTTTATATTCAATCACGTCGATGATAATCGGAAGGGATAAAACTTTTAGCTCTTCTGCCGACATCAATGATTTTAACTTTGCCTGATCCTCTTCGGATAATCGTTCACACTCCATTTTGAAATAGCAGCATTTTCGAATATCATCCAAAGGATGGCGATCAATCCCAATCTCATCCCCTCTTATAAAGGCTAAAATTCGCTCGAGCTTTTCCGGATGATCCGACTCGATCACAGTTCTTAAACAGGCTTGATAGGTGGCAAGAGTTGTGTTTTCATCCCAACTGTAATCATCTCGATCAGGCATCAAACGAGCTAGCCATGAGATCAAAAAGAGAGGAGCATCATTAAAAAATTGGCCGAACGTTTTTTTGCTGTTATTCGTTAAATAAAGCCCTCTTATATTGTGCTTCATCTCTTCGGGTTTTAAATCATTTGCCTTTGAGCTTTTTATCATTCCTAGTAATGATCCATCTTTGGCAAAGGCCGGAGCGGGGGTAGGAGGAGCGAGGGAAGATGCAACAACAGGCGTTTCAGTTTGAGGAGGGGAATTTGCATGAATAACCGGTTTGTTATCATCTTTTTTGTTATCCGCAATATTATAAGAATGGAAACTCCGGTGGATGGCTTTTCCGATGAGCATGATTAAGGCAGGAAGGCCTAGTAGAAAGAGTGAAATTTTTAGCGAGTTGATGGCCCATTTACGGGCTGTCATCGGAATTTCAGGTTCAACTTTTAAACCGTTTAGCTCGGCGTCGTAAATATATTTTTTGAAGCCTATCTTATCGGAGATTCCGTCTAGGTAAAGAGATTCTTCCCAAAAGGTACTCCAAGGATTAGCTGCATTTTTTATGGAATCTAAGAAAAACGGCTTATTTATTTGCATATGCAAATAGCTTATCGAAACAATACTAATTTAACAATTATTTTTTTTAAATTATAACTAATGCTAGCGGGTTTTCTAATAGTTTTTGAAGGGTTTTGAGGAACTCAGCGGCTTGGACGCCGTCTATAACTCGGTGATCGACCGAGAGGGTGAGATTCATCGTCTTGCCTGGGACGATCGCCCCTTTCTTGATAACCGGCTTATCGAGGATGCCGCTTACTGCTAAGATCGCTGCTTGAGGGGGGTTGATAATGGCTTGAAATTCGGACACTCCAAACATGCCGAGATTAGAAACGGTAAAAGAGCCCCCTTGGAATTCGGCGGGTTGGAGTTTGCCCTCTTTAGCTTTTTTGGCAAGGCGGCGGATCTCTTCCGAAATTTCACCCACCGATTTGTGATCAGCTTGAGTTACGATCGGGGTGATGAGTCCGCTTTCAACCGATACAGCGATCGAGACATCGATCGATTTATAGCGGATGATTGTTTGATTTTTGTCGTTAAAGCCAGAATTGATCACAGGGTGTGAACGGAGGGCAAGGGCTGCCCCTTTGACGACCAGATCATTGAATGAAACTTTTAAGTTCGCATGAGAGAGTTGCTCACGGAACAGAACTAAAGGATCGGCATCAATCTCCAACGTGACGTAGAAATGTGGAATGGTATTTTTCGCTTGCTGGAGCCTCTGAGCAATCACTTTACGGACGGGCGTGAGTTTTTCCTCTTCGAACGATCCGGCAGGAGCAGTAGGCAGCGGCGCTTCTGCCTTTTTTTGAGGAAGATCACGGCTCACAATACGGCCGCCGGGACCTGTCCCCTCTAGATTGGAAAGATCGATCCCCTTTTCCGAGGCCAGTTTTTTGGCAAGCGGCGAGGCTTTGATGCGATTATCGGAAGGAGTCGTTTTTGCCTCTTCTTTTTTGACTTCCTGTTTGGGCTCTTGTGAAGGAGCCGTTTGAGGGGCTGTTTTTCCTTCAGGCTTTTCAAATTTAGCGTCGGCCGTTTCAGTGAAAAGGGCAATCGGTTGATTGACAGCCGCCTCGTCGCCCTCTTTCACTATAATTTCACGAAGATAGCCGCCATCCAGAGCATTGTGTTCAACGGTCGCTTTATCGGTAGAGACTTCGATAAGAAGATCGCCCGGCTCCACTTTATCTCCCACTTTCTTATGCCATTTAGCAATAACACCTGTCTCCATCGTGGGAGAGAGTTTTGGCATGGTGAGCGTGAACGACATGGGAAATTACCTCAACACTTTTAAAATAGCTTCTTTAATTCGGTGAGCATTTGGAAGGGTCTCTTTTTCAAGAGGAACCGAATAGGGCATCGGAGTATCCCTTTGACACACTCTTTCAATAGGAGCATCTAAATAATCAAAACAGGCCGATTGAATCTGAAAACCAAGCTCCGCAGAAATCCCTGCGAAGTAGTGCCCCTCTTCAACCAAAACCACATGATTCGTTTTCTGAACCGATTGAACGACAGTATCTATATCAAGGGGGCGAATGGAGCGCAAGTCAATTAATTCAACGCTGACATCAGGGAGCTCTTGGATCGCTTTGAGAGCATGGGTCACCATCCGGCTGTAGGCGATAACTGTGACTTGAGAGCCTTCCTGAACAACACGGGCTTTACCGAGCGGTACCAAATACTCGTCGGTCGGGATCTCCATCTTATCCCCATAAGCCAATTCAGACTCTAAGAAAAGAACCGGATTGTTGCAGCGAATTGAGCTTTTCAAAAGACCTTTCGCATCGTAGGCATTACTTGGAGCGACTACATAAAGGCCGGGAAGATTGCCGTATAGAGCCTCCACACAGTGCGAGTGCTGGGAGGAGACTTGAGCGGCAGCTCCGTTAGGCCCTCTAAAGACGATCGGCACTTTAAAACGGTTGCCGGACATATAATACATTTTAGCAGCGTTTGAGATGATCTGGTCTGCAGCGACAAACGAGAAGTTAAAACTCATAAATTCGATAATCGGTCGAAGACCTGTCATGGCAGCGCCAATCCCCACCCCTGCAAAGCCAAGCTCTGAAATCGGCGTATCGACAATGCGTTTAGGACCCCATTTTTCGAGTAAGCCTTTGGTCACCTTGTAGGCGCCATTATACTCCCCCACCTCTTCCCCCATCACAAAAACGGCCGGATCGCGAGCCAATTCCTCATCGATCGCTTGGCGGAGAGCTTCACGAATATCTATCGTCTGCATCATACATCCTCCGGAGCAAAGACATCTTGCTCTAAGGTGCCGACATCCGGCCAGGGGCTTTCGTCGGCAAAGGTCATGGCTTGAACGGCGATCTCACGATATTTTTTATCGAGCTCCTTGAATTGATCTTCTGTGAGCATATTGTTTTCAATCATGGCTGTTTTCAATTTCAAGATCGGATCTCTCTCCATGTGCAGCTTAAGATCCTCTTTTGTGCGATAAAGACCCGGATCGGAAATCGAGTGCCCTTTAAATCGCTCGCCCACCGCCTCGACAAGCACCGGCCGTGAATCTTTCAACATCTGTTCGTTAATCGCTTTAAAGGCGGCAAAGCAATTCAAGAAATCCATCCCGTCGATGGTGTAATCTTTCATCCCATAGCCGGATGCTTTTTGCTCGGCTAGAAGATGGACGCTATTGGCCCGCTTAAACGCGGTTCCCATGCCCCATTTATTATTTTCAATTACGTAGAGACAAGGAAGATTCCAAAGCGATGCCAAGTTAAGAGACTCGTGAAAAGAGCCTTGCGGAACAGCGCCATCGCCTAAAAAAGTAACGCTGATTTTTTTCTGTTCCAAGTACTTAATGGTAAATCCGGCCCCGGTTCCAATCGGAATTTGCCCCCCTACAATGCCATGTCCGCCGAGCATCCGATCGGTAAAGAAGTGCATCGAGCCCCCTCGCCCTTTGGCATTACCGGTCGACCGTCCATAGAGCTCAGCCATCAACTCTTGAGGAGTGGCTCCGAGCAAAAGAGCCATCGCATGGCAGCGATAGGAAGTCACCCACCAGTTATCAAGACCGATCGCCATGATGGCGGCAGTTTGTATGGCCTCTTGTCCGATATAGGAGTGAAAAAATCCACCCACCTTGCCTTGAAGATAAGCCGATTCGGCTCGGGTTTCAAAATTACGAATGAGAAGCATTTTTTCTAGCGCTTCTAATAAAGTCTTTTGACCGAGCGACTGAATCAGGGAAGCATTATCCGATTTGAAATAGGTATATCCCATATAATTCAATTTTAAGCGTTATTAAGAATTAGGAGCTAGAATAAGATCGGCCTCTTGTTCTTTTGCCGTCTCTTTTTCCCTAACTTCTTGATCCACAACAGCTGTCACACAGGAATCGGACCATACATTGATCGCGCTCTCCAGCATATCGATCAAAGAATAGACCGGAAGGATGAGGCCCAAAATGTTTAAAGGGACGTTCATCGACGCTAAAAATGCAGAGGATAAGAAGAAGCATCCCATAGGAACGCCAGCATTACCGACAGCTGCGATCGTCGCAATAAAGATCCAGCCTACCATCTCCACATAAGAGAAGGTCATTCCGTTACTCATCGCTACAAATAAAACCGTTGTTAGAATAAAAGCGGCGCACGCATTCATATTGATGGTGGTGCAAAGAGGAAGAGAAAAACCTGCCACTTTACGGCTCACACCCGCTTTTTCTTCGGCGCATTTCACAGCCATCGGAAGAGCCGCTGCAGAGGACTTTGCCCAAAAGGCGACATTTAAAGCTTCCCACATCGATTTAAAAAGATGAAGAGGGCTTATCCCTTTCCATTTTAAAAAGATCGGTAGGACAATGGCCGCCTGAATGACATTGGCCGCAAGAACGACTAATAAATAAAACCCTAAGCTTTCAATCGCCATCCCGCTTCTTAAATCACGGAAGAAAAGGGCAATAAAGGCCGCGGTGGCAAGAGGTATCAAGGAGATGATCCAGGTGGTAATCTTCATGATCGCTTGAAACAAGCTAGAAAAGATGCCATGCAGTAAAGTGCGGTTTTTTTCAGGCAAAGATAAAATCGACAAGCTCAAAAGCATCGCGATAAATAAAACGCCAATCACATTATTTTCAGCAAACGGTGTGATAATATTATTCGGAATCACCGTCTTCAAATAAGAGAAATAACTAATATTTTGAATCGCCTGAATCTCACCTGAACCGCTTGTAATCTGCGATCGCACCGGATCAATCGCGATGAATAACAGAAGGGCTACCATTGCCGCCACAACCGTTGTGAGAAGCGTATATTTTACGACCCTCTTGCCTAAATTGCGGATCTCCGCCACCGACCCCATGCTCGAAGCCGT
>CAYWQX010000003.1:0-104416 GCA_964460985.1 uncultured bacterium
GCAGGCCATAGCGTGAAGACAAGTGAAATGGGTTTTTTTAATAAAATTAAATCGGCTCTCGTATCAGGCACTTTGGACATGAGATTGCTCAGCGTCCGTGTGGCAGTTCCTGCTCCGGGGGGAATGAAGCTTATCGTATTATTGCTAATGCTTAATTTTGTATGAGGCACTTCTCTTGAAAGTAAAGCCAATCTTATAATCGTTGCCAAGGGATCAAGAGCCTGTTCAGGCTTATCGGTTCCTTTAGTAAAATAGCTCACTATCGCGGTAGCTCCGCTTAAATAAGATCCTACATCATAAGCCATTCATTACCTCGCTTTTCTCGTATAAATATGACATTTTTACCTGATGATTTAAATTCTAGTAAACCATCGAAATTGCTCTTTACAACCCTAACCTGCAAATCTAAAATATGAAAATCATGTCTTTAACCTACAGTGAGCTTTATTCTATTTCCAAAGAGCTGCAGATTCTTACCACGTTAAAGATTCAGCATTTCTTTTTATCGAGTTCAAGAACCTTTATTTTAGATTTTGGTAAATATCGATGTCTTATAGGATTGCAAGAGCCTTTTCTAAGAATTCACCTAACCTCCAAAATTTACCCCTTTAAACCAGATCCCTTCGCTCATTCCATTGAAAAAGCTATCAAAGGGAAAATTCTTCGTTCAGTTCAGTTAAGTTCTGCCGATAGAAGGTTTGAATTCACATTTGAATCTTCAAAACTTATTGTCAATTTAATCCCTAGAAATCCAAATCTTATTTTAGATCATCTTCATTTAAATCCGATCAAAGAGTCTTTGCCAAAACCTCAAATCCTTAACGAAATAGAGATCTCATCAAAAGAGATTGAAGCGCGCTATGAGCAATTAATTCGAGAAAAAGAGGAAGAGGAGAGAAGAAAGAAACTAGAAATTCTACGAAAGAAATTAGAAGCCGATTTGAGAAAGGCTTTAAAATGGGAAGATAAGATGCGCTATGCCCTGTTGGTGCAGAGCTCCCTTTTTACCTATGAGCCGAAAAGCCATTCGTTAATTCTAGTAGGCGAAGAAAAACCGTTGAACTTGCCCCGCAATAAGACTCCACATGCCTATCTAGAGGCTCTTTTAAAAGAAGCAAAAAGGCTCAAATCTGAGGTAGATATTCTTCAAAAAAAATTGGAAGACTTAAAACTTCCTGATGAAAAAAAGAGAGAGCCTCGTAAACCCTATATGGAATATATCAGTCAATCGGGCTTTAAGATTTGGGTTGGACGCTCCGCCATGGACAATGACAAGCTTACTTTTACTTTAGCCAAAGGCTCCGATCTTTGGCTACACGCTCACCATGAAAAAGGGGCCCATGTTGTGATTCGCGCTCAAAAAGGGGCTCCATTCGATAAAGAAACAATTGAAGAGGCGAAGCTACTTGCCTTAAAGCACTCACAAGGGAAAAATAAAGGAAAAGCAGAAGTGGTGATTACGCATATCAAAAACGTAAAAAAAACGAAAACGAAAGGAAAAGTTTTTGTATCGGATGCGAAACTTGAATGGGCTACTCTTCGCCCGCTTCCTTAAAGCGATAGCCAACCCCTCTCACCGTATCGATCATATCAAACCCGGGACCCAGTTTTTTACGAATTGCCGCGATATGCACATCGATATTGCGGTCGACCACGAAGGCGTCGTCATTTTGAAGATCATCTAAAAGCTGGTTTCTTGTGAGAACTTTACCGGTATTCACAACGAGACGTTTTAAAATACCGAACTCCGATAAAGTAAGTTGTACTTCCTTATCTCTCTTTCGAAGAACGTAGCTCTCTACATCCATCGTAAAAGGACCAAAAGATAAAATTTTAGGCTCTTTGACCGGCTCTGATTTTCTTCTTAAAACGGCTTTAATACGGGAAAATAAAACTTTTGGAGAGAAAGGCTTTGTCACGTAATCGTCTGCGCCAAGTTCAAGCCCTAAAATCACATCGAGTTCTTCGCTTTTAGCAGAAATTAAAATGACAGGAATATCTTTCAAATCGGGATGGTGCTTCATTTTGCGGCAGACATCAAGACCGCTTTGTCCGGGGAGCATAATGTCTAGAATCACAAGATCGGGCTTCTCTCTTTCGATAGCCAGATACCCATTAAGACCGTCCACTTCGACATGAAGTTTATAGCCGGACATTTCAGCCTGCAATTTTAAAAGTGCAGCGATGTCTTCTTCATCTTCAATTAAAAGTAATCGTGTCTTTTGCATCTAAACCTCTAAATTGGTATGAATACCAAAAACTGACTTTATAAACAATTGCTGGAAAGCTAAATGCGCAAAATTAGCCTGATATTAGCCTTTTTAGTCCTTCTTGGACTCATCCTCTTCTGGCTTAAGGAAGATCCCCTCATCCTTCCGGATAGCTCTTCCGAAAATACCCAAGAAGAGAAAAATGAGGATCCTTACGAGCAGGCGCTTAAAGCATTCAAACAAAAAGACTTTGATCTATTTTCCGAAAAATATCAACAACTAGACGATCCAGCAAAAGCCCCTTTCAAGAAAAAAATCTATTTTCAAATGCTCAATGCATTGAAACAAAATGATTTAGCTCGAGTCAAACAGCTCAAAAAACTGTATGACCAGGGGCCATACGATCCATATTTGCAAGAGCAGTTAAAAAGCCATTTCAACCGTTTTGATTATAATGCATTTTTGACGAAAACTACCCCCCTTCTTTTGCAGGATGACAAAAGCGAGCTGAAAGAGCATGTGCATGAAATTTTGTTGAATTTAGTTCTGATAGATTCTAATAACCTTGCCCAATCCCAAGATTTCATCGAGGAGATAAAGCCTCTTTACAGCGAAGAGGAGTATGCTGCTTTAAAAAAGGAGACCGCCTATTTAGCAGTTTACTTTAAAAACCATCCTGAAAAAGCTTTAGCCCTTTTAGAGCTTGAGCCAAGTATTCGGGAGAATGCGCTTCTTCAGTTAATTGAGACGGAACATAAGAGCCATTTGAATCACTATTTAAAGTATGCCTCGCATAATGGCTTATTGCTAAGAAGCGACTATCCTCATGATGATTTGCACGAATCGGCTCTTAACAATTTGGAGTACGAAGCTTTTGAGGATGCTCTAGAAGATCTCGAACTTCTTTCAAGGCTGGATCCAGAGCATGCCGATGCGAGAAAGGCCTTTGCTTTTGCTCTTTTTGACCAAGGGCATTACTACGCGGTTATTCAAGAGCTAAAACATGTACACTCTCTCGATGCTAAAACAACTGAAATTTTAGCGATAAGCGAAGTTCAAGCCGGCGATAAAGCGATCGGCATTGCCCATCTAAAGACTTTAAAAAATCCTTCTTTAGATATATCTAAAAGGATATTAGCTCTAAGCGATTTGGATAGCCGCGATTACTTGAAGGCACTCATCAAGCTAAATCAGATTAAAAAAGTAAACGGCGAAGACTTGGTATTTGCAGCCTTTCTAGACTACAAATTAAATCGACATAAAAGGGCTGAAAAACAAATCAAATTAATGAAGCCTTACTTAAGAAATTCTAAAACGGTACGTGCTTTAGAGCTTGAAATTTTAAGTAAACTTGGTAAACAAGAGCGTATCCACGAGCTTGCAGAAGAAGAAATTTTAACTTTTAAGCCGTCACCCCTCTATAAAAATCTCTTCGATGAAATTGAAAACCAATTTCCTATCGGGCTCCAATTATCTAACTACCACCTCTCGAGGGGAGATCACCATAAAGCAATTATCGCTCTAAAAGATGCTCCGGACAATTTTTCAAATCGTCTGACCAAACTCGATCTTCTTAGCAAAAGCCAACGATGGAACGAAGCTTACGCGGTATTAAATGAGCTTTTAAAAGATGAAATTCCTGAAGAAAAAAAAGGTTCATTCGAAGGGCAAGCAGGCTCCATTCTCTATCATGTAGGACTTCCACTGGACGCATGGCCCCATTTTGAAAGATGGGAGAGTCTGGTTCATCCTTCTTCCGAATATTTATCCGAAAGAGTCTCTACGCTCATCGATTTAAAGAGATATGATCTTGCCTGGGAAAGATTATCTAAAGCCCCTGAATCATATGATCTAAAAAAATTGGAAGCGGCCTCCAAAATTGAAAAATTCTCCGATTTTGATGAGCTTTTAGAAAAAATTCTGTCTAAAAAAGAGACTCTTACTCAAAAAGAGCGAATTGAACTCGCTCGTATTCTCTTTTTTGAAAGCCGGCCTGAGCGTGCCCGCGAAATACTTCCTCAGGGCGAAATCGATTCTGAAAACGCTCCTCTTCTTTTCACTTTGTATACGGAGATTGCGAAATTCAAAGAGGCCGCCTCATTCATTGATCGCCTGGAAAAAGACCCCTCTTTCGAAGCTAAAAAAGCCCTTGGCTTCTATTACGATCGGTTAAATGAACCCAAAAAATCGTCCGTTAACTACAAACTTGCGCTCGATCAAAAGCCATACGATCAAGCGGTTAAAACAATTGTTAGCTTTGCAAATAAATCTTACTCGGAAATTTCTCAATTACTGCCTACACTTTCTCGTGAAACCCTTTCGGACATTCTTCTCCTGGCTCAAGGATATATTCTGGAAGGCGATTTAAGAAAAAACGAGGAGCCTGAAAGCTATTACAAAATTTCATGGGATAAAGCCGGATCTCTCGCAGAAAAACTTACCAAATCGGCCCCCTTTTCCCCGCAGGCTTTTCTTTTAAAAGGGGAAGTGGAATCCCGTCTTCTTTCGCTTAATCTTGCGGCAGATGATTTTAAAAAAGCTTTGGAATTAAGCGTAACCTTTCCTAAAGCGTCTCAAGAGCTTGCTGAAGTGCTTGTTAAGCAGAAAAAAGGGCGCGAAAGCGTAAGGATTCTTGAGGAGGCGCTCAATCAAAACCCTTATGACCCTTTTTTATGGAAATCTCTCGGGATCATTCAAAAAAATATTGGAAATACCTTGGAATCGATCGATGCCTGGCAAAACTACACCCTTTTAAAACCGAAGGATCCTGCCGGCTTTATCGCTCTATCTGAACTGTCTTCAAGCCTTAATAACCCTGAAGATGCCATCAAATCTCTCTCTCAGGCGATCGCCTTGGACCCCAAAAACGATCAGACAAGAAAAAAATTGAAAAGACTCATGGCGGATCCCCTTTTGAATCTCACCCACCCGGAAAAAAAGAAGCTTGAGGAATTAACTAAATAACAATAGTAATTAAAATATTTTCACGATATAATTCTAAAAAATTTTAATTACTAAATGATGTTTTTAGAAGGTTTAAGACATATTCAGCCAGAGGATCTATTAGGTTTAGATAAGCCGGCTGATCGCGCTTTATATTGGGGCGGAAGAACGATCCGATTTTGCTTAGAGCCGATTGGCGCTCTCTTAGATGTAGCGCTCCAAGTCACTGGTGTGGCTTTCATCCTTTTTTGGTTTATAGGCTATACCCTTGAATCGGCCTTTCGGCGTTTGATCAATCAAAAAACAGACGAGGCATGGTCTCACTCCGTGATTTATATTGCTGCCTTTCTTCATGAACTGGGGGAAGTGACAGTAAACAGTGAACTTAAGTATCTCTTGCAAGATATAGGGCTCCGTTCTTCTCCTGAAAAAACATTTAATGTTCTCACAATTCTTTTCAGTCATAAAAATAATAAATCTTCAAACTTTAACTTCCGTACACAACGATGATTTGGGTTTTTCTTTTATACGCAGGATTTGCTTCCGTTTTCACTTTTGCTAAAAATACTCTTCCAGCTACAGAGCCTTATTTTTTAATCGGATCCCGCATGCTACTTGCCGGTTTTCTTCTGATTAGTTATCTTGCAATTACCTCCCCAAATAAATTAAGAATTTCAAAGCCCGCCCTTTTATTGGCTGCCCTTTTAGGGTTTTTAAACATCTATTTAGTCAATGCCCTTGAATTTTGGGGCCTTCAATATTTACCCTCCTTTAAAACATGTTTCATCTACTCCCTATCCCCTTTTGCATCGGCCCTTTTTTCCTATTTCCTGTTATCCGAAACAATGACTGCTAAAAAGTGGATCGGTTTGATGATTGGATTCGCAGGATTTATTCCCCTTTTACTCTCTCCTGGGGAAGAAGAACTTAAAGCGGGAGCTTTATTCAGTTTCTCATGGGCTGAAATTGCAGTTATTTTCGCAGCCCTTATCTCTGTCTATGGTTGGATTCTTTTGAAAAACCTCGTTAAAGATCATAACGTCTCTTTCTTAACCGCGAACGGCTATTCCATGGCAGTGGGGGGGCTGATTGCCTGTGTCCATTCAGCTTTTGTGGAGTCATGGAATCCGGTTCCCGTCTTTGACTGGCCGACTTTCCTGTTCGGATTCTTCTCCTTATTACTGATTTCCAATCTTTTATGCTATAATCTTTACGGATGGCTCCTCAAAAGATTTTCGGCAACGTTTCTCTCTTTTGCCGGATTTTTAACCCCTTTATTTAGCGCTTTTTTTGGATGGTTCTTTTTAGGGGAGACTATTGACACCGTATTTTTTATTTCTGCAGCTATTGTCTTTTCCGGCCTTTTTGTTTTTTATCAAGAGGAACTTGTTTTAAAGGCAGCACCCTCTGTATAAAGGGTGCATGACCATTGATATTAAAAGGCTTGACGACTCCTTATTCTATGAGTTCCATGCCAAATTAAAAAAATTAAACCAGTTTCATTTTAGCTTTTTAGCCGCCATCGCGGTGGAAGTTATCGTTTTATTTTTTTTACTTCCCTTTTTGGCAAGATCGGGCTTTGTCGCCATCACTCTTGCTTTATTTCTTGTGACATTATTCGGATATATTTCTCTCAAGACTTATTATGAGTCCCTTTTTGTAGGCGAGCTTAAACAAATGATCGATCGTTATGGCATGAGCTTGGCCTCGGATCTTTCAAATGCCACCCCTCTAGATAAACGTAAAAGTTTTATCGCGGAGGCCTTTCAAAACCTGGCTGAAAAAATACCTTCCATTAACTCCTCGACGATTCCCTATCTTCCCGGATTTGCTCTCAAATGGATTAAAGATTGGATTCAATTTGGCGAACACACCTTAAAAGAAGAGCTTTTAAAAAGAGCTATCCAAAATAGAGTTGAAGCGATCAGACTCAATCCGACTCAAGCTGAGAAACATGCCAAATTAAGCTCGACTTATTTAACCCTTTCATCCCACTTTGACAAAATTTCCCGTCCTAAGGAGTCCTCCCAGGCTTTAGAAAGGGCCGTTGAATCCCTTAAAATTTTACAAGATATGGCTCCTCAAGAAACTCAGGTTCTACAGGAGTTAAGCCAGGCTTATAAAAAGCTTGGGCTTAAAACCGAAGAGATGGCTGTCTTGGAAACTTGGCTAAAATTAGAGCCTCATCAAACAGAGCCTATGCTGAGATTAGGACAGCTCTATTTTACTGAAGGCAAACACGCTTTGGGATTTAGAACATATGAGCAGCTTAAAACGCTCGATCTTTCCAAGAGCGACGAGCTATTAAAATCTTTTGTGATTTGAAAGATAATTTCGATTGTTCTAGATTCCAGATTATGTTTTGCAAACACTGCGGCTCCAAAGTTGAGGGGCACCATCTTTTCTGTCCTACCTGCGGAGAGCGGCTTGATGCTCATGGAAAAAAATTTCCAACTCTCTTGAAGTGGATCAGCGCTCTTTTGATTTTGGGAGCGCTTGTCAGCGGCTATCTTTTTTACAACACCACAGAGCCTCAAAAAGCGGTGCAGGATCAACTGGTCGCATTAAAAAACAATCAACTCACCGAAGCTTATTACAGCTTTACATCGAAAGAATTTCAAAAAGCGACTCCCCTCGAGAAGTTCAAAGAGATTATTCGCTCCTTCCAGCCTCTTTCGCAGATTCGCGAAATTCAGGTAGATGAGAAAGAAGAAAAAAATGATCGCACCCGTCTTAACATGACCCTTAAGACGGAGGACAATCAAAGCTTCAAAATGGAGTATGACTTAGTAAAAGAGGATGGCGATTGGAAAATCGTTTTCTTCAAGTTATTAAGCAACCCGGTCCCTGAAGCTGAAGAAAAAAAAGCCGATCTCTCTGAACCTAAGGAGAGCGCCTCCGACTTGATCAATAAACAGCTCGATTTTTTTAGAAACGGTCAAATCGAAGAGTCTTATAACGAACTTGTCAGCCGCGATTTTAAGAATGCGACCTCCCTTAAAACTTTCAAAGATTTTGTCTCATCGAATCCTATCCTAACCGATTTTGTCAGCTTCAAACAGGGTATAGAATCATCGGAAAATGGCATCAAGAGGATCAAAGTTCTTTTGAGCGGTACTCAAGATGATAAACACCTTTTAGACTACACCATTGTAGAAGAAAATAATGTGTGGAAGATCAACGGAATGCAGCTTCTACCGGAAGGAACTAGTGATTCTACAACAGAAGATACGCCGCCCCAATTTAATGAAGAGACGATTTATAACTATATCAGCGGATTCATCGAGGCCATCAAGGAAGGGGAGCCTGAAAAAGCTTACAGTGACTTCACGACCGAAGATTTTAAGAAAGCAACCGATGAAGCCACTTTTTCAAAAATTGTAAATGAGTACCCGTCCTTCGTTCAAAACGAGACATTAGAAATCAAAAGCATTTCTTTTAAAAATAATGTCGGAATAGTGATTGCCTCTATTCAAGGGCAAAACGACAAACGAATGGCCCAATTTGATTTGATGCCCGAAGAGGGGGCTTGGAAAATTCAGCAAATCCAAATTTATAAGGCTCCCGAACAAGACGACATGAAGATGCGAGTCGTTGAAATCGGCACAGAAAAGGATGCCAAAGGGCAGATTCTAAACAACGGTTTTGTCTTTAAAGATCCTCCAAAAGAGCTCTTCATCAATGTGTTTCTCACGAATGCCAAGAAAGGGGATAGCCTCTCTTTGATGCTCGTGAATGAAGAGCACAAGGTTAAATCACCGGTAATCACCCATGACGTCTCAGCCGATGCCGCCGATTATGTGGCCTTCTTTTCTTTTAAGGCCCCTAAGACGGGCTGGCCTCCAGGAGACTATAAAGTCTTCGGAGAGACTAGCACAGGCGATAAATTCGAATCGCATTTTAGCGTCGAATAACTTCCCAAGAATTTGCAAAAAGTTCAGACTGTCATTCAAACTTTAAAACCTTGGGAGTTATTTGAATGATTCGCCTGCTCCTTACCCTCCTTTCGTTAAATCTTTTTCAATTAGAGGCAGCCCCCTTCCATCCCACGATACCTGTTGTCGATATGAAAGAGTTTTACACGGATCAAGATAATTTTATCCAAAAAGTTAGGGAAGCCCTTCACCATGTCGGTTTTTTTGCAGTCATAAATCCGGATGTAAAGGATGAAGAGCTTCAAAGAGGCTATGATGAAGTCATTGAATTTTTCAAAGAGCCCCTGGATGTAAAAATGTCTCTTTACAGACCTGAAACGGGGTGCCAAAGAGGATTTGTCCCAAGTGAAAAAGCGCAAGGTAATGCAAAGATCGACTTTAAAGAATTTTTGCACATAGGACCTAATAACAATGTATGGTCCGAGGATCATAAAACAGTAGGCCTTCAGCTCGAAAAAATTTATTCCTCCCTTCTCCATCATGCAAAGGAGCTAAATCAGGCTTTTTCCTTGTCAGTTTATGAAAAGGAATCCTTTTTGGAAGAAAAATGCGCTCAAGCAGACCATCTCTTAAGAGCTCTCCATTATTTTAAAAATCCTGAAGGGGAGCCTTGGGCCGCCGCGCACACCGATATTGATCTCTTTACCATTTTGCCCATGGCGACAGAAGAGGGTTTGCAAGTTTTTCATGATAATGAATGGATTGATGTGAAGGTGCCCAAAGGGGCCTTCATTGTAAATGGCGGCGATATGCTTGAAAATTTAACCAATGGGTACTTCAAGAGTGCCAAGCACCGTGTCGTTTCAAAAGATGGTGAAACCGAAAGATTTTCAATTGTCTTTTTTATCCATGCTAGAAGGGACCAGTCGGTAAGCCCCCTCACACAGTTTATCACTCCTGAAAATCCTCAAGCATACCCTGATGCGACAGAATGGGACTTACTTGCAGCGAGACTCGTACAATTAGGTCTCGCCGATGAAGCTATTAAAGAATATGATAAGCAATCGGGACTGCGCGAAAAAGTTAAAGCTTTAGTAGAGGCGGGAACCGCTTCTGAATCCACGAAAAAGACCCACGAATGTTATGAAAAACAATATGCAGATCATTGCGGGACGCTTTAAAAATCACCCTCTCAAGGCTCCAAAAGGCCTTGAGACAAGACCCACTTCGGCCAAGCTCAGGCAAGCGGTTTTCAACATTTTACAAAATGAAATAGAGGACACCTCTTTTCTTGATGTTTTTTGCGGATCGGGCGCTATGGGACTCGAAGCTTTAAGTAGAGGAGCTAAACGAGCGGTCTTTATCGATCAAAGCTCTTTTGCCATCCAAGCCTTGAAAGAAAACATACGCGCTTTAAAAGTTGAAGGGGATACTTTTATACTTCCTTACGACTATCTTAAAGGGCTGAAAAGCCTTGAGAAAAAAAACGACCTCTTTTCGGTTATCTATGTGGATCCTCCCTATCAATTAGGCCCAGGAAAAAAACCCAAATCCCCTCTTATTGTAGAGGAATGTCTCCACTTTCTTGATCACTCGCCTTTACTTGCCCGAGGCGGCAAGCTATTCATTGAAGAAGGGGGGAAATTTGTGGTACAAACCGAATTGAAAAACCTTCACCTTGTAGATGAGCGTATCCATGGACCTTCCTATCTCTACCAATTTGAAAAAAGCGATCGTGACCGGATCGTTTGATCCACCGACCCTGGGCCATTTAAACATCATTGAAAGAGCTCGCCAAGTGGCTCCGGATTTAACGATCGGTATTGGAAAGTCTTCTGCTAAAGAACCCCTCCTACCGATAGAAGAGAGAGCTCAAATTTTAAGAAAATTGACCGGGTTACCTGTCGCCATCATTCCAGGCTTGGTATCGGACTATGTCAAACAAGAAAGATATCAGCTAATTATTAGAGGAATTCGTCATGGATCAGATTTTGACTACGAAAATTCTATGGCGAGGATCAATAAGGAATTATCCGGGGTAGAAACCCTCTTTTTGCTTTCAGAACTTCCCCAGATAGAAGGAAAATTTATCCGCGAGCTGATTTATTTTGGAGGAGACTTAAAGCCCTTTCTTCCCCCAGAAGTCATTCTAGCACTTGGTTAATCGCCAAACAATCGTTTAGACACATCCTCTATGGATGGACCCTTTGAAAACTTTTTCCCGAGCAGCTTAAAACTATCGCAGAGATTATTTTTTTCCCGATCGGAAACATGCTCCGTTCCGGGCATTAAGCAATCGTTAGGCTTTCCCGGCATATAGTAGATACAATTTTTGCATACATGCAAATCAGCCGAGCAATGCTCGCAAGTTGCTCTAAAGGAGACTTTCCCCCATTCAAATTCCGGGAGCTTTTTCCCGCACTTCCAACAGCTATGCTCCATTTAACTCCCTTTCAACGAGATCGCCATTTGCTGTCCAACTTTTACGCTTGCCTATCGGACGATTGTTTTTATAGTCCATTTCAAGACGGGGTTTTCCATCGTCATAAAATTTTAACCACTTGCCCTCTTTTACACCCTCTAGATAGTTGGCAGAAAAAACCAACACTCCTTTTGCATTCCATTCCTTATAAGGGCCATTGAGTAAACCCTTTTTATAGTTTTTAAGAGAGGCTATTTGACCATTTTCATAAAAGGTTTTCTCTTCACCCTCTTTCTGATCATCGACAAAGAAAGCCTGAATTTTAACTTGTCCATTTGGAAAATATTCAAAAGCGCTTCCGTTTTGATTATCATTTGAAAATTCAGCTGTGATTAAAACCCGTCCTTCCTGATTGTAGATAGTTGCTAAACCCTCTTTTTTCCCATCGACGTAAAACGTGGAGGCAGCCTTTGTTCCTGCTTCATTAAATTCAGAAACTTCTCCATCTAATACCCCTGCTTTATAATTCGCTTCGACCGCCTTCACTTTTCCAAAAAAGGGATCTGGGGGATAAAAAATTTGGTGAATGCCATCCAGTTTGTTGTCTTTGTAATGATAGACATACTCGCGCCCATCCTCTCTCTTCACAAAGAATATGCCGTTTAGAATGCCATTGACATAATGGGCCTCTTCTAAAACTTCTCCGTTCTCATCCCATCTGATCTTTTGCCCGTTAATCACTCCATCAGTGTAGGAAAGGACCGCCTCTTTGTGGCCATTTGCATAAAACTTTTCCTGCAAACCATCCAGGACCCCGTTTTTAAACCTTTGGCGTAATGAAACAAGGCCGTTTGGGTAATATTCAAGATGTTCATGAACAGGCTTGCCTAAGACATAAGAGCCCGATTTAAGGATAGTTCCTTCTTCGGAAAAAATAGTATACTCGCCATCTAGAAGATCGTCTTTATAAAATGATTCGCTTTCAAGCTTGCCATTTTCGTAGTACCGGCTATCTTTGCCCGATTTTTTCCCCTCTTCAAAAAAGAGTTTTCTTTTAGTTTTTAATCCAGGATAGAATTCTTCCCAGAGCCCGTTTGGCTTCCCCTTCACATACTCAGTAGAAAATAGAAGGTTGCCCTTGTCGTCCCATTCTTTATAGGGGCCTTCTTTTACTCCCTTTGCATAATGGATTTCCAAGCGAGGCTTGCCGCTCTCAAAGTTTTCTATAAAAGTTTTATCAAGTGCACCATTCTCCCAAGTTGACCGGGATTTTAAACTTCCATTTTCATACCACTCTTCTTTCAATCCTGATGGCAACCCTTCTTTAAAAGTCATCTTCAGGGCAGGATTTCCATTTTCGAAGTTCTCTAGATAGAGACCTTCTTTCTTGCCATTAACATATCTTGCAAGGGTTTTGATGCCGCCATTCTCGTAATAATCGGTCTGATCGCCCTCAAACTCTTTGTTATTGAAATGGTAGTCCCGCCTGATTTTACCGCTTGGATACCATTCTTTATAGGATCTAGGATCGCTTTCAGAAATCTTGATTCCGTTGTCGTCAAAAGCCTCTATTCTGTGATCCCATTCCTTCTCAACCATTTTTCCGGAGAGGTTATACTTCAGTTTGGGAGAGATCAGTTTCCCATAAGACCATTCGGCTGACACTTTTAAGGATCCATCTTCAAAGAACTCCTTTTCAGCCCCATTTTTGTATCCGTTTACATAGCTTACTTTAGATTTCTCTTTTCCGGATGGATAAAAAGATTCGTGAATACCCACCTGAAGGCCTTGAACGAACTCTTCTTTTCGGAGGATTTTTCCATCCTCTCCAAAGGTTTGCAACGCGGGAAGGTTCATTAAACTATGCGGATAGCCGTTTAAGAAATGAGCTTTTAAAATCAGTCTGCCCTCTAAATCCCACTCTTCAGAAAGGCCCTGCAATACCCCTTTTTCATACCGCTTAAGAGATCTACGGTGTCCGTTTTCATAAAACGTCTCGCTCTCTCCATCTAAAAGACCGCTCTTAAAATGACGTCTTGAAGCAATTTTTCCGTTTTCAAACAGCTTCTCTTCCCTGCCCTCTTTTAAGCCTCTTCTGTATTCAATTCTCTCTTTAGTGATGCCGTTCGGATAAAAACTTTCCGACGCACCGTGAAGATTCCCCTCATAGAAAAATTCAATCGCAGTGATTTGACCGTTATCAGCATAAAAAACCTTAGGTCCGTGGAAGTAAAGGGTCCCCTCTTTTTGCAAGAGATCGCCTTCCCACAAAAGAGTGCCGTCTAAGTCAAAATGAAGCTCTTTAACCGGAGTGTCCTGATCAAAATAAAAGACATCTTGAGGAGAGCCGTTTGGCGCTCTTGTCATCACCTTCGATATCCAAGTGGGTTGTTTTTGCTTTAAGGTGGATTGAACAGGAAGATTTTCTTCCCCGTTTAAAAATAGAGCAGCTAATAAAAAAATATAGAACATAAGAGCTACAATTCTACTTCAGCCTGCACTTGTTCTGCAACTGATTGAGGCAGTCTGTAAGCATGATAAAGGCCAAAGAAGAATAGGCTTCCCATGATCATAAGGGATCTTGCAGGGGCATCTTCAACAAAAAGTTTTGTCATAAGACCTCCAAGACCTGGGCCGACGCACTCCGAGACACACCAAACTAAGCCCATCAGGAAGGCTGAAATCATGCCGGGGTGTTCAGGAGAGAGTTTGGTTCCGAAGGCAATCGATACCGGATTTACAATCGAGATCGAAGCCCCCATTCCAAAAAGCAGGAACAAAGCAGAAAGATCGCTCCAGTTAGGGATAAACAAAAAGGCGTAGTAAAAAAGCATTCCAATCAAGGAAGCATAAAAAATGACCCCCCTTGAAGAGTATTTGTCCGCCATATAACCGGACGGGATCAAAAAGAGAACGCCCCCTAAAACATAAACTAAATGACCGCCCCCAAATACAATCCAGTCATCATACCCTCTTACCTTTAAAACATCGGGCAAAAGGAAAATAAAGCCCCAAGCTATCGCCTGGTTACATATTTGTGAAAAATAAAGCCTTCTCAACCCCTCATTTTTAAAAAATTCAATAAACTGTCCAAAACTAGGATTCTCTTTGGCCTCAGCCGCCCTCTTTTTGGCGTAAATTTTTTTCTTTAATGAAAAAAGAATCATCAGAAGGGCGGGTATCAACAAAAAGGCGGTTTCACCCGAGCTTAACGAAAAGGCTTTAGCATAAAGAATCTGGCTCAAAGCGAGTCCAAGAGATCCGAACATGGCAAAAAAAGTGATAAAGGTCCCTTTTCTTTCAAGGGTTAAGCTGCTGACGAGCCCTACTGCCGAGGGATGGAACGCTCCCGATCCGATGCAAACGACTAAAAATAGGAGGCTTAAAACCACATAATTTTGGGTATATCCGTAAAAGGCGCCAAGAGAGCTTGCGAATATGCCTGACAAGATAAGGGTCTTTCTTAAGCCGGAATCGGCGAGCCTGCCAAAAAAAATCTGCATTCCCTCTCCGATTAAAGCGCCGCAGGCATAGATCATACCGGCAAGCGCAAGATCAAGATTTGCAAGGGTTTTGAAGACCGGCCAGATACCGATCATGAAGTCTACCAGAAAGTGACTTAAACTAAGCAGAAGGAGGGTAAAAGCGGGTTTTTCTAATATTTTCATACTATTAAATAATTATCCAACTACTCTCCCAGAATGCTTGAAAGAGATAATAATAAATTTATTACTTTTTGATAAGTAAATAAAGATCTAAGCATTATCAAATTAAAAAATGAATTTGCATCAGATAGGGATTTTAGTGTAAACACAAATTACAACCCGTACGAGGAGTACACCATTATGAAAAGATTAGATTTCAAAGCTATTGCACTTTCAAGCTTAGCTCTTGCGTTTTTATTCGCAGCTCCAGCATTTGCAGCTTTCGATGAGCAAAAAGACTCGTCAGAGCTTCTTTTAGCAGGCTCTTGCGGAGCTGGCGGTTGCGGCGGCGGCAAAAACAAACAAACCAGCTACAACTACAACAGCACACCTTCTACAACTACACCTAACACAAACAACAGCTGGAACCAAAACAACCCAAACACCAACAATCCAAACTGGAACCAAAACAACCCAAATCCTAACAACACCCCAACTCCAAGCAATGTTGAGAACCAAATTAGAAACAGCGCTCCTGCTAAATCGGGTTGCGGCGGCGTAGTAGCAAGCTGCCCATGCAGCAAAGACAACTCTCAAAAAAGACAGCGCATCGCTTAATTTTTTTTGAGTCCTGGTTCATTGTTTACCGGGAGATAAAATCTCCCGGTTTCACCCAAAATGCGAGGATACCATGAAAAAAAGAGATTTCAAAAGTCTAGTCATCTTAGGCCTGACAGGCAGTTTAATGGCTGTAGCTTCTTTAAGCGCTGAAGACGCTAAAGATGCCCCTAAAGATCCTAATGCGGGCAATGTAGGCTACAAACTTATGACCGACGAGGATATCCGGCTGGAGCTTAGCCAGGAAGGGACTAAATTGTATGACTCTTTGGATGATAAAGGGAAAGAATTAGCCCGTTTTGTCGCAAGCCAAAGATGCGCGGGCACTAACCGCTGCAAAGGCCTTAACGCGTGCGCGACAGACAAGCACTCATGCGCCGGGAAAGGGGAGTGCAAGGGTCAAAGCAAATGCGGCTTTTCAGATAAAAATTTAGCCGTTAAAGTGGTTTACGACAAACTGATGCAAGAAAAAAGAGAGCTACTCTCCAAGTAACCAAAGCTTGATTCGTGAAAAATTTAGGGATCGGGATAGGGCTTCGTCCTGTCCATTATGACGTCATATTAAACGAAAAACCGGCGATTGACTGGTTTGAAATCATTAGTGAAAATTTCATGGGTGAGGGGGGAAGACCCCTCACAATTTTAGAACGAATTCTTGAGCTCTATCCTTGCGTACAACACGGGGTTTCTTTAGCGATTGGATCCCCCGATCCGCTGAACTTTGATTACTTAAAAAAATTAAAAAAACTTACTAAAATTACAAAAACACCCTGGGTTTCAGACCATTTATGCTGGGGAAAGCTGGATGGAGCTCACTATCACGATTTATTGCCTCTTCCCTACACCAAAGAGGTTATCGATTATGTCTCCGAAAGAGCTCGAATCGTTCAAGACTATTTAGAACTTCCCTTTGCTCTTGAAAATCTCTCTTCCTACGTATCTTTCACAGGAGACGAGATGCCTGAGTGGGAATTTTATTCAAGCATTGTGGAGAAGGCAAATATCCATATGATGCTCGATATCAATAACATTTATGTAGCCTCCTATAACCATGGATTTGATCCCCTGGATTATATTCGAAACATCCCTCTTGAGCGTGTTATTCAATATCATCTTGCTGGACACACTGACAAAGGAACTTATCTTTTAGACACGCACGATAATTATGTCTGCGACAAAGTATGGGAACTTTATGGAAAAGTGTATCCTTTAAAACCCGCCTCAACTTTACTTGAGTGGGATGACAGCTTCCTTGATTTTCATGCCACGTGGGAAGAGGCTAAGAAAGCTAAAAATTATCAAATGGCCCTCGTATGAAGTTGAGCGAAGTTCAGAAATGGTTTTCGGAAGTGATCACGCATCCTTTAGCTCTCGATCAAACAATTCAGGTGGAAGGGATCGAAAAAATCGCTCCCTTGCATATCGCCCCAAGCCCTTATCTTAAACCGCATGAAAGAATTGAGATCTACAGCCAGCAATACTGGTGGCGAATCACTAAAATTCTGCAGGAGCACTATCCCCTTGTCACCTCCTTATTCGGACGAGACGCCTTTACCAATCAGCTTGCGATTCCTTATTTTACGAAGCATAAACCTCCCACGTGGAACATCAATCTCTTAGGAGAGAGCTTTCCGGCCTGGCTTGAGGAAAATTATCATGAATCGGATAGAGCTCTTGTTATTTCTTCAGCTGAAGTTGACTTTGGCTATGTGTATTCTTTTTTATGCGAAGATGTCTCTTATAAAGAGCTCTCATTGGATGAGAAAATGACGTTTCATCCAAGCATGCGCCTTTACAAAATGAACTATGATCTCTTCCCTTTTAGACGGGAAATTATCAAGCAAGAACCTGACTTTTGGCTAGACAACCCCTTTCCAACGCTTCATAAAGGGAGAAATTTCTACTTTGTTTTTTACAGAAATCCGAAACAAGAGCTTGTGTGGACCGAAATCAGCGAAGCTGAATACACCTTCTTAGAGATGTTTAGAAAGCCCATGTCGTTAAATGAGCTTTGCAGTATACTAGATACGCATAAATTTTCTCATGAAGCCGAGAAAAACTTATCTCAATGGATTCGCTCATGGACTCAAAGGCCCCTCCTTGTTCCCGCCAAATTGCTTTCCAAGCCTTCTTGAAATTTTTACGGGATGGAATTTTTTTAAGCGAAAACCCTTTAGACCCATTTTCAAAAAATCTTTCCTATGGGGCATGCCAGTGGTTGATTGCCCTTGAAAAATTCATCAAACCGGTAAGACCCAAAAAAGTTAAAGAAAGAGCGCTTCTAATACTTGCTGTTTATGAGCATTTTTTCATGAAAAGCGCCGCCCACGCTAAAGTCTATGAATGGGTTGAGCTAGCTAAAAACCAAATTCACCCCTCCTTTGCCAAATTTATTAATCATTATTTAAGGAATCTTCCCGGCACTTTTCCATTTTCTGATAAAGATACCTATCCCGAATTATTCCTTCGGAGTGTTCCTGAGTATGTTCTCCGATTGTTCAATCAGCCGGCCCCTCTATGGGTTCGCGATCGAAAAGATAAATTGTTTATCGAGGTTCAGGATCTTCAACCCTTTTTAAAAGGGGATCGATACTATGTTCAAAATCCAACTCCCTTTTATCTGATAGAGGAAGCTTTAGAGCACATCCCGCAACCTAAAACCGTTTTGGATCTTTGCGCAAATCCTGGTGGAAAATCGATTGCTCTTCATGAAATCTATCCGGATGCCGAGCTTCATTTAAATGACATCAAAGAGCTTACTCAAATAAGAGAGAATCTTGAAAGATTGAATATCCAAGCCAAAAGCCTGACTCAAGGCGATGCAAGAGAGTATCCCGAAAGCCAATTTGATTTAGTTCTGCTCGATGCTCCCTGTTCGAATACCGGCGTTTTGCACAAAAGGCCTGAAGCTCGCCATCGTCTAGACAAAAAACATCTTCAAGAGATGAAAGAACTTCAGCAATCGTTATTAAAAAGCGCCTTAAAGCATGTGAAAAGGGGAGGGCACCTCTTTTTTATTACTTGCAGCATTCTTGCAGAAGAAAATGAAATTTCAGATCGCTTTAAGTGGAAAAAACTTATTCTTCCGACCAACGAGGGATTAGATGGGGGTTTTTTAGGGATTATTTCTAATTAAGCTGAGGGCTTTGGATTTTTTTTCTGTCTTTTACTCGCTGCAGGGCCCCCTCCGGTCCCGGCTACGTTTAAGATTTCATATCCCTCTTCCTTGAAGAGCCTTTTTGTTTTGCCTTCATAGTGCTCGGGATGGTCGGTATCATCTTGAAATAGTAACACTCTTGCGACAGATGTGTTTTTAAGTCGCTTATAAAGAGGAAGATTAGCTTTTTCTGTCCCCTCCTCTCTTGCTCTCGAAAAATGGTTTCTCATTCTTTTTACGAAACTATCCGACTTGCCCACATAGACCGATTTACCCATCAAAATACCGTACACTTTAGAGCCGACTTTTTTGGCTGTCGGAGTAAACTGCACATTATAATAGCCATTCTCATCTTTGCTAAATTCGTAGACCCTGGCCTTTTTTAAAAGCCCTGCCACATCTTTTGTAGGAGTTTGAGGAGCTTCTCCTACTTCACCTCTCGATTTAACGGTCGCGCCTCCGCCACCGCCTGTGTTTTGATTGTACCCAAAAATGTGCGCTTTGAAGGCGATAATAAAAGCGGTTTCCCATTCATCTAAATCCTCGTCTTCACTCGCGAGTAATCGAATGATGCCCCATTCAAATCTTTCAGGATGATCCCTCACTTCGGAAGGAAAAGGTTTTTTGCCTTCGGTTCGATGCGTATTAAAGGTCCAATTATAAGAGGAAAGACGCTGTTTGGCGGTGGTGGCTGTTTTACCGATTAAGAGCTTGCCGTTTTGCTTGTTTCGAAACACATAGATTAAGTTCTCTTTACTCGCGCAATTAGGAGTTAAATCAACATATACCCGGCCGGTTACATCACTTTTTTTAACCGGGTGCCAATGATCGGGTTGAAATCGACAATGTTCAAGAGAATTACCAATTTTTGAAACAAGCTCTTTATTAAAGGGATTAGGCATACTATTGTTATATTATGCCTAATATTTTTTATAATCTCAATTACAAATAATTAAAGAAAAGATTAAGAATTGGAAACTAATACTTCAGCTTTTACGGTAACCGGTTTTACGGAAGAGTTGAATAAATTACGAATGCACTCTGTTCCTTTTTGTCCGATATAAAAGCCTGATAACACTCCTACAAAGGGGGCGAAAAAGAGAGTTTGGCAAGTCACACAAGCAGCGAGGGAAAAAGTGGTGATCCCCAAATTTACCACAGGTGGAAATTGAGTTTGTGCGAGCATTTCTGCATACCCTTTTGCACAAACCGGCTGAAGCTCTAAAGCTTCCGGCATTTTGCTATTCGTATATAGCTGATAACCTATTCCTGCTGCGATACCGACTCCCAATCCGATGAGGGTGGGGATCGGTGCTAAAATCAATGCAAATAGAGTAACGGCTACTTTAATAACCAACGTAGCTATAGCATACACTTTAGGATCCGACAAAAAAGCGGGTAGTTTTCTTGTTGAGGAATCGGGGTTCTTCGAGCAGTGGCATGCCTCAGAAGTTGCACTCATCTTTTTTCTCCCATATGATGTTAAAATGATCTCCAGTTATGTCAGAAAAAAAGAATATTTAAAATTTGAATTACTCTCTCGATTTAAAAATTTAGGTCATGCCTTTTTGACAAAAACATGCGGCAATGTAAGCCTATATTCGAATGAAGATCCGCTGATAGTAAATACAAGGCTTCAAGAGATTTCCAAAGATCTAGGGATAAAGAATATCGTAGATACGATTCAAGTGCATGGCATTCGAATTAAACAGCCTGATGAAGAAGGAGAGGCGGATGGTTTTTATACGAATCAAAAAAATATTCCTCTCATGATTCGAACAGCCGATTGTCAAGCCGCGCTTTTTTATGAACCGGAGAAACAGGTTTTAGCCGTTGTACATGCGGGCTGGAGAGGCCTTGATCAAAAAATTTACTCGCATACTATCCGACACTTGAAGGAAAAATATCTAGTGAGCCCCGATAAATTGATGGTGGGCATATCCCCTTCAATCGGCCATGAAAGCTTCGAATTTAAAGAGAAACCGCCTCTCTCTATTTCCCGTTTTTTATCAGGCCCTGACAAATACGATCTAAAGAGAGTGGCGGAGGAGGAATTGCTTGAAGCAGGAGTGCTCAAACAGCATATCGAAATTGCGCCTGAATGCACCTATCTCGACGAGGAGCGTTTTTTTTCTTACCGACGCAATAAAACCACTCACAGGCAAGCGCTTCTTGCTTGGCTGATTTAGAATCTCTTACGAGCAAGAGCGCCCGCATTAATATCCGTGTGCGTCCCGCCATCTCTTGTAGACACTGTATAGGAGGTCACATCTCTAGGATTCACGCCTGTGCTTGATACGATAACCGCTGGAGGAGGCGCTTGCAGGCTTACAACCGCGGGTTGTGAGATTAAACGGGCATGTGGAACATACATCATAGAAGGTGGATTTTGTACGATAACGGCTTGAGATACCATATGCACTTCTCTTGCTTGCTGAGCTCTTAAAGGATTCGCTTGCCGGCTCGGTGAAGCAGAAACGACAGGTGTAACAGCTACAGTCGATTGGGGGGTTGCAACGACAAATCCGCCTCTTGGATTGATGGGGGCGCTCATAGTTTAACTCCTAATTTGTTAAGTTGGGTTCAATGTGCCTTTTTCACATTAAGATAGTTTAAAGGTTCGATAAAATTCTGATTAAGGGTATTCTTCTCTCCTATGAAAATAGTATTCACCGGCGCCACCTCTTTTACCGGAATGTGGTTCGTTAAAAAATTGGCTGAAAAAAAGCATCTCGTCACTTCTTTAATCCAAAGGAAAAAAGAAGCGTATGAAGGACTTCGATTAGAGCGTTTAAGGCAAGTTGAAAAGGTTTCAAACTGCCTTTTCGATGCACCCTTCGGATCTGAGAATTTTTTAAAAGCTTTACAAGACATCCCCTCTATTGACATTTTTTGCCACCATGCCGCGGATGTTACCAACTACAAAAGCCCCGACTTTGATCCTGCCAAAGCGCTCTCCTCTAATATGAACAATATTCGTAAAGTGTTGGAAGTACTCTCTCTTAAAGGATGCAAACAAGTTATTTTAACAGGCTCCGTCTTTGAACCGGGTGAAGGGGCAGGAAGCGATCAATTAAGAGCGGTCTCTCCCTACGGGCTTTCAAAGGGACTCACGAGCTTAGCGTTTGAATATTATGTACCGCTTTATAAAATGCGTTTTAGAAAATTTGTTATTCCGAATCCCTTTGGTCCTTATGAAGAGGTGAGATTTACAACTTTCCTTGCGCAAAACTGGTTGAAAGGGGCGAAACCCCCTGTCACCCAGCCGAGTTATGTAAGGGATAATATTCCGGTTACGCTGTTAGCTGATGCTTATACCGATTTTTTGGAAAACCATCTTCCCCAGATGAATCCAAGCTACAGGCCTGAGATGCAAGGAGATTTCGTTAAGCGATTTAGAGACAATCTCAAGCCTTTTTTAAACAAACCCTGCGATTTTGAAATAAAAGAGCAGATCGATTTTAGCGAACCGATTGAAAGAATAAATACTGACTCTGTTTTAAACATTCCTTTTGATGAAAAAGCATTTTACGAACAATTAAGCGATTTTTACCTCAAAACATATGGCTGACATCGGGATTGTCATTCTCACCTTGAATGGCGCCAAGTACTTTCCAAAGCTTTCTGAAAGCATAAAAAATTCAACCCTTCCTGCCAAAGTTTTGGTGATAGACTCCTCTTCGACAGATAACACCCGGGAGCTTGCCCTAAAAGCCGGTTTCCAAGTACACACAATTCCAAAATCAGCATTCAACCATGGCCTTACCCGGGAACTGGGAAGAAAGATGATCGGCACAAAGATCGTTGTATTCTTAACCCAGGATGCACTTCCGGCCCATCCGGAATGGCTCGAAAATTTGGTTAAACCCTTAGAAAAGTCTGCGCTCTCTTATTCGCGGCAGCTTCCACACCCTGGAGCTGATTTTTTCGAAGCCTTCCATAGAGCCTATAATTATCCTGAAACATCCCATGTTCGCACTCTTCAAGATAAAGAAAGATATGGGACCTATACGTTCTTTTTATCCAACTCAAGCTCCGCGTATCTCAATCATAAATTAGATGAAATTGGCGGCTTTCCGCACGTTTTACTGGGTGAAGATACCTATGCCTGCTCAAAGTTGCTTGAAAAGGGGGAATCGGTGGCCTACGCGGCCGATTCAAAGGTCCATCACTCCCACTCCTTTACTTTGAAGGAAGAGTTTAAAAGAAGTTTTGATACCGGATTTGCCAGGGTACAAATGAAAGCCAACACAGGGGATGAAAAAAGAGGGCGCGCTTATGCCAAAACTCTCTTAAGACAAGTTAATCCCCTCCACCTTCCTTATACCTGCATCTTATTAACGGTGAAATGGTTAGGTTATAAAATAGGGACAAAAGGGCATTTATTGCCACAATCTATTAAAAAGAAATTATCCTCCCAACCTTATTTCTTTAAATGATTATTAAATGTTATAATTTATAATTAAATTATGACATCAAGCATACCAGACGCAAAACTAAAAAATTATGAACAGTTATGCAATAAATCAACTTTAGAACTAACCCCTGAAGAAACTAAATTAATCCCCATCATCCTTAATCAGCTGAATGATAAAAAACCGCCTGGTTTAGCCAAGAGAGTTTTTTCATTATTATCTCCCAACAAACACAAAACAGCCGAAAGAGTAAATGGACTTAAACAACGGTTAAATCAGAAACAGCAAGAGCTTGATCAATTTTTTTTCATCAAAGAGTTGCTAAATGGCGGCCCCCATGAACTTTTGATTCCCTTTGGCGAACTTAAGAAACTTCATGACCCCGTTGAAATAGCTGAGTTTATCGCTTATCATTCTCAAAACATCCCTTTTTTAGAACATAAAGTAAATCTCGCCAAAAGAGAGTTAGAAACCTCTTTTGATGTTGAAAAGATCGATGAATTGATTCTTCATCTTTTAAACTCTCAAAGCGATGAAGACTTCATGAAGATCTTTTTTTCTTATAAAGATAAGTTACAGGAGGTCCATTTTTTAAATTTTAGCACACTTTTCGCCGCTAAAATATTAAGCCATCCTTCAATCGTTAAAACTATACTATTTGGAATTTTCGAAGATCCCCACCATAAAAATATTCAGGCTAATTTAGCAGGCGGAATCATTTATATTTTGTGCGATAAGGGCTCATCAAGACCCATTGATAAAGAATCGGCGGACGATCTTTTAGCAGGCCTCTCGCTTTTGAAAAATGCTCCTATCGAAGAGGTGTTAAGACAAAAATCTCTCCCCGTAAGAGTCAACGAATGGAGCGAAAAACTCGCCCATCTTCATCCTAGCCATTTGAAATCCAAGCAAGAGCTAAAAAGTTTTTATCAACGAGTAGCCGCTTTCTCAAAGACTAGCTGGATAGATCATTTCTTTGCCCTCTTTAGTAAATCCCAAAAAAATTTACTGAAGTTAAAAAAAGAGTCAGCCAACAATGTTCCTAAACTGAAATCTTTAATCAAGAATCTAAAGGAATATGGAAAGCCGCTTAAGACAAGACGCTTAGAATGCGAGAGCCTTGAAAAAAGTGATTACGTCAGTTCACGAATTCAAGAGCTTCGAAAAATTTCTGATGCCTTAGAAAACTCTCATCTAGATCGGCTAATCAAAACGATCATGGAGGGAACAGACATTCAGGAGGCAATGAAAGAATACAGCTCGTCTGAACCGATGATGGAACAGCTTCTCTTAAGAGGACTTAAATACCCGGAGTTTATCTACTATCTCTTGAGTCGGGCCTCTTCCGAGGATATTATCCCATTTCAAGAGATGTATCGCGATCTCAAATCAAAAGCTTGGCCGCCTTAAGCTGAGAATGAAAATACTCGGCTCTTTTATGGGCAATCTGCTCAGGCGCGATTTTTTCGGGAAAAAGTCTCAAAAGATGACTTCTTCGAATGTTAAAAAATAGCTCGTTTAATTGGGCAACGGAGACTCCGCTCACCCAGTTAAGCTCGGCGCCCATCTTTAAGAGGCTGATAGCGTTTAAAGCTTCTTGAGTCTCGATTTGATAAGAGTGAATAAGAATCGCATAGGCCCGAGAAACTTTATCTTTCATCTCATCGCTTTTTTCAGCCTTCTTACGGGCTGTAATTTCGGCATTCATGAGCTTCGTAGTATAACTTCTCACGCTTTGAATAATACTCTCTTCATTAACCCCTAATGTAAAGCGGTTTGACACGATAAGAACGTCTCCCACAGGAATATCGGCCCCTAAAAAATGGGTGGTCTCTATGGCATCATCTTCCAATTTTTTTAACGTCTCTGCCAGCTCCCCTGATTGGATCAGCGCTGTCAGCTGAAGAAAAGTGGAGATATGAAGGCCTGTACCCGCTTCCATGGGATCGGCGGTTAAAAAACCAAATTCGGGGGTATAGGCAAAGGAGATGGTTTTATTTAAATTCTCTTCGATTTTAACGAGCTTATTCCAGGAGGATTCAAGCTCGCCCTTAATATCGATGATTTGGATATGCAAATGATCCTTGAGATTGAGGGAGGCTAAAAACTCGCCTGTTTCATCGACGATAAAAGCTTCACCCGAATGGGCCTGGGTAAATTGTTCCGAAGAGAGAAAATGTTCGACCAAGAAATCTTTTTCGAGAGCGCCAATCTCTTCACCATTTAGAATATAAGGTTTTAAAAGGAGCTTGGAAGAGAGCATCTCTTGGCTTAACAAGGCAATGATTTGCTTTCTTCTATCCTTGGCCAATTTGGCGGGAAACTTGAATTTTTCAACATTTCTACGAAGGGCGATGTTCGATGCGACCCAGATAGGGTTAAAGTCATTTAACCAGGGCCCTTTTTGCTTTAAGAGTTGTTCTGAAGGTAAGTTCATTGACGCTCTTTCAATTCAGGATTTTTTTCCGTCAGCTCTCTAATTTGGTCGCGAAGAAGGGCAGCTTCTTCATAGTTTTCTGCTTTTAATGTCTCGCTCAAAGCTTCATTCAACGCTAAAAGTTTAGCGGAAAGGTTCAACTCTTTGGCTTCGCCGGGTTTTCTTCCAATATGAATAGGAATGGTCTTCTTAAATGAGGTAATGCGGGAGGGAAGCCTGTTTTGAAGCAAGAGTTCCTGGAAAATAACATCTTCGAAAATTTCATAGCAGGTAGGGCACCCAGTCGGATGGCCCATTTTAAGGCTCTCCAGGGTGGTGCCGCAATTGCCGCAAGCCAAATTAGCCCCTTCTCCCATGAGAATAGGCATCATATGACTTCCTCCATGAAGCCGCTTCTGATATTCAGGACAATCTGCACACATGCTTGTCCTAACTATCTGATCGCCTATGATTTCGGTGTACACGATTGAAATGCTTTTTTTACAATCGGAACACTCCAGCGGTCTTTCGGGATGTTTATCTTGTTGATTCTCAGCCATTTTACTATTATACCAAGATATAATTTTAAGATAAAACTTGTGAGAGATAAGTGAAAGGAAAATGAGTCTTGATGGACTCGAACCATCGACACCCTCATTAAAAGTGAGGTGCTCTACCGACTGAGCTAAAGACTCGTTTACTTTGACCCCAAGGGGATTCGAACCCCTGTTATCGGAATGAAAATCCGGTGTCCTGGACCAGGCTAGACGATGGGGCCATAAGTTACGGTTAGGTAACAGGCTTACTTTCAACTAGTAAAGCGTTGAAAGTGGCTCCATCGTACTGAATTTAGCCTTTTTAGTGCAAGAAAATCAGATCGTCATGATCTCTTTTTCTTTAAGGGCGACTACCTGGTCTGCTTCGGCACAAAATTTATCAGTCAATTCCTGAATCGATTTTTCCGATTTTTTAATCTGGTCCTCTGGAAGATTCAATTTTTTTCTCACTTCTTCGTTCATATCACGCCGTATATTACGAATGGTAACTTTCGCCTCTTCCCGTCTCTTATGGCTGATTTTAACCATCTCTTTACGAGTCGATTCATCCATCGGAGGAATTTTAATCCTAACTACATTACCGTCGGCAATCGGCATAACCCCTAAATTAGCCTTCTCAATCCCCTTTGCGATTGCACCCACATTTTTAGGATCGAAGGGGGTAATGACAAGCTGCCTTGCATCGGCCGCATTCACAGAGGCCGCCTCTTTAAGGCGCATAGGCGCTCCGTACGCTTCAAACATCACTCCATCAAGCATACTAGGATTTGCTCGCCCTGTTCGAATCGACTTAAGTTCCACCTTTAAGTGCTCGATCACGGCTAGCATTTTTTGTTTGGTTCTTTCGGTGACTTCTTGGCTCATGGTTTTATCAAAGTTCCTTCTTGATGTGAAATTAAGTCTTTAAGATTTTTTCGCCCTAAATGTTTCATGTTAAAGACAAAAATAGGGATGTGATTGTTCATGCAAAGGGTGACTGCCGTTAAATCCATCACGCCTAATTTTTTATTTAAAAAATCGGTGTAGGAAATAGTCTCATATTTCTTAGCGCCCGCCTCTTTAGGATCTTTGTCATACACCCCATCCACTTTTGTCGCCTTAATCAGAAGATCGGCTCCAATTTCAGACGCTCTTAAAGCCGCCGCGCTATCGGTTGTAAAATAGGGATTCGAAGTGCCGCCTACAAAAATGACAATCTGCCCTTCCTCTAAAGCGTCTAACACATGATCATACTGATAGCTATCGCAAACTTGCGGGCAAGCTAAAGCAGAAAATAGATGCGCTTTTACTTTTAAAGCTTCTATCGCGTTTTTTAAGGCAACCCCGTTGATCAAAGTAGCGAGCATTCCCATTTGATCGGCAGGCGTGCGGGCGATTCCGCTCTTGACTAAGCTAAGCCCTCTAAAAATGTTTCCGCCCCCAATCACAACCGCTACCTCATACCCCTCATTTTTAAGGTGAATGAGCGACTTGGCCGTATGAATCAAAGCATTTTCATCGATTCCCATTTTTTCAGGCCCAAGCAGCATTTCGCCTGAAAGTTTAACTAAAATTCTTCGCATAGATTCCGGTATTGATTTGATTGAGAGAATAGCAGCAGAGGAAAAATGAGTACAGCGAGAAAGAGCCCCCCCCGAAGGAGGGGTCTCTACAAAGGATAATTATTGGCCTACATTCCAGCGAATATAGTTTTTCACCTGAAGAGGTTTGCCGATGGCTTTCGCGCGCTCTTGAACCACACCGTCAACAGTTTTAGAATCGTCTCTGATGTATTTTTGACGCACTAAGCAAACCTGGTCATAGTAAGCTTCGAGCTTACCGGACAAGATTTTTTCCATGATATTTTCTGGCTTGCCTTTGAGCTGAGTCTTAGCAATTTCTCTTTCCTGATCAATGATCGAGGAGGGAACTTGCGAAGGATTTAAAAACTCAGGACCGGTAGCAGCGACATGCATCGCAATACCACGCGCGAGATCTTCTTCCCCTTCCGCTCCGTCGAGCTCTACAGCGGTCACAATTTTACCACCCATATGGGAGTAAAGACCGATTGTGCTCTTAGGAGACTTCTTCAAGGTAAGCACTCTTTTGATCTGAATGTTTTCACCGATCACCTGTACGATCGTCGCACGGTATTGATCGATTGTAAGATTAGGATCTTTCGAGTATTTCTGTTGAAGGAAAGCTTCAAGGGATTTAGGCTCGGTTGTTGCAACTTCTTCCGCAATGTTTTTAACAAACTCTTGGAAGCGATCGTTACGCACAACAAAATCTGTCTCCGCATTGATCTCAGCGATTCCGATAGTCGAGCCTTTATCGGCAAAACCGATTTGACCCTCTTTCGTTTCGCGCTCGGCTTTCTTGACTGCGGAAGCCATACCGGCTTTACGGAGATCTTCGATCGCCTGATCAATATTGCCGTGGGTTTTTTCAAGTGCTTCTTTACACTTGGAAACGCCGACTCCGGTTCTTTCGCGGAGCTCTTTAATCATCTCAGCGGTAATTTGAGCCATCGAGATTATACTCCTTCCTTGAGCCTTAAAGCAGCTTCATCGGTCATCTCTTCTTGAACTTCTTCCGACTCTTCCACTTCATCGCCTTTGCCCTGAGCAATTTTAAGCTCATTCTTCTTGTCGATGATAGCTTGTGCAAGCGAACTTAAAATGAGCTTTACGCTCTTTAAAGCATCGTCGTTGCAAGCGATAACGTGTTGGATTGGATCTGGATCGCAGTTTGTATCGACCAGAGCCATCACAGGAATACCGAGCTTGTTAGCTTCTGCCACTGCAATGTGTTCTTTCATCGGGTCAACTACAATCAAAAGACCAGGAAGTTTTCTCATCGAACGGACGCCCGAGAGGTTCTTGTCTAATTTAATTTGATCTTTCGTCATCAAAGAAACTTCCTTTTTCGTGAAGTTGTCTTTGCTTGTCGCAATTTTCTTCTCGATGTGTTCAAGCTTCTTGATGGACTTACGGATGGTGGAGAGGTTGGTGAGCATACCGCCGAGCCATCTTTCGCAAACGTAAAATTCGCCGCAGGCTTCTGCAAGTTCGCGAACAACTAATTTCGCTTGCTTCTTGGTTCCTACAAAAAGGATGGATTTATGACGGGAAACGGTGTCGATTACCACGTCAATCGAATCTCTAATTTGTTGGAGAGTTTTAGCAAGGTCGATGATGTAGAGTCCGTTTCTTTCCTCAAAAATGAATCTTTTCATTTTTGGGTTCCAGCGGTGAGTTTGGTGACCAAAATGGGCGCCAGCCTCTAATAATTCTTTAATAGTGACTTGAGTTTGTGCCAAGCCTTGTCCCTTTCTGTTGACGACGGCATCTCCCATGTAAATCAGCTTTACAATTGAGGGAGATTTCGGTCTTGGTTAATATAAAATGGAGCGCCTGATCAGAATCGAACTGACACATATAGCTTGGAAGGCTATCGTTCTACCATTGAACTACAGGCGCTTGAACTATAGGTATTATGCCCTTAAGCCAGGTTATTAATCAAGAGTGAACGATCACGAACTTAAAAACATCCCTGACAAGGCCAGCAAGATTCTGTATGGGCTGCTTATTGTCTTCCTTTGCATCGGAATAAGACTTTGGATGCTCACCGTTCATCAATATGAAGAAAAGAAGCTGGAATCCAAAAAACCGGGCAAAAAGACCGAGATGATCCCCTCCAAAAGGGCGACCATTCGAGACCGCTTTAACGAGCCTTTTGCCCTGAATAAATTAAATTATGATTTGGCGATCGTCTATAGCGACCTTAAAACTATCCCTTCTACCAAATGGGTCAAAGATCCCTCTGGCAAGAAAATCAAGCTCACTTTAAGAAAAGATTACATTAAGGAGCTCTCCCAGCTCCTCCATCGAAAAATCGGGATTGATCCGAACCGTCTGGAAGATGAAATCCATGCCAAGGCGGCCCTCTTTAACAACATTCCTTACCTCATCAAATCAAATCTTAGCGAAAAAGAATATCTTGAATTAAAAAGTCTAGAGCTTTTTTGGCCAGGCCTTATGCTTCGAAAAAACTGTGTGAGGACCTATCCGAACAAAAAATCGGCTGCGCACATTATTGGCTCGATCGGCATGATCTCAAAAGAGGAGTATGAGGCCAAGCTTCTTGAAAGAGAGGAGCTCAAGCTCTATCTGGAAGGGATCGATCTTGGGGCAGACATGCCTTTACCCGAAGGATACAACAGCTTAGCGGATGTCAAAAAAAGAATTAGGGAACTCAGCGAGCTTGCCTATACGGTGACAGATGCCGTCGGCAAAAGCGGCATCGAGCAGCAGTTTGAAGAGACTTTAAGGGGTATTCAAGGGAAAAAAACCACTCTCTTCGATAACAAAGGGCACTTGATCAAAGACTATCCCGGATCAAGAGAGCCCAAACCCGGTCAAAGGATTCTTTTAAGCATTTCCAGGGAGCTTCAAGAAGAGGCGGAAAAACTGCTTGCGATTTCTGAAAATACGCGTGAAACAAAAGTAAAATATGAAGAGAAAGGGACTATCAAGGCCGATAAAGTACCCTTTATTAAAGGGGGCGCTTGCATCGCGATCGATCCTAACACCGGCGAAATTCTGGCCATGGCAAGCTACCCCCGTTTCGATCCGAATGATTACACTTCGCAAGAAGATAAACGATCGAATCGCTTGGAAGTTCAATCCTATTTGGAAGATGCTACTGCCGTAAAAAACATTTGGGACGGCCTTATACCGCTTAAAAAAGAGCGGTGGGATATGAAAGAAGAGAAGATGGTGGAAGTCCTATATCCTCTCACCTGGCCTTTTTTCCTCGAATTGATTCTGAATCCAAACGGCTCTGTCAAACAAGAAATTGAATCTATAACAACGCTTGAAAAAGCTTTTAAGATCCTAAGCCATCCCGACTCTCATAATCCTTACGTAGTAGACCTTTTAAGGCTTAACGTAGATCCCTCAAAATTTCCCCCCGATCTAAAAAAGAAGGTCGGGAAAACAACGCTTGCCGATTACCGCGCCGAAGAACAGGCTTGGGTAGTCCTTAATGAAGCGGTGAAGGATCGCGCCAAAACATTATTTAGAGAGATCGACTTTAAAAAATGGCGTGAAGAAAAAGAAAAGGAGTTTATACAACAAAAAAGGCTGATTGAAAAAGAGGCCAAAAAATTTCCTAAGCCCTATTTAGACTATCTGGATGAAGAAGAAAGAGAGCTCTTTTCTCAATTTTGGGACAAACACAAAACAGACCTTCTTCTTTCCCTCATCAAGGGAGAAAACTATCTTCCGGAATATGGAGAGACATTTAAACTTCTGGCAGAAGAGATTTTAAAAGGCGCAAACGCACATCTATTCTGGAGAAATGAATTCCTCATTCTTCATAAAGCCTTCAAAAACTTTTCGTATGAGGAGGGGATTAAATACCTTGGCACATTTAGAACCCTCGATGATCGAAACGAGCTTTTAAAAGCTCCATGGAGAGTAAAAAAGCCTGGGACTTTAAAACAGCTGGCTACGAGCTTTTATCCCGCGTATGGATACGGTTTTTCAAGATCTTTCGCCTACCGGCAAGCAGCAACGCAAGGATCCATTTTTAAGCTAGTCACAGCCTACACTGCTCTTAAGCTTGGGAAGATGAATCCCCTTGAAATCAAAGATCAAATATTCAAGATAGGCTCTCAAGTTTATGTGGGGTATGACAGTCAAGGAAAACCTATTCCTCAGCTCTACAAAGGGGGAAGAATTCCAAGATCGTCTCATAATCAAATGGGAACCGTCGACTTACTGACGGCTATCGAAAAATCATCCAACCCCTATTTTGCCCTTCTTGCGATGGACGTCATCAAATCTCCCGAGGATCTCATAAAAAGCGCCAAAGATTTGTCCTTCGGAGAAAAAACGGGTATTCAGCTACCCGGAGAAATTCAAGGCAGACTCCCCAAGGATCTCGAACAAAATCCAACCGGCCTATTTGCAACATCGATCGGACAACATACTCTTGTTGTAACACCGCTGCAAACATCTGTCATGCTCTCAGCGATCGCAAATGGTGGCCTTGTTTTTAAACCTCAAATCATCAAGTGCAAGGCGGGGATTTGCGAAAACGTTATTGATGAAATACCGAATCTTACAAACTACCCTTTAGAAACGAATTTAAACATGGCAGGCATCGATTTTCCACTGTTTACAACGCTCATTAATCCCGATTCTGTTCATCCGATAGCGCTTACAGAGGCGGAAGTAAAAAGAAAAGTCTTCATGCCGGAAAATATTCGCAGAACGCTCTTAGAAGGGATGAGACGTGTTGTCACAAAAACTCTCAACGACTCTATCTTCCAGCTATCCAAAATTTATCATCACAACCCGGAGGTCATTGCAAGCTATATCGACGTAAAAAATCATTTAGCCGGCAAAACTTCAACCTCCGAGGCTTTAGAACGGCTTAATCTGGATGAACCGAATGAAAAACCTCTTTATACCCATGTCTGGTTTGGAGGAATCGGTTTTGAAGATGAATCATTTAGAAAGCCTGAAATCGTGGTGGTCGTCTATTTGCGCTACGGAGGCTATGGGAAGGAGGCCGCGCCGATTGCGGCCCACCTCATAAAAAAATGGCGTGAAATCAAAGCTTCTAAGAACTAATCCTTCTAGCTAAAATAAAGCGGTTTTTCCAACTATCGGTGAAATCTTCTATACGAACAGCCGGCCTAAAAGGCTCTCTTGGACAGGCATGGATTAGTTTATTATCGCCTAAATAAATCGCTACATGGCTTACTTTATCCTCTCCAAAAAATAGAAGATCGCCTCTTTGTATATTTTCAAGCAAAACGATCTCACCCATCTCTGACTGTTTTCTTGAACTATGCGGAAGGAATATTCCTTGCTCCTTGAAGCAGAGTTTCGTAAAACCTGAGCAATCAAGTCCTTCGGAAGAATAACCTCCCCACGTATAAGGTCGCTCAAGAAAACGGCAGGCAAATAAAATCATCTCTTCTACATCTTTTCGTTTCAATTCACGCTTTAAATCGTTTCGCTGCATCCAATAAACCGCTTTATCCAGAAGCCTCACCTGAACCCATCTGGAGTCGGTTTCTTGCACCCATTCAACCAAAGATCCATAGGGAAGGCTTAAAATTGGAATTTGCAAAGTAAGATTATTTATAGCGTACACATGCGCTTTTAATGAATCTACACGAGCCATCACATTACGATGTTCTTCTTCAATCCACACATAGTCCGATGATTGAATCCAACCGGATTCTAAATCTTCTGTTTGAACGAAGGCAAAATCATCGACTTCTTCTTTAACTTCAAGACGTGTTCCATAGACAGCCTGAGAGCAAGGCGGGCTTGCCTTCTTGGGTTCAGTGTGCAAATAGATGACCGGTTGACAAACATAGGGTATGAGAGCTAAGAGAAGGACGAACATAGTGAAACTTTAAATTACTCCATAAGGGGTTTTACTCGCCGTTTTGAAGAGGCTTCGATCGTCTTTTTCAAGGTCTCTTTAGAAGAGTAGATAACAAGCTTCTTTTTCGCTCTCGTGATGGCTGTATACAAAAGGTTTCGCCCGAACACTTCGGATCCTTCCGGTAAAACGATATGCACTTCTTCAAATTCTGAACCTTGGCTTTTATGAATCGAAAGAGAAAAGGCAAGCTCAAATCTCGGGCAGATCTTCTCAGGAAATGTCTTATTTTGAAATGTAGCCTTTCCTTGACCATCTAGAAACCCGATATCCCCGTTATATAGGCCAAGATCATCGTTATTCTCTGTCACCATAATAGGCTGAACAGGACTTAAATGCTTAGAGAGATACCATCGGTTCAGTTTTTGCACCCCAAAAGGACCCTGTTTAAGGGGAGTTAAGACAGGATATTTTGGCGGTATAGAAAGTTCTTTTAATTGAATTTCTGAATGATTTTGCTCTAAAAGAGCTAATGCTTCTTGAGAGTTTCCCTGAACCACATAATCGGAAAGCTGTTTAAGATTTTTCAAATCCGATCTTAAACACTCTTTCAAAGGGGTGATTCCCCATTTTTTTTCGTAAAGTTCAACGAGGGCTTGAAAGGGAGCTCCCGCTTCGACAGGTGGAAGTTGATTAACATCTCCTAAGAGGAGTAACCTTGCCCCTTTTTTAATCGATTTTAAAAGATGAATCATCATTTTTAGATCGATCATCGACGCTTCATCTACAATAAGAAGGTCGTAAGGTAGTTTGATAAGATCATCTTCTTTTCCAAGAAGTCTATGGAGAGTTAAGGCCTCGACCTCTTCGCTTTTAAAACTCTCTTTCAATCTTTGCGCAGCTTTTCCGGTAGGTGCAGCAAAAATAATATGCTTCAATGATGACTTGAGCTGATGCACCAACTTTGCTGCTGTGTAGGTCTTTCCTGTTCCAGGACCTCCTGTGATAATAATCAAAGATTTATTAATCGATGCTTGGATTCTATCGTTTTGATCTTTTGTAAGCTCGGAAGAGGGTGTAAAAACGACAGGCGCTATAGCCTCTTCCATCTTTCTAAAAACAAGCTCTTTAAATGCATTTTCGAGCTCCTCATAAAAGGGAAGCGCCTGATCCTCGTGAAAAGTGTGGCCTAATTCAAGCTCTTTCAAAAGAGCGTATCTTTTAGGATCAGCTACAAAAGTACTTAAGGGATCCATCGATAAACTCCTGGACCGCGAATGAAAACGAATAACACTTCTTTGACTTTGCCAAAAGCTTTACGCCCAGCTTCATAATAGAGTCTAGCTTGCAGGTCGAACGACTCCTCAAAAACCACCTTTTTCAAGGTTTCAGCGCTATAATCAACCAAGGAATGGCTTTTCCAGTCTACGATATAAATATCCTGATCAACCTCTATCACAAGATCGATAATGCCGGTCATAAATCCATTTTCGGTTTTATAGGTAAAAGGCACTTCCCTCATTTGTCTATACGATTTTAAGTCTTTTAGCTTGACGCCTCCAATTTCAACTTGTTCCATGAGATTTGTCAAAAGAAGGCTTATCTCCTTTTCATACATTTCAAAGGGCGAGTGTTTGAGGGATATTTCGATAGGGGTTTGAAAAGTCGTTTTTTCGAGTAAATTATGCAGGCAAAGGCCCATCTCAACTCCTTTAGGAAGAAGGGACTCTGGCGAGTCATGCGCGGCCTCTCTTTTCTCTTTCAGCCTTGTATAGGATGATACGAAAATCGGGCTGAAAACTCTTTTTAAGGGCACCATAGTCTCGAATTGAGGAAGAGCTCGTTTTTTAAACTCCAAATCGGGAATTATCTTTTGGTAGTCGGCATCGATTTCTTTGACCCATGCGGCAAGATTTTCTTTTGTAAAGCCCTCTTTTACATGATTTAAAAAGAGATTCATCATATTTCTTTTATCAAAGAGAACAGGCACATAGAGCTCTTTTTTCGCTCTTGTCAATGCGACATAAAAAAGCCGCATCAGTTCGGCTTCCTCTTCCTTGTCGAGAAAGGTATTTGTCTCTACAGCCCCTAAAACGATTACTTTATCAAACTCTAATCCTTTGGAGGCGTGGATCGTCATAATTTTCACCCCCTGCTCGGTTCCTACAAAGCGCTTTTCCTCGTTATCGATCGCCCCCTCAAAAAAATCTTTCAACTCATTTTTTTGAAGCCAGCTAAAAATCTCCTCTAAAAGAGCCTCCCATTCATAGAAAAGAGGGGGAGAATTTGTAATTCTATGAATAAAATCCTCTTCGAAAGCATCTACAAAGTGAGCGAAACCTTTTTCGAGCGCCTCACCATATTTTTGAAAGCGTAAAACTTGAGCCTCAAATTCCGTATAGTCATCTAAACGGAAGAGTTCTTCCGCACTATAATTAATCAACGATGAGGCTAAAGCGCCCCTGATTCTCTTTTTAGAGCTTATTGCCTCCAAAATTTGGTAGAGCGATTTTCCGGCATCGCTTTGGGCCATTGAATACTGTCTTTGAATGAGATAGGGAATTTGACAATCGCTTAAGACCGAGGCGATTTTATCGGCTTGTTTATGTCCTCTGACTAGAATAGCCCATTCAGACGGATTCTCGGCTACAAGATGTGTGATAAAAGGATAAAGGTCTCGAATTTTTTCAGATTCAACGACAACAAGCTTTCCTCCCTCAATATCTTTTCCGGCCTTCACAATAGGATAGGGAAGGGAGGTTTCTAGCTTCGGCAGCTTGAAAACAGCCGGCGCCGATAAAAAAAGGTTATTGAGTTTCTTGATTAAGGAGGGAGACGAGCGCCAATTGGTATCAAGAGTTTGTCTTTCAGTGATTGAATGATAGGCTTCTAAATAGGTGTAGATATCGGCATCCCGAAACCCATAAATCGCTTGCTTAGGATCGCCCACGATGTAAAAACGATCAAAAAGCCTTTTGAAAATCCTCCACTGGACAGCGTCAGTATCCTGAAACTCATCAATAATCGCGACTTTATAACGGCTTTTAAAAAAGCGGATAAATTCAGGCTTTTCGCTTTCTTCGTCCATTACACGAATGAGATCATCAAAAACCACGATCTCTTTATGCAGTTTGTGCCGCTCTTCCTGACAATACTTGGCAATGGCCTTCTCAATGTTTTCCCGCGAGGAAATTTCATTTACAATAGGCTTTAGATGGGCCCCAAGGCAAAAATATTTCTCTAATGGGGGCGCCTCTATATCCGGGCATTTTTGACGTCTGTTATCTTCATTAAACAGGTTGTCCCACTCAAAACCTGTTTTGACAAGAGTACAAAGCTCTTTTTCACCCCATTCTTGCTCTTTAAAGAGCTCTAGAAACTGCGGGATCGTCTCGGACCCTTTTTTCTTCTTATAAAATTTCGTTAAAGTTTCATAATCTTTTAGGACCTCTTCATAGCTATAAGGAATGGACAGCCTTGCGCTTTTCAGCTGTTCTATCGATTTAGATAAAGGGGTCACCTCAATTTTTTTGCCAAATTGATTGCGAATATTTTTAATCGAGCTTGGTGCAATGCATACTTTTTCGAGTTGCGCGTCATTAACAACCGATTCAGGAATTTCGTGTCTTAAAATAGATTTGAAGCTTTTTTTAAAATTGGCAAAAGTGGTGATTTCTTCTGCATGAAAATCGATAAGGACGCCCGCCTCTTGAATCACTTTTTGAGAAAAACTGTGAAGCGTGGAAATATTCGCTTCATCAAATAGCTTTAAACTTCTTTGAGCTTTGTTACTCTTGGTTTTTTTTAAACGGTTATAGATTCTTTTTTTCAAGTCTTTGGCTTGAGCTTGAGTGAATGTGACAATAACAATTTCGGAGAGCTCTAATCCCTCTTCAATAAGGCTTAAAAGAATTTCTTCTATTCTATAAGTTTTTCCACAACCGGCTGAGGCTTCGATAATGATCTGATTATGCATCTTTTAACCCTCCGATCAGATCTAGAATGAAAACTGCCTCTTCCTTCCACTCTTCTATAATATTCTCCGCCTTAAGTCCCTGAGAGATTGCCCACTTTATATAAGGATCATTCTCTTCATCCATTTTTTTGGAGAGCTCCTCTTTATGGCCTTTGGCTATATCTGAAATCCAGCGAGGCTCAAGCGGACAGAGCTTCTCTCTGACTTTAGAAAAATGCTTTAAGACGTAAGCCAATCCGAGATCGGTGCTCACCTCTAACTCTTTATCTTTTAAGCCAACCTGCTGAAAGCGAGGCTTTCCTCCCTGTAGTAAGGCGTTAAGATAAATAATTGGAATTGCGGCTATTCTTTCTTCCACCCCTTTATTTAAAATAAAAGCCCCTCTATCAGAGACGTATTTTAAAGATCCAAAGAGGGTTTTGCCGTTTATTTCTAGCGGTGGATCTAAATGAATAATCTCTGGGTTAGACCCCATGGATTTAAGATCTTCTTCGCTTCGTTGAATCCACGCTTTTGTAAAGCGCCCTTTAACGCTTAATTCTCTTTCAGCTCCTGAAAAGGCGCCACGAACATACAGGTATCTTTCCAAAGCATTAGGGATTAAAAAAGGCTCCTCCTCGACTTCCCTCTCGAAGATTAATTTTAAAACGGTATTTAAATAAACCTTGATAGGGTTTTTAAAAGAATCGGTGAGCTCCTTAACAGAAATAAGCGTCTTATCTTGCGAAATGGGTGCAAGCGTGTATGAAAGCTTCATTTTTTCGGGGGGATAATATTTTATCCGATCTTTCTTACCTTCTTGAATATTGAAAGGAGGATAGTACGTCTCCAAATACTCTTTAAATTCCTCTACTAAAGGGCTTGGAGATTCACTAAAAGAGATGGAAAAACTTTTTCGGGCAGACAATAGCGACTCTAAAATGAGGGTCCTATCAAGGTCATGCTTTGAGGCAAGTTTTTCCTCCTCAAAATCCCTGGATTCATCTAAGGGCTCTTTTATATCTTTTCTAGGAAAGGAGGCTTCATCCATTCCTACCAAAAAAATATGTTCATAAGGAACTAAACGCATTGGATAAAGTGACGAAATTCTAACCGAGTTTAGATTAGAGGGATGCCCTTCATATTGAGAGTGTTCGATGCGCTCTTTCAGAGTCTGAAATACAGTATAGAAGCTTAAAGGATAGGGAGGAGCTTTGGATTCCACTTCAACTATAGCTTCCAAAATCTCACTGGATTTGCAATATTTTAGAGATTCTTTAAAAAATTGACTCCATTCAGAAAAAGATTTCTCCTCTTTTTGCTGAATCGGCTCTATCCATTTTTTTATCTCTTCAATCCATCCGATAAACTGCCGAAGAGTCTCTATTTCCGAAGTCTGGATATGCCCTGATGATATCTCTTCGCTCCACGACTTAAGAAATGCGGTCCAGCTATAGCTTTTGCCGTCCCATTCTTTCTCTACAGGTTTTTTTCGGATCCAATCATTAAGAATCTTTAAACCGTCTTGATCAAAGGGCGATCGGGTAGAGGGATGATTCAACCAATCTAAAAAGTCTTCCTTATGGAAACGATTTAAAGCCCAATTCCAAAATAAAAGAAAGGCTTCCGCCTCACGATTTTTATGAGGACGGTCGGCGATGAAATAAGGGATCTCGTTTTTAAAGATAAGAGGAAGGTAGGGCTCAAGTTTTTCAAGATCGGGCGTTAGAATCAAAATATCTTGAGGCTCGTCTTTTGAATCATTTAAAAGGGTGATGATTTGTTCGCTTAATCCTTCCACTTCCTTTTTAAGAGAAAGATAGGAAGTTATTGTTACAGAGGAGTCGCTTCTTTCCTGAATATCAGGCCGCCTGCCATAAAGAATATCGGATTGCAAGAGCTGGAGGGTAGAAGTCTCTTCGTCGATTACTAAAGTATCGCCAAGATCCCACTCTTGATAACGCTTGATCTGACTTTCTGCCGCTGCAAAAAGCCTTTCTTCCCCCTCTTCTAAAAGTGACATTCTTTTCCCGAGCCTTCCCCAGGAGACTAAAAGGGGGTTGATGGGAGTTAAGTACTCCTGAAGCTCCTCTAAATCCCTCTCCTTTACCCCCTTTAGCTCCAGCTCACGAAGCAAATAGGCCCCTTCCTTTTCGGAGAGTTGATCTTCCCAAAAATGAAGGCAGGGTGAAAAGAGCCAGATCAAACTATTTTTGAAAGCGATTTTTTCAATAGGGGTAAGATAGGAGACGCCAAAGAGCCAATATTCAGGAAAGCTTCCTTTGGAAACTTCTTCCCATGCCGTCTCTCGGTTTCTAAACAATTTTTGATAAAGCTCCGCTTGCCACCCCTTTGTCCACTCGGTTTTCATCCTTGGGACATTTCGGCTGTACTTTAAAAATAAAGCGGCAAGTCTTTTGGCAATGAAGTGTCTCCGGGCAGGGATTTTATAAAAATTTTTTAGCTCGGGAATATCCTTCATCGCATGTTCTATTTCAAAGGTAAGCTCCGTCAAAGAGACTCCCTTGCTAAATGCATCTTCGATCAGCTCGATTTTAAATCCGAATAGAATCCCCAACTCCTCTGCCAACTTGAAAGTCAGCCATTCTTTAAGAGCGGGGCTTGGAACTAAAATTTTAATTTGTTTGAAAGGCTCAGGCTTAAGCGTCTGAACCAAATGGGCAAAAAGGATCTCAATGCGATTACTGGTAAAGACTTGCATAAAGGAGGTAATGTTGCCAGAAACCTCGAAAAAAAGCATACTAGTTATCCAATGATTAGCAAACTAATGCGGGCCAGCGTGGGTTGGTTAGTAGTGAGGAAATTCTCATCCTATACCTACCTCAACCTCACGCAGTTTCTAGGGGCTTTAAATGATAATATTTACAAGCTTCTGATTGTCTATTTTTTAATCCAGCTTGAGGGAGCAGAAAACTCCCATATCGTCCTAGGATTGACGGGGGCTACCTTTGTTTTACCTTTTATCCTCTTTTCCGCCTCCTCGGGAATTATCGCGGACCGCTACAGCAAAAGAAATATTATAATCTTTACCAAGCTCTTTGAAGTACTGATCATGATCGGGGGGATATTTGCCTTCCATTTTGAGCTCAAGTGGGGTCTCTTTGCGATTTTATTTTGTTTAGCCACCCATAGCGCTATTTTCGCCCCATCTAAATACGGCATTCTTCCCGAAATCGTCTCCTCCGATAAAATCACTCAGGCAAACGGGATCATGACCTCTTTTACATTCCTGGCGATCATTCTAGGAACGTTTACGGCCTCGTTTATATTAGATGTCACCGATCGCAATTTTATTATTGCAGCGATCCTCTGTGCCATCTTCTCTTTGATTGGCTTTTTGGCCAGTTTATGTATCGAATACACCGATCCTGCAGGTTCCACTAAACGCTTTAATGTCCTTTTTTTAAAAGAGATCTACTCAAGCCTAAAACTTGCCTCACAAGTTCCCTCTTTGCTCACGGCCGTTCTTGGTTCAGCTTACTTCCTGTTTCTCGGCGCCTTTACTCAATTAAACATCATTCCCTACGCTATCCACTCCTTAGACTTAACCGACGTCCAAGGGGGATACCTCTTTTTGCTGACGGCGCTTGGGATCGGAACCGGCTCTATCTTAGCCGGTAGAATCTCCGGTAAAACAGTTGAATTGGGGCTTGTTCCTCTTGCCTGCTTGGGAGTTATGATGAGCTGCTATTTCCTCGATTTTTTCTCCGATAATCTCCTAACCGTGATCCCGTCGGTCTTGCTGTTAGGCCTTTTTGGAGGTATGTATCAAATTCCTATGGATTCCTATGTGCAGCTATCCAGCCCTAAAGAAACAAGAGGCCAGATTGTGGCTGCCACCAACTTTATGAGCTTTATCGGGGTCTTGCTTGCCTCCTGCTTGGTCTTTGTGAGCAGGGAGCTTTTCGGCCTTTCTGCAGATAAAGGCTTTAGCTTAATGGGAACAATCACTTTAAGCGTCGCGGTCGTGATTACCTATCAGCTTTTCGATTACGTGACACGCTTTGTGGCTATGATTTTATCCCGCCTGCATTTCTCCATGACCTACCACGGCCTTAAAAACATCCCGGACGAACCGGTCATCTACGTTTGTTATCATCAGGCCTGGAATGAAACATTGATCTTGCTTGGGTCGCAAAGAAGACGAATCCATTTCTTTATCGAGAATGAGCAGCATCACTCTCCATGGATGAAAAGGCTCTACAAACTTTTAAGAGTAGCTTTTATTCCCACCCCTGATCCGCTCGAAAACAATCCTAAAACTCTCGAAGAGATTCAAAAATCGCTCATTCGGGGAAAATCGGTATGCATTTTTGTAAGCCATCCCGATATTAACTCTGAAATCGAGCGGCTTAAAATTGCCTATCATTTTGAAGAGAAAAACCGACAGCCTGTCCCGATCATTCCTGTTATTATCGAACAAGGAACCAAAAGCGAGACTCCCATCTTTTCCCGCCTCTTTAAAAAATTTCGCGTGCCTGCCGCTATTTCATTTGGCGGCTAAATAGGGCGTAAAGTACTTTTTACGCCCAAAATGAGAAGGTGAGAACTATTTTTTTGTGCTGGAAGGGATCTTTTCAGCCGGAATATTTTTGAGATTTACGTGAGCAATCCATTTCCATTTATTATCAAATTTCTTCCAAACACTTAATCTAGGAGCCGGTTTAGAAGACAAATTTTGATTGTCAATCTTCTCTTTTACAGAAATTAAATAAGATACGACAAGCGTGTCCCCATTTTCAGATACTTTTACATCGCTGATTTCATAATGGCTTCCTAAATACAGATCATTGATGAGTTGAATCTCGCCTTCACGATTTAAAGCGCCAAAACTGTGAATCGACTGAAAATTCTCCGCTATATTTTCTTCAATCGCTTTGTGATTGCGATGTTTCATATCTTCCCACATTTGCGTCTCAAGTTTTTCCCCCAGAGAAATTTCTGCAAATGCCGTGTGAGCCAAACCCATGGCTCCTATCGCTAGTAACTTTTTAAACATTGAACCTCTTTATACTTTTGAATTTGGAAAAAAGACTTAATTATAGACATTTAGCCCAAGTCTTACTGATCAAATTCAACGTTAGTCTAGCACTACTAGATAATTTTTATAAAAAAAGAACTAATAAAAAAATCCCCTTTGAAGATTACTCCTCAAAGGGGATGTTGCTATTTAGCCGACTAACGAATTAGAAGGCGTAGATCGCTTCAAGTTTGAAGCAGGAATAGTGGTGATTGCCACCGATGTTTTTGTCAATCGCAGTAGACCACTCAACGATCGTGTCCAAGGTAATATTGTCTGTCAGTGCATAAAGCCCTTCAAACTTCCAACCTTTAAAGTTGGTGTTACCCATAAAGCTGTTGGTAAAGCTCCAATTTAATACGTTACCACGACCAATGCCACGCACATCTCCATCAGGAACTGCAATCACTTGTACGTATTGGTATTGAACTTCAATAGACCAGTCGCCTTCTTTAACAACTTCGCCCATTTTGAAACCAACATACCAGGCTAAGTTTGCTCTTCCAGATCTTCTTATTTCAAATTCATCGTCATCTTCTTCCACAGGATTTAATTTGAAAGGATATTTTAAGGATTTTCTAGCATGGTTTATCAAGAAAGCGCCATAAAGTGTGGCATCTTTACCGAAACACCATTCTTTATTTAAATGATAGTAAGCGGTCCATTGCGAGATCAGAAAATCAAAACCTCTTGGATTTCTCACATGCGGTGAGGTGACAAAGTAGCACTCGCCTCGTCCATGTTTTTGCCAATCGATAAAGGAGTACTTAAGGTCAAAACCGGAGTCTTTAATGTTCATAATGCCGGCTTCAACCACCCAAGCGAGCTGGTTGATGATTTGGTTTACAACTAAACCGCCTGCATAAGCATAAACTTTATCCGCGTAATCAACTTTCTTGCTGTATTTGAATAAGATGCCGTCAAAGGGGCTTAAAAACTGCACTTTCGAGTCAAACACGTTGTTTAAACGTCTTCGGCCAAGCTCGACATCGAATTTAGTCCCACAGCTATCAATGACGTTATAGCCAAAATAGGCTTTTTTTAAGCAAATCGAGCCACAGGTGTGAGAGCCGTGCCAGCCTTGAGGATCTGCTCGGCACTCGCCAAGTTCAAGGATAGCCTTAAGTTCATCGCCATTATTAAAATTGTTGTTGCAAACGCAAGAAGTGCCGTTATCGAATACCCCGGCTGCGTTATCAAATTGTAACTGCATAACAGCCCAGGTTCTTTCGGTTTTATATTCAAAAATGAGGTTCGCTTCGATATCCCAGTCGTTTCTAGAAATGGGAAGATCATCAAAATCACGCGCCCCCCAGTTACTTCCACGAAGATTATCGTTTTTCCCGAGGGGTGTTCTTCTACCTTGCTCATTTAAGTGGCGCCATTCGGTTCTGACGTCTCCGCTGATGGTCAAGTTTTGAGCTTTCTCTTCTACGTTTACAGCTCTTTTGGTGTTGATAAAGTCGCGCAGTGCGTCAAAGTCAACTTCGTTAAGCTCTTCATTGAATTTAGAGCCGTCTTGTCTGCCAAAGTCAGCAAAAAGGGTGGCGGAAGAAAATGCCATCACCCACGCTAATGGCAGAAAAAACATTCTGAAGTTCATGTTTCTCTCCGATTTAGTTGTTGCGGTTGAAAGATTTACTGTGTGAATTGCTTCGAATCAAAATACAAAGCAGAAGCACCTTTTAATAAAAATCGCCTAAATTAATACACTAAAAATCCAGGTAAAGTCAAGGAGAGTTTAACAATCGGCGATATTCAAAGGGCTGCGTATAAATACCCCAGGGAATATCTTTGCGGCTACCATCAAGCCACTCTTTCCATTCAACCATGGGTGCGCCTTCAAGACCGGCCTGATTGAGGCGCCAAAATTCAAATTTACTTGTGGCAGGATTTAGAACGAATCCAAAATAATACTTCAACCAATTAGTATCGGCAAATAGAAGCGGCGAGGGTGAAAGCAAGCCGATTTTTCTCGCTTTATCAAGAAGTTTTAAAAATTCTGGTTGAGACGTACTTGTTGATTTGTTTTTTAAAATCAAGCACACCTGTATTAAATTTACAATTCCCATCTTGGTCACAAGCTCTTTCGCTTCAATCTTTTCTTTAATCTGACTCCATTCATTTGAGTATTCATTGAAAAGATCCTCTAAGAGGTATTCTATTTCATCATAATTTTTGATGGGAAGTAGTTCAAAAAGAGTTTCTGAAATTAAACTATCGGATACTATTTTAAGACCTTGATAATTTAAACTTCTCTCCGATTCTGCCTGGTCCATCAAATACCGCCCCAGATCGGATGGACTCATTCTTCCGGGATATACGCCATAAATATTTCTGAAAGCCGGCTTAAAATTGACCGGAATTTTTTTTTCTAAAGCATCAATAATTACTTCATATTCCCTCTGGCCGATTTCAAGGGAATCGTAGAACCTTTCTGCCGGCAAAAGAAATTGATCGCGGATGAATGTATAGGTAAATGTCTCCGTGTTCCACGTGGATTCAAAAGGAGAGAGCATTGGGATCAATCGAAAAGCATGCGTCGGAGATTGCATCAAAAAGGACTTGGTCGGACTATTAACAAATTCATCCATAATTTTTTGAGGAAGGTGCCTCAGCGTATCTACTATAAAAACGGCAAGCTCCATTTCCGATTCGACCCACCTGCTCACCACTTTTGGCATTTCAGGGAGTTTGAAATAGCTCATCAATAAATGCTCTAAAGATCCTCCTGATGTATAAGCCCAAGGTTTTTTTTCAATTTTATCAAGATGTTCAAGGGGATTTTTAAAGCTTGGGGTCTTATAGCGGGCGGCCATTCTGTGAAAAGCTGACTCAATAAAAATTTTCGTTTTGACATGGTTTACGAGAAGGGTGACCCATTCTCCCACTTCATTTTCAAAACCCTTAAGCTCTTCCGCATGAGAGAGCTCCGATTCGGTTGCCACAAAAAAACTGGCCAATGATTCTACATACTCTTGAACGGAGTCGATTCGAGTCCATTGGGAGGTATTCATCCTGCCATGTTTGTAGATAAGCCTAAATCCTGCCGGACGATCATCATAAAGGGTATCGCCCACATCGCTCATTTCTGCGTCATACACCTCCTGAAAGTAGCGAGGAAAAAGATCCAGATATTTTTCAATCAATGTTTTGAACATTTGGCTTAAACGATGGGCCCTTTGAGCTTGCCGATCGCGCATCTCTTCAAAAGTCTGAAATTCATTAAGCCTCGCTTGGTATTCAACCCTTAGCCATTGAAGCTCTTTCTCTGTGCTCGCCTGCTTAACCCGTCCTTCCATCATCTTTAGCTGAGAAAAAATGATTTCATATTCCTGATTATACTCTTCAGCTTTGGCTTTAGCCCTCTCGAGACGGTCTTTAAAATTATTGTAGAGAATCTCACCAATGCCGCCTGGCTCCTCAGGGTTTAATCCTAAGCTGATGTATAAATTCCATTTAGCAAAATCCTCTTTTGTCTCAGCGAAAGAGGCAATAGTGAACTCCCAACACTTCAAAAGAGGATGATCGGTTAAGACGACAAAGGCTTTTTTTGCGATATCGAAGCTTTCCAAGAACTGCTGGCAGCTCTCGCCGATCCCTTTTTGCCCAACGCTTGCCCTTGGCATATGCATCATAAGGCCGCCAAAAACCATATCACGAGGACGTCTCAAAAATTCCTGAAGATCTTTTTCTGTAATATTCAAATGTTTAAGTAAAATTTCTCGAATGAGTGTCTCCGGCTTGAATAATTGGGGGGAGCTATACCGTTTAAAATACTCCTTTACAATCCTTCTGCAAGTGTCTACCCGCTCATTTAGTTTCAGTTGAGGGTCTATGATTTTGACCGCTTCAAAAGCAGCCAGGAGGCCGGGCGAAAATCCGATGTTATCTATCTGTTTTTCATCATTTGGATCAAGAACGAAGGGTCTTTTAAGATCGCCCATGCCAAAGGTGGGGCTCAAAGGAACATTCGCCTCCACCCCGTTCGAAACTCTTTTTAATCTTCCGGTCGATAAAAGCTCATTCATCTCGCTTAAAAAAACTTCCGGCTGCTCGGAATGCACAATCAAACAAGGAGCTGTGGCAAAACAGGAGCCTACGCTTTGTCTTAGTGTGGCAAAAAGAGCGGAAAGAACGGCCCTTTTCGTAAGAGTATCGGTGATAACAGTCCCAACCGGAAGAGCGAGAGCCTCCCGGATAATCTCTTCCGCCGGTTTATGAGAGAGGGGTTTTGAAAAGTTCTTTAATTTTTTTAATAACGGCCCCGCCTCCATGAGTTTTAAAATTTTGAGAATATGCTGGTGGCAAGCAAGATCATTTTCTCTTCCACTCCCTAAGGGATAAAGAGCCGATTCCATTAAAAGAGCAGCCCTTTTTACTTTTTCGGGGTTGATATCGCCTGACTCTTCTACCAGGATCTCGGCTAATTTTCTTGCCTTAATGATATTTCTTACCTGATAAGGCTCTTGCAGACCCGATTTATCGAGCCTTTTACTAAGGTCGTCAAACTCCTCCGTAATGATCTTTTTAAGCTCATCGCCTCGTACGGTCTCTTTTTTATTTTTTGATATAATAGTAAATATTTTTTGAAGAAAGGAGGGGCTTACCGGATTAAAGGAGAGGGCCTCTAAAGGAATCATCCTAATTTCTCTGGAATAAAGTTACGGATATTCATTAAAATGAGGCACTTTGAATATTTATGCAAGGGATCCTATGAAGATCGTTTTAAAAGATGGCTCAGCTAAAGAAGTTGAAGCTAACACTACCGCTCTTGATTTAGCTGAAAAACTAAATTTAAAAATGCCCCACCAGGCACTTGCCGCCTCCATCAACGGCAAAACGGTTGACCTTGCAACGCCTTTAAAAGAGGGCGATAAGGTTATCATTTATAGTTTCGATGATAAAGAAGGAAAGGAAGTTTTTTGGCACACTTCCGCTCATATCTTGGCGCAAGCTGTTTTACGCCTCTATCCAAATGCAAAGCCAACTATTGGACCGCCTATCGAAAATGGTTTTTACTACGATTTTGCGAATCTTGAGATCTCGGATGCCGACTTCGAAAAAATCGAGGCGGAGATGGCAAAAATCGTAAATGAGAATTATGTCTCTCAAAAAGAAACCTTTAAAACAAAAGAAGAGGCTCTTGAAGCCTTTAAGGATAATAAATACAAAGTTGAACTGATCGAGAGTTTCGACCCAAAAGAGCCTCTTACAGGCTATCGTCAAGGAGAATTCTTCGATTTATGCCGAGGCCCTCATTTACCGAAGCTTGGCAAAGTCAAAGCCATTAAGGTTACAAAAACATCCGGCGCCTACTGGAGAGGCGATTCTACCAAAGAAATGCTTACCCGCATTTACGCAATCTCCTTCCCGGACAGAAAACAGCTAAAAGAGTATCTCGAGCTTCTGGAAGAGGCAAAAAAACGAGACCACAAAGTTGTAGGGCCAAGGCTTGACCTTTTCTCCCTAAAAGAAGAAGCCCCCGGCATGCCATTTTTGCATCCTAAAGGGATGTTCATCTGGAACCAGTTAACGAATTTTATTAGAGGCCTATTAAACGAGCACAACTATATAGAGATCAAAACCCCTACGATGCTGACCAAAGAATTATGGGAAAGATCGGGCCACTGGAAAAACTATCGCCAAAACATGTTCACTTCGGAAATTGAAGAACGGGAATTTGCCATTAAACCGATGAACTGCCCCGGCTGCATGCTTTTTTATAAAACGCACAGCCACAGCTACCGCGAGCTGCCCATGCGAGTCGCAGAAATTGGAAATGTTCATCGTTATGAACCGTCCGGCTCCTTGTCGGGTCTTTTTAGAGTGAGAAGCTTCCACCAGGATGACGCTCACATTTTCATGAAACCTGAAGATATCGAGCAGGAGATTTTAAACGCGTTAAACCTTGCCGATATTCTTTATTCTACTTTTGAGCTCTCCTATCATCTTGAGCTTTCTACAAGGCCTGAAAAAAACACCATCGGCTCTGAGGAAGATTGGACGATTGCGACCGAAGGTTTAAGAGGAGCGCTCAATAGAACCGGGCGTCCTTACAAGGTAAATGAGGGAGATGGCGCCTTCTACGGTCCTAAAATCGATTTTCACATCAAAGATGCGATCGGCAGAACCTGGCAGTGTGGAACGATTCAACTAGATATGGCTTTGCCTGAGAAGTTCGAGCTGGAATACACAGCACAAGACGGAAGCAGAAAACGTCCGGTGATGATCCATAGAGCCCTTTTTGGATCGCTTGAGCGCTTCTTTGGAATTCTGATCGAACACTTCGCAGGCAAATTTCCTCTTTGGATCTCGCCAAGCCAGATCAGAATACTCACCGTCTCTGAAAGACATGATGCTTATGCAAAAGAGCTATTAGCGAAGTTTAAATCGCTTGGATTCCAGGTAGATTTGGATGACTCGAGCGAATCGGTCAGTAAAAAAGTGAGAAACGCGCAACTTAATCAAACCAACTATATGCTGACCGTTGGCGATAAAGAACTTGAGAATAAAACCATCAATCTTCGCACTCGAGACAATATTGTGAGGGGAGAAATGAAAGTCGATGATTTTATCCAGGAGATCACGAAGGAGAGAGACTCGAAGAGCTTGACTTCCCCATTCAAGTAGTGTAAAACCGTAGGCCATGAAAACGATTACGGTTTCGAGTTTTAAAGGCGGTACGGCAAAGACGTCTACCGCTCTTCATTTAGGTTCTGCTATTGCCAAATATCATGGCGGTAAAGTTCTCCTTATCGATTTTGATGCCCAAGCCAACTTAACGACCGGCTTGGGTTTTGATCCTGACGAACATGACAGTTTAGCACCTGTTCTACAAGGAACTAAATCCATCGAAGAGGTCATCAAGAAAACGACGGTAAAAAATCTGCATTTGATCCCTGCAGACATTTGTTTAGAAAGGGTGGAAACAACAGGCTCTCTTGCACAGGATCGCTATTCGCATGAGAAGTTAAAAAATATTCTCTCGACTCTTAAATATGACTATATCTTTATCGATACCCCTCCTTCCCTCAACTGGCTTACCGAGTCTGCTTTAATTGCGTCAAACCACTCCCTTGTCTGTGCAACCCCTGAATTTTACAGCATTAAAGGGCTTGAACGTCTATCGCAATTTATCGGCAGCATTGGTCAAAGACATCCCCTCCAAGTGCTCGGCGTGGTTCTTACTTTTTGGAATCCCCGCGGCAAAAGCAACGACGCCTTTTTAGATGTGATTGAAAGAACGTTTCCTCAGAAACTGCTCGAATCAAAAGTCAGACGGGACATCGCAGTCTCCGAAGCTTCTGTGATCGGTAAACCACTTTTTGATGTGAATGCAAAAACACGTGCAAGTGAAGATTACCGCGCCCTTACGAAAGAAATTATAAACCGGTTGTAAAACGGCTTTACATGAAAAACGTCAATAGTTTGATCAGCGAGAGGCTTAAAAAAGGGACGAGCAATAAAATGACCACCATGGCGGAAAGATCGGCCGGTGGTCAAATGAACAGCTTCCAGGGTATTTTTAGCGTAACCGAATTAAGCGCCTCCGAAAAAGAAGGGCTCCAGGAGCTGCTAAATCAATATGCAGACAAGAACACCGATATTGCCCATGATTTGAAAGCCCTTTCGACCATCACCTCCGAAGTAAAGGCGATCAACAATCAAGCGGCGATTCTTCATGGGGAGAGAATCAAAAGAGCGCACGAGCTTTTGACTAATTATAAAGAAGGAGCTTTTACAGCTTGGTTAATCCAAACGTACGGCAACCGTCAAACACCTTATAACCTCATGCAGTACTACGAGTTTTATGACTCTCTTCCTCTTCAGCTTCGTCCTAAATTAGAGCACATGCCAAGACAGGCGATCTATACGCTTGCTTCTCGAGAAGGGGAGCACCAAAAGAAAATCGAGATCGTAGAAAACTATTCCGGCGAGACCAAAGAAGCCCTTCTTAACATGATTCGGGAACATTTTCCTCTGCAGGAGAAAGATCGTCGAAGACAAAATCTGCCTGAGGCTGTTATGGTCAACCTTAAAAAAGCCTACACTCTGTTAGAGAAAACCAAATCCCTTACTGCCAATCAGAGGCACTCCATCAAAGAGGAAATAGGTCAACTCAAAGAGCTGTTAGATCAAATCAAGGTGCGCTAATGATCGGAACCGGTGAACTGATTGTCATTTTAGGTGTTGTAACGCTTCTCTTTGGCGGTAAAAAAATCCCTGAATTCGCTAAAAATTTAGGCAAAGGGGTAAGAGAATTCAAGAAGGCGGTCCAGGGCGAGGAAGAGCCTGAAGCGGTTGAAGTGGAGATCGTTGAAAAAGAGAAAAAGTAACTCCTTTGGAAACCCTTTCTTCCCATATTGACGCTCTTAGAAAAACCGTTTTTTCCTGCGTTCTTATTCTTGCTGTTGGATTCATCATAGCATTTAGTTTTTCTGATCTTATTGTCCACTGGATGACCGAGCCTGTCAAACCATTGATTCATCAGCCCTTCGCCCTTTTTTCACCCGCTGAAGGATTTATGATAGCCCTTAAAATCTCCCTTTGGGCAAGCCTCCTTTTTACAGCTCCCTTATGGGCCATCCCTCTCAGCCTTTTCTTTTTACCCGCCCTCCACCCCCATGAAAAAAAAGCCGTTATCCCGTTTATCCTCCTTTCGCTTCTTTTTTTGGCTTTGGGAATCGTTTTAGCCTATAAGGTTACGCTCCCTCTCACGAATGAATATTTTTGGCAATTCAACGAAACCTTGGGGGTAAATTTGTGGGGATTGAAAGCCTATACCGACTATGCCTTGATGCTCATCTTGTCGCATGCCATCGGATTCGAAGGGATCGCGGCTCTCATTATTCTCGTCCATACGGGTATTATCCCTTATGAATTTCTCGCCTCCAAAAGACGCCATGCCTTGGTTATTTCTTTGATTTTAGGCGCCCTTCTCACACCTCCCGACGTCTTATCTCAACTTTTTCTCGCCGTACCGTTATACCTTGGCTATGAACTTACTCTCTTATATGGCTATTTCATCCAAAGAAAAAGAAGAGCCGTCAGGAGCTCTCATGTTTTAGGCTGACGGACATAGATGAGATCTTTCTTTCCATCGTTATCGAAAAATTCACGCCATTCCTCGGCAATAAACGTAAACTCTTCTAAAAGTTGGTGGAAAAAGGGAATGTCGTACAATTCTGCATTGCCGACATAGTTTAGAACAATTCTAAATTTTTCTTCGTCTAAAGTAAGATAGGTTCGAAAAGCTTGGTTATGGATGGGCAGCTTCGATGTCATCCCTTTTCTTACAGAGGGGGGAATATAGTCATGACCCTCGAAAACGGGCGTTTGAAGTACGATTTTTTCGCCTTCGTCGAAAAGGCGAAAGGAGATAGTGGCCCCCTGAAACAAAAGCTCCCCATTTTGGTGTTTACGAAGGGACTCTAAAATATCTTTTACTTCTTTCGGTACAACCATGTCTTCATTATACACCATTTTTAAATTAGTTGATTTAATCTTTTTTTCGCTCTAAACTACTTGAGTTTATGATCTTAAGACTTATTCTTTCCCTTCTTTTTATAAACTCTTTACAGAGCTCTTATACTGTAGTAGTTACTGCTATTTTTAGGGACGAAGCCAGGTTTTTAAAAGAGTGGATCGATTTTTATAAGACCCTGGGGGTCGAGCATTTCTATCTCTACAACAACCTCTCTCTCGACAATTATCAAACGGTCTTAAATCCCTATTTGGAGGAAGGAGTGGTTACCCTCATTCAATGGCCGTACGAGTCGGAAGAGGTTCATGAATGGAACCGGATTCAATGTGGGGCCTATAAACATGCCCTTTATAATTACGGTACTCAAACTAAGTGGATGGCCTTTCTAGATACCGATGAGTTTTTATTTCCCACCGAAGAGGCCACACTGCCCCTTTTTCTAAAAAACTATGAGCTTTTTGGGGCAGTCTCTCTGAATTGGCAATGCTACGGCCATAATTCTTGTCCCATTATCCCTGACCATGAATACATGATTGGAATACTGACAAGAAAAGAAAAGACAATAAGCGGCGTACACAGACATGTTAAAACAATCGTTCAACCTAAAGCGGTTTTAAATATTACAAACCCTCACTATGCCAAAATGAACCCAGCGTTTTTACAGCTTACGGCCGGAAAAATCCCTTTTGCAGGTCCGTTTAGCCCCTTTATTGACATATCCAAAGGGAGAATCAATCACTATTGGCCAAGAGACATGGAGTTCATGGAAACGATCAAAATCGGCCGTAGAAAAACGTGGGGTCAAGATCCTGAAACCACCCGAAAATGGGCTGCGGAGCTCAACCGGGTCGAGGACTTGGCGATTTATCCGATCCTTTACCGGATGAGGACTCACGCTCTTTCAGGATATCTTGATAAGCTTCATTAAGCTCTTTTTGAATCCGCATCAGCTTCTCAAAAGTTTTTTTAGCCTCATCGATCTCGTGGATCGCTTTTTCAACTCTTCTAGAAGTATCTTGTGTTTGCATACCCTCTTTGTAAAAGAATTAAATTTGCCAATCAATCGGTTTTAGGCCATTTGCGATCAAGAATTGGTTGGTTTTGGAAAAATGGCGGCATCCCAAAAACTTGGCGGCCGAAAAGGGGGATGGATGGGCGGAGGTTAAAACTAAATGGTTAGCCTTTTTTTGAGCCACTCCCTGGAACTTCTCTTTTGCGGCATTTCCCCATAATATAAACACTAGGGGTCTTAAACTTTGGGTAAGCTTTGCAACCACCGCATCGGTAAACTGCTCCCAGCCCCTTTTTGCATGAGACAAAGGACTTCCTTCCCGAACAGTCAAGGTGGTATTTAGAAGCAAAACCCCTTGATGCGCCCATTTAGTCAAATTCCCATTTTCTCCGACCTGGATTTTCAAATCGCCTTCAAGTTCTTTAAAAATATTTTTTAAAGAAGGGGGCGGCCGCACTCCCTCCAACACGGAAAAACAAAGGCCATGAGCTTGCCCTTTTCCATGGTAGGGATCTTGTCCAATGATGACGACTTTTACCTGGTCATACCTCGTCTGAAAAAATGCGTTGAAAACAAGATCTTCAGGGGGGTATACAGGCCCTTTTTGACGCTCTTCTTCCACAAATTTCAAAAGATCTTTGAAATAAGGCTTTTCAAATTCATCCGCTAAAATAGGGTTCCAGGTAGGTTCAAAATTTTTCATGAGGATCAGTGTATCGAAACGATGAATTAATTGACCCAAAATACCTTTTGAGAGTACGCTTTTGACATGAAAAATATCGCCGAAAACAATCTGATTCGTTTCATCAATATATCGAAAAAGAAAGAAGGTATCTTTGTGAACTTTAGAGCTAAAGGGATCAAAGGCGGCGCAAAATTTTCATCGAGTATTTCAGTCTCGCTCAATGATGCTGAAGTTGATCTCTCAGCCCCACTGGAGACCATCATTGAAACGTGTGCCAAAATAGCTGTGAAAGAATCGAAACAAGCCGATCTACAGTTCGAAGGTATTCATCAAGTCTAAAATTATCAGGGTGTAGCGCAGCTTGGCTAGCGCACCTGCATGGGGTGCAGGGGGTCGGAGGTTCAAATCCTCTCACCCTGATTCTATTTCTTAATACCGAGTTCTTCTGATCTCCTTATCTTCTTTTACCCCTTCTGTTTCATAATATCTTCTTTCTTCATCCAGTTTTTTCAGATTAAATTGAGGGGTTGAAAGAAGCGTAATAACCCGGTCGGTTTCTTTACGGCCTAAAATATCTTGTACGTAGACAAATTGATTCGGGAATTTCGCCTTAATTCCAAAATCATAATCATCCAAGATAGCAACTGCTTGAATACCCAATTTTTCCGCATTGGCCTGAACCCATTTATCAATATTAAGACCGCGATCTTCACGTTGTGGATCGTTGATTGCTTCGAGCGATACAGAAGGCGTCACATCCAAAATATACTGGGAGAAAGCATGTTTCTTAAAAACTTGGGTTTTTAATTCTTCCAGATTGCAGTAAGTCCTCCAATGAGAAGAAATAACAATATGAAAATGGGCAACGCTTGAAACTTTAGAAGCTATTTCATGTAAGTAATCGAGTTGTTTTTTTGGAAGATGTTCGCCTCCCGCAATTATTTCAGCCAAAGCCTCACTTCGGGCGCTTGGCAATAACTCCTCTTTACGCTGTTGAATAAGGGGATTATTTCTTCTGTTGAGAATCATAACCCCGTCCATATCTAGAAAAAGAACCGCCGTATATTTATCAGAAATCGTATTCATAAACTCTCCAAAAAGGAGAGTATTATGATGTAAAGCCGCTTTACATATCAATCAGGTTGATAGCTGATTTTTAGACTATTTTTTGAAGCTTTTGCCTTTGTGGCTTTTTGAGGGCCAATTTCGCTTGTCGATCTTACATGAGTTCCCAGGCACCTGTAGGGTGAATAGGGTCCGATATGGATATATCTTTCTCCCTCATTTTTAACATGTATCAAGTGGTTGTCTTTGATGGCCTGTAAAAGGGATTGATTGATCATATTAAGAGAGATTACAGGCTCTTTTTCAAATTTAAACTCCACGTAGCACTCGCCTGGAAAATGATGCCCTTTCACCGCTTTCAGCTCTGGGTGCATCTCCTCAATGATATGACTTAATAAGTGCCCTCCGCTATGAAGACGAGCATGGAGAAGCCTTAAATCAGGATCGATTTGGAGAATCACTTCTTGCCCAACCGAAAAGGGATGCTCTTCGACATAATGTCTGATTTCCTGATCGATTTTCCTAACTTTCTTCACTTGGAATTTTTCAAAAGGAAGAATGATCTCACCCTTATCGGAAGGCTGGCCGCCGCCTTGAGGATAAAAAATAGTGGAATCGACGGTAAAATAGGTGCCGTACTCATCTTTCCCGATGGCTTCGATTCGGGCTGTTTTATCAAATGTATAAGTGTCGAATGATGTTTGCATATCCTCGATATTAACTTAAATGATTGCATTTTGCAATCATTTTCATTAAATTCAAGGTTATCAAAAGGAATCTTATGCTCCATCGTATCGATCATTTAAGAAAATCCCAGCGCAAACTAGTTCGCGAACTGGGACTATTAGGTCTCAACCAATTAACCAAACATGAAACACCCTCTTACTGGCACGCGCTGATAGAGATTGGCAATCACGAAGGAATCACTATTTTAGAGCTAGGCGAGATTCTCTTATTAACCCCCTCTACCATCTCCAGGCTCATCAAGACAATAACCAAAGAAGGGAAAGTTGAAATTTCTCCTTTAAATGATAAAAGACAAAAAGGGCTTTACTTAACCCCGGCAGGCAAGGAAGCTCTAAAAAAAATTGATCTTTTTTCAGAGGAGAAAATTAAAGGCGCCTTTGAATTTTTGAGCGAAGAAGGCATTCAAAAAGTGCTTGAAGGGATAAACCTCTACGCTGAGGCGCTCGAAAAAAATCGACACAAAAAGCAGGTGAAAATTCTGACTTTATCCACTTCAAGACCCCTTAGGCACAAAATCGTCAAAATGATTGAAACCATTCAGAAAGGCGAATTTAACATCCCAATTACTCCAGACATTAACGAATCGGTTCTAAAAGCCGAAGATCACTTTTATTACAACCATTCCTACAATTTCTGGTACGCGGTTGATAAAGAGGATAAAGTGATTGGATCGATTGGCTTAAAAAAATGGAATGACTCCTTTGGCGAAATAAAAAAAATGTTTGTCATCCCGGAATACCGAAGTCAAGGCCTTGCCAAAACCCTGTTAAAAACGTGCCTTAAAAGTGCGAGCAAACATGGCTTTGAAAAAATTATTCTTGGCAGCGAAGGATCCTTAAAAGCCGCTCACCGGTTCTATGAAAAAATGGGTTTTAAAAATATTTCTAGACAGGATCTGCCCGATTTCTTTGAAGTTTGCCCCTTGGATAGTCAATTTTATATCGGCTCAGTAGCTGAGTTATCTACGTATCATTAACAAGTTATAAACCCCTCTTTTACGCAGCTAAAAAAGGGGGTTTTTGAACAAATCCACACCACAAGAAGATGAAGAATAAATAACTATTTAAATATTCTTCTTATTAAGAGAGTGTGGAAAATTTCATTAAAACTGTTTATAATACCTGGATGCTGGAATTAATTCGCCGCACATGGGCAACTGAAGCCGATAGATTAAGCCTTTATGAATTGTTAGATGAAAGATATTCGGGATCAGACTTTGTAGACAGTCTGAAAAAAGACCCTATCAATTCTTGTTTTTATCAACAGCCTGACTGGCCCTATTATGCTTTAAGCGCAGTAAAGACCTCTCAAATATCCATTTCGATATTCGCGACGCTTATGATTGTTCGCGAAATTAAATTAAAGACGCCTGCTAGTGAGATTTCTTGGGTTGCGATGTTTATCAACGGTAGAATAAATGCGCTTGCCTTTGATCTAATTTTTAGTACCTTTCAGCCTGTTAAAGATTCAGAGATATATAATCGCCTTAGATACACTAAACCACAGATTACAAAAGAAGAGCTCACTCAAACATTTTTAAAATTTAAGCCACACTCTCTCGACCACTACTTGCTTGTTTATCCGGATGACTCCAACGAAAAAGCTATATCGAGTCAAATCTATAAATTAACCGGCTTGAATCTGGTTGATCGCGTAACCTATCAAAATCGAAGAGGCCGCTTATTTGTTTCATGCACTTTTTGGGAAGCTCTTCTGCAAACCAAATTTTCTTCTCAAGCGGTAAAACCTAATTATGTCATCGGTACTTCCGATAGACATGATTTGACTGTCAATGCCTTAAAAAATGAACGGGATATTCAAATACCCTTTCTTACTAGCCGTCTGCCTTCGGAAGCCGATTCTTTCCCCGCACCGGGAATAGATTTTTTTAGACATGATGCGACTTATCACCTTTACGTTGCCTGTTTTATTCCTCCCTCTATTAAAAGAGCCTTCATTGAAATTGCAAAAATTATACAGGGCTATTTTCCCCATGAATTTGCAGGCTCTTTTTCTGAAGAACAAAAAATGGCAATCATTCTTAACTGTATCGACCACATTATTGATTTGGATTGTCCTTTCTTTAGAGATGAATGGAGAGCTTTTTTCGAAAAAAGTTCGAAAACACTGAGTCCATCCGCCTATTTTTGGATCGGAATCGCGGGTTTAATCTGCCGATCGCATGTCAGAGCTTCTTCCTCCGCCGCGTTTCGAAATGTTCCCCATTCAGAGGCTCTAGCCCTCTCCTTTTTAAGAAGCAAGATCGCACCCAGGCTTATCCGAGATCTTTTATTAAAACCAGATCTCTTAAAACCTTATGGAATTATGATAAAAGATTTAGAGCCCGCTTACATGGCTCTTTCAACTTATCTTCCTGACGACAAGAATAATCACGTCCATCCCTTTTACGATGCTTTCTTAAAACTCTAATTCGAGAGCGGTTTTCTACTTCAGTTGAACAAGTTATAATCCGGTTTTTTCACACTTATGATGAACATTTCCACACCTTCTTAAGAAGAAGAATAAAGTAGTATATAAATATTCTTCTTCTATAGGATCATGTGGAAAGTGTTTATATGACTCAATTTACTCTACAAAATTACTTCGATACCACCGGTTTTCCGTTTGCAGATTTGTTCACGGATGTCACAAATGTGTGGGATTTGATCAAAAAAATTTCCCCTTACCTGAAAGATCAGAAGCTTGGAAAAATAGAAGGCGAGATTTCCCCGCAGGCTTATCTCATCCATCCGGAGCTTATCTCTATTGGAAAAGGGACGATCGTTGAACCTGGCGCCTATATCAAAGGCCCTTGCCTTATTGGGGAAAATTGTTCGATAAGACACGGAGCTTACGTGCGAGGAGATGTGATTGCGGGACATAACGTGGTCATCGGACATGACACCGAAGTTAAAAACGCCCTTTTTTTTAATGGGTCCCACGCCGCTCACTTTGCTTACGTCGGCGACTCGGTTTTAGGAAACCGCGTTAATTTGGGCGCTGGCACCAAATTAGCTAACTTAAGGCTCAATAATCAACCGATCTCCATTCTTGGATTTAACACCGGTTTAAGGAAGTTTGGCGCGATTTTAGGCGATGATGTTCAAGTGGGATGCAATGCCGTCTTAAATCCCGGAACTATCATTGGTCGAAGCTCCGATATTCTTCCTTCACTAAATGTTGGAGGGGTGATCGATTCCAATGTGAGAGTCAAAGGTGATTTTTCGCTCGTGATTCGCCGTAAAAAGTGATAAACTCTTTTACATGCAAACGACTGAATCAGATCTTTTAGAGCTTCTCCTTCCCTATCATAAACAGGTAGAAAAAGCGCTTGCCCACCAAGTTTGGCCGGCAGGAAGCCTTGGAGAGGCATGTAGATATGCCGTTATGAATGGCGGCAAACGCTTTCGTCCATCGCTTGTCTTGATGATCGCAAAGGCGCTTGGTCAAAATAATGTGGAAGAAGCGGCCCTCAGTATCGAGTATTTTCATACAGCCTCTCTGGTGGCGGACGATCTTCCCTGCATGGATGATGATGATGAAAGGCGGGGTAAGCCTGCCGTTCACCGCGTCTATGGCGAGGGAGTTGCGCTTCTTACTAGCTACGCCTTAATTACCGAGGGCTATGCGTGCATTGCGAAGCAGGCGGCGCTTCCCTTGCAGACTAAACTTGCTTTAGAGAATGCGGCGGCAAACACGCTTCTTGCGACAGAAGGGCAGCATCTGGATCTATTCCCTCCCGATGACGATGAAAAAACCATCCTTGAAGCGTTGCGTAAAAAGACGGTTTCCCTGTTCGAAATCTCTTTTGTATTCGGCTGGATTTTTGGGGGCGGCAATCTAACCGATCTTCCTCTTGTTAAAAAAGCGGCCTACCATTTTGGAATGGCTTTTCAGATAGCTGACGACATAGACGATCTTAGACAAGATAAAAGAAGGCCTGAAATTATCAATCTTGCACTTAAACTCGGAACTGACAAAGCCCGCCTACAATTAGACAAAGAAAAAACGTTTTGTTTAGAGACTTTGGAAAGGCTTAAGTTAGAAAATTCCGATATCGCCAAACTTATTCAATCTTTGTAAGAAAGAGGACAAGGGATAAGCCCTTGCCCTCTATGAAATTAGACTTCGGCTGTTTCGAGAACATCGACTGCAGCAGGAGCTGTTTTTAAAGCTCCGGCTTTAGCTTTATCTTGATAGGTTTTAATGACTAAGGCTTCAATTTCATCCAGAAGAGCTGGGTTCTTTTTGAACTCCTCTTTCACAGCTTCTCTTCCTTGACCTAAACGAGTCCCTTTATAGCTAAACCAAGCGCCTTTTTTGTCGATGATGCCAAAATCGGAGCCTAAGTCGATCACAGCGCCCGTACGAGAAATCCCTTCGTTAAAGAGAATATCAAATTCAGCTACCTGGAAAGGCGCGGCTAACTTATTTTTTGCAACTTTAACACGGACACGGTTTCCGATTTCGCTGCTGTCGGGACCTTTAATACCGGCTGTGCGACGAATATCTAAACGCAGAGACGAGTAGAATTTAAGGGCGCGTCCACCGGTTGTAGTCTCTGGGTTTCCGTACATGACGCCAATTTTTTCACGTATTTGGTTAATAAAGATGGCGCAGGTGTTGCTTTTAGAAAGGGCCGCCGTGAGCTTTCTTAGCGCTTGAGACATCAATCGCGCCTGGAGGCCTACGAAGGAGTCTCCGATTTCCCCTTCCAATTCCGATTTAGGAACCAAAGCCGCTACCGAGTCGATTACAATCACATCGATTACATTAGATCTTGCTAGCGCTTCTGCAATATTTAAAGCCTCTTCTCCGCTATCAGGCTGGGAGATTAAAAGCTCATCGATATTCACCCCGAGACGGGCTGCATAGGAAGGATCCATGGCATGTTCCGCGTCGATGTAAGCTGCTGTGCCGCCATTCTTTTGGGCGTTTGCCACGATGTGCATAGCAAGCGTCGATTTACCGGACGATTCAGGGCCAAAGATTTCAACCACTCTTCCACGTGGAACTCCACCGATGCCGATCGCGGCATCAAGGGTAATCGCTCCTGTTTTAATCACAGCGATTTCTCGATTGGCCGATTGTTTTCCAAGCGACATGATCGCTCCATCGCCAAACTGTTTTCTAATCATGCTTAAAGCGTTATCTAACGCTTTTTTGCGTTCCGGATCGGTCGACATAATCTCTCCTCACAAATTAAAGAGGTGATCATATCATTCAGAAGAAACGCTTGTCTATAGATTAAGGGTAAGAAACAACTCTTACCGGTTTCTCTAAAAATCGAAAATACAAGGTTAGAAGATCGGGGAAGGTCTCTGCCCATCTCTCTTCGCCAAGCACATTGATTTTCAAAGCAAGCTTTTGAAGGCCCGGATGCATCTCAATAAATAACAACATAGAGCCGTAGCTTTGGGTGCATTTATCAAGATAAAAGATATTTTTGGTGAAAGGAGTTGATCCGCGATAAACGATATACTCTCCTACTTTTAAAACACTTTTTATTAGATGAGGGTTTATTTCTTCGGGCAAATAGCCTGGAACTTGGAGCCAGTAATCTTCTGAGTTTAAAGGGGGAATAGAGAAAGTCATAGTGTCGCAGCGTGGGTTAAAAAGGGATAATGGTTATGAATCAGCTCGGGAATAGTCAAATAAAAAGGTAGATCTCTTCGATCGCCAAAGCCCCATATTTTGAGGGCATAATGCGTGCCTGTTTGGCAGACTTCGATGATCTCGGATTGTATAGACTCATCTTTTACATAATAAATTACTTTATATAGCGGATACGATGTGGATCCAATCATATAAGATCCTCTCGTCAGCCTGGATAAGGCCGATTCCGTAATTTTTTGATAGCCGGGAAGGCTATTCCAATAATCTTCCGATGTAATGTCGGAAACTTGTAGAGTGGAAAGATGGGCGGTCAGCGAATCGATCGACATAGATTAAAAGGAGGGCTTTCCGAGATGATAGGGAACTTTTCGGATAAAATGCCCTTCCGGATCAAAGAGGCTCGCGGTTCCCTCTCCTTGAGACACTTCCGAAATAGGCGTTTTATCCCCTTTTCGGAAATACTCCCCTTTAACAAGACGGTCTTTTTCATACTCTTCCATGAGCATGAGAGAGCCATCAAGGTACCAAGAAGTAAGAAGTCCATTTCTCTGATTGTCGGACATCTCTTTCTGAGATTCTATCTGACCGTTAGGGTACCAGGTTTTAACAAGCCCTCGTATTTTCCCTTCGTACCAATTAACTGAAAGTTTAATTTTTAATGGGGTTCCGGGATAATAAATCTGCTCTTCACCATGTTTAAGGGCGTTTTTAACCATGTGTGTACTGACGCACTCGCCTTTTTGGTTATACATCTCCACACGCCCTTCCGGAACACCATTTTTTATTTCAATGATCTCGGCGACCGTATTTTTCCCGAAAAGAGTTCTTTTGCCGTTGCCGTTTTGCACTTCCGTGATTAAAGTGCCGTCCGTGTCGTAGTATTTTCCTGAAAGGAGTTTTCCGCAATTAAAACACTCTTCAGAGGCTATCTGAGAGCATGTCCAATATCTAATGGCTAAGCCGTTCGGCTCTCCTTGAACATATTCGGTTGATTGCAGAAGCTCGCCGTTGTCTCTAAAAATTTGAGCTGTACCCTCCATCATGCCCTGAGAATAGGGTATGATCTTCCAAACGTTGCCTGAAGGATGGTAATAGGTCGAAACACCGTTTAGGACACCGTTTGAATAGCTTATTTCGGCGATTTTTTGGCCGCAGTTGTTATAGGCTAAACTGATACCGGTAAAAAGCCATGTTTTTTCGGCAGACTCGGTGACATCCGGCTCCCCGCTGATGACAGTGGCTTCCACTTTTAGCTGCCCATTATCAAACCACTCTTTAAATTGGCCGTAAGCACGGCCGTTCACGACCTCTAGGTACTGTTTAGGCTGCCCGTTAGGATGATAGGTCGTAACTTTCGCGCTCATGCAGCCCGACTGGTCTCTTGCATAGATGCGCATCACCTTTTTATAGTTTTGGCACTTTAAAAAGTCGACCTCCTCATACTGCTTAATTCTTTCGGGATGACTGATCGTCTCAGACATTCCGTTGACATCGGTTAAATTGATGGAAAGAAGTTTAGGAGGGGGCGGAGGCGCCATTTCACAGCTATCTTGTCTTTTCGAGCAAGCCGTTAGAAGGAATAAAAGGGTCAAAAGAGCTGTCAGAAATTTCACGTCTTTAACTAAACTCCCTTTTTAACAGCTTCATCGAGAGTTGGTAGACCTCATTTTTGTCCGGATGGGTCTTCTTATCGAGCTTAAAATCTAAAATAATGAGTTGCGGCCGTGTTGAAACAGGTTCATTTTCACCGATCTTAACTCCCTCGATTCTTGATAAAATCAATTTGAGGTCGTTTAAATTCACTTCGACTGGATGAGATTGCGTTTCGGTGACCTCTTGAAAAGGGCCGTAGTTCTGCACCACTCCTTCTGTAAAGACCAAATCGTTTCCGGAACCGGTCAGGAACTCGAGCCTTTTTTTAATACTCTCGTCATCCGGAAAGTTTTTTTGGTTTACGATTTTTTGCAAAGCTTCAATTTCAGGTTGTAGAAAAGAGAGGGTTTCAAGGTTTTTATCGATATAAAAATGGTCGGCATCTTTGAAATAGGCGCGCACCTTTTTGTTGGTCGCCTGCCTTTGATCCTTTAAAAGGTACGCCTCCTTGAGAGCGTCGATTTCCTGGTTAAGTTCATCCAAGCGATTAAGGCGGCTCATAACAAAGGCGGTGGAAATTAAAACAGGAATGAGAGCGAATATCAGGATGTAGAGAAGCGCTCTGTTTTGTGGGATTTTATTCATTGTCCACTCCCGGAAAGATAAGGGGTCTTATCCTTCAGATAAAAAGAAGTTCTATACTTGCCCTTGGAAGAGCTCCACTTCACTTCGCCTTTAGCATCAATAAAATCGTTGGGTTGAATTAAGGCGGTATGTAATTCACGAGCCATTTTAGGGGTAGGGGCCGATAGCTCTACATCCACTTTAACTTGATATTTTTCATTTCGTTTATTCGCCTCAGGGCGCTTCACCATCGTATAGTTGAAACTGTCGATGGTAATTTTTCCATCTTCCCCCTGCATTTGAGGAAGGCCATTAAGCCACGCCAAGGTATCGGTTACAGTGGGTACTTGAGGGTAGAGGGGGAACAGATCGGGTTCGTTATTAATCTGTTTTTCGAGAATTTCCATCCGTGTCCTTAGCTCAGACATCGAAAGATCCTTTAAAGAATCAACAGGAGTTTCTGTTTGACTAATCTCTTCTTCAAAGCCCTTAAAGGTTTTCCCGGTATCGGCGATGAGCTGACTGTAGTTTTCCCGAATAAAATCTTCCTTATAACCCAAATAGGCCAGGCCAAAAATGAAAATCATGGCGGCAAGCATCAAACTCGCTCCTACAAATATCCCAAGAGTCGCTTTATAGCGGCGCCAAGGATTAGGATATTCCATATCCCCTTGTCTGAAGTTAATCGGGTGCGGGTAGTTTGGCAGAGCCGTTAAGGCAGAACCGATGGCAATCGCGAATCTTCTTAAAAGATTGAGATTCATCTCCATCCCTTCAGAGGCCTTAATTTCGACGCGATTTAAATTCAATTCTTTAAAAAGCTGGTCGTCGAGCCCCTTTAAAGTCGCCCCTTCCCCCACTAGCATGATGGGTAGAGGATTTTTAGCCCCTTTGAGCTCGGACAAAATCATCCAGTTGATATCGTGTTTATACTTGGAGAGGGCTTCTTTAAGATGAGGTGATAAATCAAGGTCGTCCGACCCAAAATCAAATTCCTGAAACGGGTCTTCGAGCAGTTCGGGAAGCCTCTCTTTGTCCTGCTTATAGCTTGCCTCAAGCGACTCGACTCCGACATTCAAGCTGTGCGAAGATAAGAGTTTGCCGTGAATAACTTTAGCAATTAAAGATTCGTTTTGACCAAGATATAATACCAGAACTTCATCAGGAGTATCCCCAAAAGCTCCTTCGAAGGCGGCGAGCGCATGGGGAGTCGTCGTTAAAATTTCCGGCTCGATTTTTAGATCATGGAACTCAGAAAGCTGTTTTTTGACGGCCGTTTTTTTAGCGGCGAGCATTGTAAGGTGTGTAGTCTCATCCGCTGTTTCGACAACTATTTTATCTAAATAAGCCTCTTCAGAGGGAAAGGGAAGCTGTCCTTCGGCTTCAAAGGGGAAAGCCGCCTCCACATCTTTAGGCTGTACAAGCTTTATTTTGAGTTTACGGATAAGGACGTCGTTGCCGTTTAAACAGCCGATGGATAAAAATTTTTCGCACTGCTCATGGCATTGCTGAGCCTCTTTATCGGTAATAAAGTGCCCTTCCTCATTCAGGGAGTAGGCTTCAAGCCTTTTGATTTGCACTTTGCCGCGGATGGTTTCAAGAACGGCGGTTTTTAAAGCCGTTTTCTCCAAATCCAATCCAATAGTTTGAGTATCAGAGGGTTTGCGGATCATGGGGATATGATAGCAAATGTAAAGCAGTTTTACAAACAAAAGATCTTTTACTTAAACGTGCATCCCCTTATATAATTAGGGCTTATGTTTTTAATCCGCGCGATCGACATTTTTTTTCAAATCTACCTAATCATGCTGTTTATTAGGATCCTGGTCTCCTGGCTGCCGGAGCTTGCTCAGCAAAAATGGGTCCAATTTATAGCTTTTTACACCGATCCTTATCTTAACTTATTTAGAAAAATTATTCCGCCTCTCGGAATGATCGATATCAGTCCGATCTTTGCCTTTTTGGCTTTAGGCTTAATCGAACATGTACTTAAAACGTTGGTGATCTGGCTAATTCGATGAGTTTTCTCAAAAAATCTTTTCAACTTGGCAATATCCAATTGCCAAGCAACATCTTCTATGCGCCACTTGCTGGCTGCTCGGATTATCCTTTTCGTAAGATGTCCTCCTTCTATAAGCCTGGGCTTCAGTACTGCGAAATGGTTAAAATGGATGCACTTGTTCGCTATGATAAGGGCACTTTTCAGATGCTCGATTATGATGCTGAAATGGGACCCATCGGCGCTCAATTGTGCGGCTCGAAGCCTGATTTGGCCGGAAAAGCGGCCCAAATTGTGGAGGAAATGGGCTTTGATGTCATCGATTTAAACTGCGGTTGTCCGGTTGATAAAGTGACGAAGGATGGATCAGGATCCGGTCTTTTGAAAAATCCTCAACTGATCGGCGATCTTATCTCTAATATGGTGGCCAAAGTAAAAGTTCCTGTAACGGTGAAAATCAGGGCCGGCTGGGATGAAAATAGTATTAATGCTCCGCTTATTACATCGATTGCGGAGGCAGCAGGTGCTAAAGCAATCACGATTCATGGAAGAACAAGAGCCCAAGCGTACCGCGGTCCTGCCAAATGGAATTGGATTAAAGGGTGTAAAGAAGCTGCCAAAGAGATAAAGGTGATCGGCAATGGCGATTTATTTACTCCCCAGGATGTAAAAAAGATGTTCGAAGAGGTGGGCTGCGATGCCGTTTTGATTGCAAGAGGAACGCTTGGCCAGCCATGGATTGCAGATGATGTCTATCAATATTTAAGTCATGGAACGGTTCCCGAAAGGACTCTGCAAGATCGAAGAGATGCGCTTTATCGCCATTTTTTGATTACTCTAAAATATCAAAACGATAAAAGAGCGTTAACAGACATGCGCCGTGTCGGATGTTGGTACGTGAAGAAAGCAACCGGAACCAAAGGTTTTCGGGAACGTATTTCAAAAGCTACGAGTATTGAAGAGGTCAAAGACCTCATTCTTCACTTTCCCTTGGGCGAGTGGGTTGAAGCAGAAGAAAAAGCTGACGAAGATGGATGCGATTGTTGAGGTTCAAGCTTTTCTATCTGGTAAAGTCCAGGGAGTCTCTTGCCGCTATAATGTCAAAAAACTAGCCGATCGATTTAAAGTCTTTGGTTTCGTCAGAAATTTAGAGGACGGACGTGTCGAAATTTTAGCCCATGCAGAGGAAGATATCTTAAAAAAGTTCCTTCTAGAAGTTGCACATCTTCCCTTGCCTATTCAAATCGAGAAAATGGAAACGGCCTTCAAACCTTTTTTGAAAAGATCTGAAGGCCGTTTTATTATACTTTAAGCTGAGCAGGAGAGGCAGCCCGGATCAGCTAAACTGCAAGCTTTGGGCTCGGAGGTCCCTTCTTTAGGAAGCTCAACCGTAAACTTGATCGCTTCGGCAGCCGCTTTCGTTCTAAGATAGTAAATCCCTGTTTTTAATCCTTGCTTCCACGCATAAAAATGCATCGAAGAGAGTTTTCCGAAGGTTGGATTTTCTACGAACAGGTTTAGCGACTGAGTTTGGCAAATAAAGGGGCCTCTATCTGCCGCAAGGTCAATTAACGCTTTTTGCTTGAGTTCCCAGACTGTTTTGTAAAGCCGCTTTACATCATCCGGAATTTCTTCGATTCCTTGAATCGAGCCGTTCGCCGCCATGATGCGGTTTTTAAGATTCTCATTCCATAATCCAAGATCGGTTAAAGCTTTGAGAAGGTATTTATTGATGACAATAAACTCTCCTGAGAGCACCCGTCTTGAATAAAGGTTGGTTGTGTAAGGCTCGAAGCACTCATTGTAGCCAAGGATTTGCGAGGTAGAAGCTGTCGGCATCAGTGCGATCAAAAGGGAGTTTCTAAGACCGTGCTTTTTGATCTCTTCTTTGAGTTTGGCCCAGTCCCATTTGTTGGATGGAATGTGGTTCCAAAGATCGTACTGAAGAATTCCTTTAGAGGCTGGCGATCCTTTAAAAGTTTCGTACGGGCCCTCTTCTTTGGCAAGCTCCATAGAAGCTGTCAGCGTGCCGTAGTAAATGGTTTCGAAGATTTGACGGTTGATCTCTCTTGCCTCTTCGGAATCAAAAGGGGCCTTCAGGAGAAGGAATGCGTCTGCTAAACCCTGAACGCCAATCCCTACGGGGCGGTGTCTTAGGTTTGAGACTTTCGCTTCCGCTACAGGATAGAAGTTCGCATCAATGACGCGGTTTAAATTGCGAGTTACTACTTTGGACACTTCGTAAAGTTTTTGGTAGTCGAAGACGCCATTATTCACAAAGCGAGGAAGGGCAATCGATGCGAGGTTGCAAACTGCGACTTCATCAGGTGATGTGTATTCGATAATTTCTGCGCAGAGATTGCTCGACTTGATCGTCCCTAAGTTTTGTTGGTTCGATTTACCGTTGCAAGCATCTTTGTAGAGAAGGTAGGGGTTTCCGGTTTCAATCTGCGCTTCTAAAATACGGTTCCAAAGCTCTTGCGCTTTAATTTTCTTACGAGCTTTTCCCTCTTTTTCATAACGGTGGTAGAGATCCTCAAACTCTTTTCCCCATACATCGGAAAGACCGGGCGATTCGTTCGGGCAAAAGAGCGACCAGTCTCCGTTTTCTTCCACCCTTTTCATAAAGAGATCGGGAATCCAAAGCGCGGTAAAAAGATCGCGAGCTCTCATCTCTTCTTTGCCGTGGTTTTTGCGAAGATCGAGGAAAGAGTAGATGTCGGCGTGCCAGGGCTCAAGATAAATCGCAAAAGAGCCTTTACGCTTGCCGCCTCCTTGGTCGATGTAGCGAGCCGTATCGTTAAAGACGCGCAGCATCGGTACAATTCCATTGGAGGTGCCGCCGGTTCCTCTTATATAAGAGCCGGTTGCGCGGACGTTATGAATGGACACGCCGATCCCGCCGGCCGATTGGGAGATTTTTGCGCACTGCTTCAACGTGTCAAAAATTCCGTCGATCGAGTCATCCTTGATTTGCAAAAGGAAGCAGGAGGACATCTGAGGGTTGGGGGTTCCTGAGTTAAATAAAGTGGGAGTTGCGTGCGTAAACCACTTTTCGCTCATAAGATTGTAAGTTTCAATCGCTCTCTCGATATCATTTTTATGGATGCCGAGAGAGACTCTCATGAGCATATGTTGAGGACGCTCGGTTACTTTTCCATTCGTACGCAGAAGGTAGGATCTTTCGAGCGTTTTAAAACCGAAATAATCGTAGGCAAAGTCTCTATCGTAGACGATGGCGCCATCTAATTTGTCGGCATTTTTCTCAATGATGCGATACACTTCTTCTGAAATAAGAGGAGCTGGTTTGCCGGTCTTTTTATCTACATAATTAAAGAGCTTTTCCATCGTTTTGCTAAACGATTTCTCGGTGTTTTTATGCAGATTTGAGATCGCGATCCGCGACGCGAGAAGCGCATAGTCGGGATGGCGAGCAGTTAAAGTGGCCGCAATTTCAGCCGCCAAATTGTCAAGCTCGCTCGTTGTGACCCCGTCATATAAACCCTCGATCACTTTCATGGCGACCGCAATCGGATCGACATACATGGAATTCAACCCATAACAGAGTTTTTGAATCCGTGCGGTAATCTTGTCAAACTGGACCGGCTGCTTCCGGCCATCTCTCTTATAGACGTGCATGACTAGAACTCCTCATTCAGGGCAAATTCAGGTTTTTCTGCGAAAACGTGCGCTTTTTTGTATTCAGATACTCGGCGCTCGAAGAAGTTGGTTTTCCCGTCCATGGAAATCAAATCCATGAAATCAAAAGGGTTTGTTGCATTATAGACCTTAGAAAGACCCAGTTGAACAAGGAGCCGGTCGGCTACAAACGCAATGTATTGGCACATCATATCGGCGTTCATTCCGATGAGTCGGACGGGAAGAGAGTCGCGTACAAATTCCTGTTCGATCTCAACTGCCGAAATAATGATTTCCTTTACTGTATTTTCAGGTAACTTATTGACCAGCTCGCGATAGAGTAGGCAGGCAAAATCGCAGTGAAGCCCTTCGTCGCGGGAAATCAGTTCATTGGCAAAGGAAAGGCCTGGCATAAGGCCCCTTTTCTTCAGCCAGAAAATGGAGCAGAAGCTGCCTGAAAAGAAGATCCCTTCAACCGCTGCAAAAGCAACTAAACACTCAACAAAAGAGCCTTTGTTAATCCAGCGCATCGCCCATTCGGCTTTCTTTTGAACAGCCGGGATGGTGTCAATCGCATGGAAAAGATCATCTTTTTCCTTCTGATCTTTGATGTAGGTATCAATCAAAAGGGAGTAGGTTTCCGAGTGGATATTTTCAATCATGATCTGGAAACCATAGAAGCATCTTGCTTCAGGGTATTGCACTTTGTTGATGAAATTAACGGCTAAATTTTCGTTCACGATGCCATCGCTTGCCGCGAAGAAGGCAAGGACGTTTTTGATAAAATATTTTTCATCATTGTTAAGCTTGTTCTCCCAGTCATTTAGGTCTTGGCCGAGGTCAATTTCTTCAGCCGTCCAGAAGCTTGCTTCAGCTTTTTTGTACATTTCCCAAATAGACAAATGTTTAATAGGAAATAGGACAAAACGATCCTTATTTTCTTTTAAGATAGGCTCTTCTTTTGCAAGCTTCATTTTTCCTCCAGGTAAAGCGATATTTGCTCTAATTCAACCAAAGATTTGCCTTCAAAACATATTTTGAGGCTTATTCCATCATTTGGTGAAACAGAGACTTTTTTATGATAAAGCGGTTTTTTCAGGCTACAAGATTAACCGAATCAGACTATTTTAAGTTCACATTTTTTTAGTTAAAGTGATGAGCAAATCGACTCGTTTTGTCTAAAACCTTGCGATTAGGCGCTTTATCTACAAGATGTAGTGTCTCACTCCTACATCTTGTGTTAAATCTTCCCGTTTTTGTGATTTTCGGACAATCATTTTTACTGAAAAAAATAATTTTAAGATTTAATCTTACCACTTCTTATGGCTGATCTTGAAGAGGTGTATAAAGAGGTGTACGATGTCGTGATTCCCGACGTCGATTACTATTTGCGTCAAATCGATTGCAGAGACGGCTGCCCCGTAAATACCGATCCTCGCGGCTACATGATCCAGCTTCATGCGGGCAATTTATTAGAGGGCTACAAGATCGCCCGCGGTCCCAATCCTTTTGCTTCTATCTGCGGAATGATATGCGGCGCTCCGTGCGAGTCGACCTGTAGACGGGATAGAGTTGATAAAACCCTTACGATCCGCGCCCAAAAACGCTTTTTGGATGAGTGGTGGGGCCTTGATCTAGAAGCTCATATTAAATCTTTACAGTTCAGCTATGCGAGAGGATCGATCCATCCCGAACCCAACGGACTCAAAGTGGCTTGCATTGGAGCGGGAGTTGCGTCAATGACGCTTGCGCATGATCTTTTAAGGCTCGGCTATAAAGTAGATGTCTTTGAGATGATGGAGAAGCCGGGCGGCATGCTTTATTACGGCGTTCCTCGCTATCGTTTAAAGAAAGATATCGTAGTGAATGAAAATGGAGCGATCGAATGGCTGGGTGCAAAAGTTCATTACAACATGAAAGTGGGACGCGACATTACTCTGACCGAGCTGCAGAAAAATTACGATGCCGTTTTTATCGGCGTCGGTCTTTGGAAGTCTCGCGACCTTCCCATTCCTGGAGCCGATAAACCGGACGTGATTCGCGGAATTGAGTATTTAAGGGTGATTTGCGCCGGAAAAGAGTGGAAAATCGGAAAAAATATTGTGGTAGTGGGCGGCGGAAACGTAGCCTTTGACGTCGCAAGAACTTCCGTTAGAAACGGAGCTTCTTCAGTTACAATGACTTGTCTAGAATCGCGGGATGAGCAGACAGCGGACGAGTTTGAGATTGAGGATGGCCTTGAAGAGGGAATTAAAATCATCAATCGAGTAGGTCCGAAAGAGGTCATGCGAAATGAAAAGGGAGAAATTGTCGGGCTTAAAGTACAAAAGATCGAATCTCTTTTTGATGCCTCCGGCCGCTTTCAGCCTAAATTTATTCCCGATTCGGAATATGTGATCCCTTGTGATACGTTAGCTCTTGCGATAGGACAGGCGATCGACATGAGCTTATTTGACGGGTGGGATAAAAAGAGCGAGCTCCTCATGGATCGGGGCATTATTAAAACTGAGCGCGGCACCGGAAGAACTTCAGTCAAAGGGGTTTATGCCGGTGGAGACGCAGCCTTTGGAGCGGCTCTTTTCATCACGGCCATTCGCCACGGTCAAGATTCGGCGCGTGCGATCGATATTGATCTACGTGGAACAAATCCCTATCAAGAAGTTGCGACCGAATGGACGGAGCTTACTCCTATGCGAAATATGGAGTACATCAAAACGAAGTATGCTCTTCCCTCCATGCTCTCTCCGGAAGAGAGAATCCATAATCATAGGATGGTAGAGAATAACTACACCTATGAAGAGGCCTCCGAGCAAGCCAACCGTTGCTTACAATGCCATGTAAATCCTGTGTTTGACGGAACGCTTTGCATTAAATGCAATGGCTGCGTTGACGTCTGCCCGACTAACTGTCTGAAGCAAGTTCCGATTAGCAAGCTTGCTTTAGATGCAGGAGACGGAAGGCTTAGATCGGCTGTCGATAATTTCTATGGTGTTGATTCTTCGTTATTAAGTGACGAAGAGCTTGCACAGATGGGAACGGCAATGTTAAAAGATGAAGATTTATGTATTAGATGTGGTTTTTGCGCCCAAAAGTGCCCTACTCAAGCGGTCACGATGGATGCCATGAACTACACGATTAGGTGGGTAGGATGATCGCATATTTAGCTTCAAGTGTAGCTATGGCGCTGGTAGGCCTTGTTTTATTCATCTATTTTCTGAGGAAAGGACAATTCGATAATATCGAAGAGGCGAAATATCAAATGTTTAGAGAAGATGAGCAATAGATGCCGAAATACCGCAACTCGATAAATAACGACGCGAACGAACAAGACCCTTTAATTACTCGTAGATCATTTCTTGCTATGCTGGGTGTGGGAGCCTGTTTAATAGGTGTCACCCAATGTACCGGCGCCTCCCTTCTGGGATTTTTGTATCCCAACGCCATGAAAGTGCCTCCGAGTGTATTTAGTATAGGAAGGCCCGAAGAGGTTCTATCGAGAGATGGAAAAATATATAATCCGAAACAAAAAGTGTTTGTTGAGACGAGCGCCGGCCAAGTGCGTGTGCAAACTGCGGTATGCACCCATTTAGGATGTACCGTCAATGCTGTGGATACGGGATATGCCTGTCCTTGCCACGGATCTACCTATGACAGAAACGGCCTTAATACCGGAGGCCCGGCTCCCTTGCCGCTTGACTTCTTTACAGTATTTAAGGGGGCATCAGGTGAGCTAATGGTCGATAAATCAAAACCCTTACACCCGGAAGAATCATGGTTTTCGCCAGTAGGATAAGCAATGGACGTATTTAGCGGAAAAAAAAGAGAGACGTGGGGAGAGTACCTCGTTAATCTCCCATGGATGTTTTGGAAATCGATTTTCAGGCACGGCTATCCGAATAACGATGTCGACCGCTCTGAAATAGTTTTCAAAAACTTTTTTCTCCACTTTCATCCTGTAAAATGCCACCGCCATTCCTTAGATCCCTTTTACACGCTAGGACTTGGAACTATCTCGACGAGCTTATTTATTATTTTGAGCTTTACGGGAGTAGTTCTCATGTTCTACTACATCCCTGCTGAAGACCGCGCCTACGATATCATGAAGGATTGGCAGGACACAACGCCCTTTGCGATGCTTTATCGGAATATGCATAGATGGGCGGCCCACATGATGGTCTTATTTGTGATGCTGCATATGTCCAGGGTGTTTTACACCGCAGGCTATAAAGGCGAGCGAAGATTTAACTGGGTTATTGGCGTCATGTTAATGGTTCTAACGCTCGTATTATCATTTACCGGTTATCTTTTGCCTTGGGATCAGCTAGCCTTTTGGGCCATCACGGTGGGCGCGAACATTGCAGGTTATGTCCCTAATCTGCCGGGTTTTGAATACAATATTAATAGAGTCATGCTTCTTGCCTCGACACAGGTTGGACAAGACGCTTTGATCCGTTTTTATGTCCTTCACGTCGCATTTTTACCGTTGATTACTGCAACGCTTATCGGCGTTCATTTTTGGAGGATACGAAAAGATGGAGGCTTATCACGTCCTCCGGACAATTATAGGCCTGATCCTTACCGTGTCATCCAACGATCCGATACCAAGGAGAGTTTTGCGCCAGGCGTGAGAAGAACCTATGGCCTCATGGAGCTCGTAAGAGGCACCTGTCCCACCGTTGATAAGGGACCCTACAACTTTGTCTTCACGTGGCCTCATTTACTGCGAGCCGAACTGGTGGCTTTCATGTTCACGCTGGTGCTTGTACTGCTTTTATCCTTTATTAATGCCCCTCTAGAGGAGCCTGCGAATCCAAGCAAGCCTCCGAACCCCTCAAAAGCTCCCTGGTACTTTTTGGGACTGCAAGAAATGGTTGCCTACGATGCATTCTGGGGCGGGGTGGGTATTCCGATGCTTATTGTTTTGGGATTGATGGCTATCCCCTATCTAGATCGAAATCCCAAAGGGGTAGGAGTCTGGTTTCATAAAAGCCGATATTTAGCGATCTTTTTGTGGACGCTCTTCATGACCTGGCAAGCGATCTTGATTATCATAGGAACGTATTTTAGGGGTGCTAACTGGGGATGGGTCTTCCCCTGGACGGAGAACTACGCAAGGCATTAATGATGAGAGGAAATAAATATCAATATGCCCTCATTTTCCTTGGTTTCATCGGAACGGCTTTGTTCTTAAAGTTTTTTTATGATGAGATATTTCCTGAGTATAAAAACTATCAAGATGCCTATATTGCCTTAGAGAAATTCAGATCCACCTATACGGGAGAAGCTCCACCTACTTTCAAAACCGGTATTAAGCAGCTCGTTATGGAAAGAGAGGATAAGGGGCCTGCCAGCGTGGATCGTTGTATCACGTGCCACGTCGCTTTGCAGCTGCCCCATTTCTCTCCCACGAAAATCGCTCGGGACATCAATGGAAAGATGGTCTTAGATGCAGAAGGCGAGCCTGTTCAAATTCCTAATGAAGACTATATTTGGACTAGATTGGATGAAGAGGTCAAACGTTTGCGTGAATCGGGTGATGATTCAGCAGCAGATAGATTGGAGAGCTTGAAAACCGTTTTTGTGGACGGTAAAACCTATGATGTAACCAAAGTGCTTCAAGCGCATCCATTGATGGGAAGAGAGACCGTTCCCTTCCAGTATCACCCTATCGAAGAATATGGCTGCGTCTCATGCCATAACGGAAATGGAAGAAGCGTTGAGACCGAAAGGGCTCACGGCCCCGTGTTTGACGGGGAGTACGAGACAGAATACCGTGGTTTTGTGCCCCAGTTTCTTGAAAAAGATGGAAAAAATGACCCGGAGTTTGCAAGTGTATTTAATGATAAGCCCGGTCACGATTTATTATTCCAAGTCAATCCGCTGTATGTAGGGGCTCTTATCCAGGCAAAATGCGTTCAATGCCACCTCACCAGTCAAGACAAGTTAGAATATGCCGGAAGTTCTACCCAGGATGTGATTAGAGTTCGTGAAAAAGAGCTCGAGATGGTTGAGAAAGGGTATAATTTAGATAAAAAAGCTTTATTAAGCCTCATTGAGTTAAAGAACAGTTTAGTTTCTAAAGGCTATGATAAAACGCTTTCTCTCTATAACGAGAAACTAAAAGATTTTTCGAGACCCTCCGCCGAGCTGGATCAGATTCAGGCGCAAGTTACCTTTCTCAAAAATCACCCGCAAGAGGCGTTGGCTGAGGTTCAAAAACAGATTGAAGGTTTGGTTGGGCCAATAGATGCATCCAATGTGACCGATAAGACGCTCGATAGCTTTATCAACGAGAATCTTAAGCGCGCCCCGTCGGGGAGCTTATTTCAAAAAGCAAGCCAAATATCTTTGCAAAAAGGGATAGATCAACATCTTCAAGATTTACGGCAGTCGTTGCCCTTAGCCGTCAAAGATCAGGCCGATTTAACGCTTCTTACGAGCGATATTGACCGACTTACGAATGAGTATCAAAGGGGGCGAGAGCTCTTTATCAGTCAGGCTTGCTATGCCTGCCATCGCATCTCCGGTATTTCAAGAGGCGGGGTGGGTCCTGAATTGACTAAAGAGGGAAATAGCTATCCTTGGTTCGTGAAAGAATCGATCGTATGGCCGCAGGCCGATCTTAAAAGCTCGACCATGCCTAACACGAAAATGGACCATGAAGAGATTGAAGCGCTTGTAACCTTTTTGCTCGCTCAAAAAGGAGAAAATAAAGCTCTTTCAGGACAAAACTATAAAAGCAAAATAGCAAAGTGGGAGAGCGGCGAGAAAAATCCTTGGGAAAAACCAATCGCTCCTTCGCAAATTCATGATCTTGATTACAGCATGACAGTATTTGCTGAGGAGGGCTGTGCGAACTGCCACCGCCTTCAAGGGTATACTTCGGATATCGGCTTTACGGTTGAAAAGGAGAAAGTCTCCTTCGACCAACTGCTCGCTGAGAAAGACTGGTTTAGATCGATTTTCCCTGAAGATCTTTTAGGTTCAAGAATTGCCCAAGTTATAGATAAGCAAGGGGATGAAATTGATAAAAGGATTACGAAAGTTAGAGAAGGAAGCTTACTTGAAAGAATTGAAAAGGAAAACCCGGGATTAATCGAGGCCTTCTATTCTAATTTTAAATTTGCTGAACGAGCTAAAAATAGCGATTTGAGCGGCGAGGCGTTAGAGCAATACAAGGCGCGTCTTCACAAAGTTCTCATGGTTTATATTCAGGAGTATGGGCTTGGCCGATTAATCGGGCCCAGGCCCAACTGGTCGGGAGTATACAGGTCCGATGAATGGTTGATGGAGCATTTTAAGGCCCCCACTTCGCATATCCCTCGCTCGATCATGCCGGTTATGCCGTTTGATGAGACTAAATTTTATGCCTTAACTTACATGCTAGATGTGCTCGGCAAAAAGAACCGCGATGAACTTCGAAAAAGATGGGATGTTCAAGGCTTTAGACCTGATATGGCCTATCAACTGCTGTGCGCCCAGTGCCATGGTGAATATGAGCTTGGCAACGGACCTGTAGCGGAGTGGATCTATCCTATTCCTAAAAATCTGCGCAAAGCCGATTTTATGCGTAATTTGACGGAAGATCGTGTCATCTACTCCCTGATGCACGGGGTGGATGGAACCCCCATGCCTCCATGGGGCGAGGCGGCGGCGGATAAGCCGACTTTCGACGGAAAACCGGTTCTTACAAGAGAAGAGATCGAGGCCCTCACAAACTGGCTCTACTCCTCTCTTCCAGGCGGCGAGTCGATTAAATCAGACACTCAAGTCCCGAAATGGAAATACACTCCTGAAGATGTCCTTCAAGACTTAAAAAGAGAAGGCAATGAACTTAAAAAAAATCCCGATTTAAGCTCGCTCTTCCCTAAATATCGCGGAGGGGTTGCAGCCATAAAGCCATCTCAAACAGATGAAGTCGATCAAATATTCGAAAGGGTAAAAACCGAAAAAGGAGATCCCGATCCTTATCACTACTTCATTAAGCGGGAGTACTATACGCCTGAAAATATAGCTGCAGGTAAAGCCCTATTTTTTGAGCATTGCGCCGTTTGCCACGGCTATGAAGGAGATGGCGCAGGTTCAAGATCGGAGGCGATGTATGACGCTAAACCCCGTATGCTTACGAACTTGAACTGGGTCAATTCAAGAGACGACATTCGGCTTCTTCGTTCGATAAAGTATGGCGTGGCAGGGACCTCGATGGTTCCGTGGGGAGATATGACAAATTCTCTCCAAAGACTTCAACTAGTTATTTTTATCCGAACTTTGACCGACGCTGCTAACTTAAGAAACGCTTTATTTACAACTCTTTACAGCAATTTTGATAAAGCCGATATGATCGTAGAAGCTGCTCGTCAAGGGCAAGCTGAAAAACTGGAAAAATTACAAAAATCTCTTCAAGAGTCGCAAGAAAAGCAGAAAAATTTTGAAAGCATAGATCCTAAAAAGGCAATCGATGAATATCAAAACTTACTCAAACTTAAAAAAGAAGTGCAGCAACAAACGGAGATTACAGACCTTTATCTGGAGCTAAAAAAGAGTTTAAAAACAGAAAGGGAGTCTTACCTCGGAACAGGGTTGCAGATTTTATTATTGCAAAATCCAAAACCTATTCTTGAGGCCTATTTAGAACTCATTAACAGCAACTTAAATAAGGTCACTTTGAAAGAGGGAAGGCTGTTTTTTAAACCTCCAAGTTTGAATACCGATAAAGTGAAAAACATCTTAAGCGCTATCGCAAAAGAAGTACAAACTTATCAAGTTCAACTAGAGGTGGAAAAAGGGAAAATTGCCTCTCCTGAGCGCGATAAAACCGTTCGAGAACTTGAGTTGAGAATTCAGAACTTAAAAAAATTAGAAAAGAATGTACAACTCACCTTTGAAGAGAGTAAAAGAGAGAGTTTGAAAGAAAAAGAAACGATAGATGCGCTAAATTCAGGCAAACAAGAATGACAGTGACAGCGACTGAAGGGACAAAACCCTTAACAGTTTATAACGATACGCCCGCCAAATGGTTGATTTATCCTGCCATCATCTTCATGGTTCTGGGCATGACTTTTGGCAATTTTGTAGCTTGGAATGGATTTACTTTTCCTGACTATTTTGCCGGCGAATATATTCACTTTGGCCGTATCCGTCCGGTGCATGTCAGTCATGTCACTATGCTATGGCTCCTTTCGGTGGATATCGGTCTTTTTTTCTATTTTGTTCCAAGACTTTGTGGAAGGCCTCTTTATAGCAGTACTCTCGCCTATGCTGCTATCGCCTTATGGTGGCCATCCTTAATTATCGGGATTTATTCATTTCCTTTTGGAACGAATTTCGGCTGGGAGTATGCGGAACTGCCTTTGTGGGTCGGCTGGTTTCCGGCTAAATTTATTTTTACTTTAGCGTTTGTGCTGGTGGCTATAAACCTCTTTCTTACAATCGCTTACAGACGTTTTGAAAAGATGTATGTCTCACTCTGGTATGTAATGGGGACCTTGATTTGGACCACTTTTACCTGGATAGTAGGTTCATACGCCGTTCTGTATGTTTCGGAAGGCATTTCGAGAGTGAACGTCAATTTCTTCTATGTCCATAATTTAGTGGGACTTATTTTTACCCCGATGGGTTTGGCAACCGCCTATTATGCTCTCCCCAAACTCTCCGGCATCCCCATTTATAGCCATAAGCTCTCGATGATAGGTTTTTGGACGATCGCTTTTGTCTATTCATGGATCGGAGCACACCATATTATCCACGGTCCTATGTCTCAATGGCTTCAAACTACCGCGATCGTTTTTTCGCTGTGGTTGTTTATTCCGGTTTGGACTGTTGTTGCTAATCTATTTTCTACTCTCACAGCTTCATGGGAGCAGTATAACCGATCGCCTGCGCTTCGCTTTTTAATGATGGGAGTCATCTTTTACCTGATTACCTGTGTTCAGGGACCCTTGATGGCGCTTCGCAACATCAATGAGATTACCTCTAAAACCGATTGGGTAATCGGCCACTCGCATATTTCCCTTTTCGCCACATTTACATTCTTTGCTATCGCAGGCATCTATCAGGCTTTACCGCAACTCACCGGAAAGCCGCTTTGGTCCGAGCGCCTAGCAAGCTGGCATTTTTCTTTAAGTTTATTTGGGAGCTTTCCTTTTATCTTTTCACTCTGGATGGGTGGATTTTTACAAGGCATGATGTGGGCTGAATGGGCTAATGGAAGCACCTATGCTCAATTCCATAACAATTTAACCGAGTTTCCCTTCTTAAACACGGTAGCTGCTATGCAGCCCTGGTGGCTCTTAAGAGGACTTGGAGGCTTGATTATCTTAGCTGCCAATATAATTTTTGCAGTAAATGTTTTTAACACAGTCATGCTCCCTGCTCGTAAAGAGGTGGAAGCATGAAATTCCAAGATAAAATCGAACTCTCTTCCCTCTTAACCGTTCTTGGAATCATCTTTCTCTTTTCCTTTTCTGTTGTCATCGTCTTGATTGCGCCAAGCTCTATCGATAAAAGCTGGACCTCGCCCACAAGTGCTTATCAGGTGCAGATGTATGAAATTTCCGATCCGCATGTCTATTTAAGCCAGGACACCTCGGGCGGACAAACTGTGACTTATGTGAACCACTTAGTCGACGGGTTTTCCTTGCTCGCGTTTAAAGAAAGTCCTGCTTTAAAGATTAAACCGGCTACTCCCGACCTCGAAAAATATATCACCAAACAAGACGATCAAGAGCTCAAATTGACCTCTCGCCTTTTACTATTAAGGCCTGTAACGGAATTAGGGAAAGTCGATTTCAAAACCTTAGAACTATACGATCCCAAACTCAACGAGGCCTTTTCTCCGGGAGCAAGCGATACGATTTTAGAGAACTGGGTCGATCAGAATTTTACTGTACTAGATCCCAAAGAGCCTTTTCACAAGGAACCGGGCGTGATCTATATCATTAATCCTCAAGAGTACAGAATATCCCCCTATCAATACGGTCGAGAGATTGGTTATCGCTATGATCCGAATGGAGAGCCGGTAAAATCGTTAGAGCAACTGAAACAAAAACCGCTTGGTTTTCTCTCCCGAAAAGAGCTGATTGATTTAGGCGAGCATATTTACGCTATCGAAGGCTGCTGGTATTGCCACACGGATCAAACGAGAACGCTTGTTCAAGATCTTACTCTCAATGGATCTGATACCTACCCTGCTCCCCCCTCATCTGCGAATGAATATATCTACCAAAAAATAACCTTCCCGGGAACCAAAAGAAATGGTCCCGATCTTTCCCGTACAGGAGTAAAAAGACCTTCAAGAGACTGGCATAAAGCCCATTTCTGGGCCCCTAAAACGCAGAGCGTAGGCTCGATTATGCCCTCTTTCCGCCACTTTTTCGACTTTGATCCACGTGGAACAGCCAAAAGCCCTGTCGGCGTTCCTAACTGGCGATTTGAGGCCATTTTCCAATATCTCATGACGAAAGGAACGCGCATAACACCCCCTACACAAGCATGGTGGCTCGGGCAGGATCCGCTTCAAGTGAAAAAGATCATCGAGGGAGAGAAGAAACTGTGATTCCCGATCTCTTTGGCTCTCAAGGGCTTTGGTTGAACTACGCATTGATCTTTTTCTTCTCAGGCTCTGCTCTCATCCTCTTTCTCTACTTTGTCCTCACCGGCCGGCATGACTTTGATGAAGAGCCCAAATATCAAATGCTAAAGGATGACGAAAATGTCTCACGAAGATGATGTCGAACACTACGGCGATCCCGGTATTGCCTCCGCCCACGCACCTGTCCCCTCCTGGCTCATCTACAACTATATTTTCTGGCCCCTCTTCGGCCTTTTCTGGCTCTACCTCTTCTTCAATGGCTCCTGGGGCTTTCTCGACCGCGGCTACTGGTTTCAGCTCCAACAAGCCGCCAACACCACCTTCCCCCAAATCGAAAACTCCGAACCCCAATATCCTGATCCAGCAGGAAAGTGATGTAAAGCAGGTTTACATGAGAAAAATATTTAATTGAATATCTATAGAAAAAAGTTCAAACTCTGTGACGTTTTTAGCCAAAAGGACTAACAATGTCACGATTTTTAACACTATTCATCCTATGCTCTTGCTTAATAAATTCTATTACTGCAAATGCACCCGAAGAAAAAAAGTTAAGGATTATGGATCTTATGCCAGCATCTATACAGCCGTTAAAGATTGATCCAGCTATACCGGAAGATTTTGTAGCAAGTTCGCCAAGCGGGGAACTCAATTTAAATGATTGGGTTTATTGGGGACCAAAAGATGCTCTGGATCAATATTTTAAAAATCCAGAAAGCTTAAATCGTTCCTTTTTAAGATTTAAATTGAGTTCAAATGTGGCTCAAATTGGCCCAGAAAAGTTCAGTGATGAAGAATCCTTAAAAACTATGGAAGCTCAAAATCCTAAAGCGTTTTCATCTATTTTAACAAAATGGGGCGAATATCCTGTAAGAGCTGTGAAAACGGAAATTCAGGGTCAACCGGTTACCATTGCTTGGGTTGGTTTGAATGATTATGGGTCTGGATGGACGTTAATGTTTAACCTTGTTTACCCTTACAAATCAGGACGACCAAACAAAGAAGATCTTCGACTTTGGGATGATTTTATCTCTAAAACAAAAGGATTAAAAGATGAGGAAATCTTAAAAGCACAAGGTCAAGATTTACAGGAAGGGTTTACACAGATCGATACTTCAGGTTTGAGGCTAAAGATGATCGCTGAAAAGAGAAAGCGTGATGGGATGTTACAGATTGTTGTAGAACCTGAAAATCCTAATTTTCAAATTAAATTAATTGCGATGGAGGAGGAACCAGTGGTTCAGGGCAGTAAGCCTTTAGTGAAAGTGCTAAGCATATTTGATAATAAAGAGCTTAGTGCCGAATCCTCAGTCATGCAAATGACTTCTATTCAATATAAATTAGTTGATGAGTTTTCTGAAAAAAAAGAAAAAGACACAGACTTAATTTTTCAAAAGCAAGTTCAATAATCTTAACGATAAGATGTCATTTCTAAAAAGCATCTTATCTATTTTCATTTTGAATTTTATTTTATAGCCCCGAGAGTATTTTTTTGTATCAAGTACTTGCAAATCACTATCCATAATATTTAATTTTGGCCCCACGTATAGGCTAAGGTGAGGGTTTCGAGGTTGGCGGTGGTGATGAGGGTTTTGGCGGTGCCTGAGGAGGTGTTGAGGAGGGCTGGTTTGACATAGCAGATGAAGGTCCCTTTTTGATTGGTGAGGATGTAGTCGGTAGATTTTTCGTTGTTGCTGTAGGTGGTGAGGGTGAGCTGTTCGCGGGGAAGAAAGCCTGTGCCGTAGAGCTTGAAGGTGCGGTTATCACGCGTTTCGAGCTCGAGCCAGATTTTTTGTCCGGTGGGAAGGCAGGTTTCGATAGGTTTTGGGATGAATCTAGCGTGGGCTGCGTGCAGCTGGTCGTCTGCAATTAAGATGTATTCGACAGGCTCTGCCGGAAGGAAATATTCATCGCTTAAGCATATCTCTACAAGGGGAAGGGATCTTCCGTCAGAAATTTCTGCCATGGGCACTCCCTTTTCGTTAACCCGGAGGACGAAGAGGGGGGCGACGCGGTTTTCGATCGTTTGCTGGTAGAGAGTCAGCCTGTCATTTGGTTTAAAAGGGTTTTTTTGAAGCGCGAGCGTAAAGAGCGGAGGCTCGCGGCGGATGATAAGCCGCTCTGTTTCTTTAGCAGCGAGTGAGGCTATAAGCAGTAAAAAGAAAAGAGTGATTCTCATGTTAAAGTTTTCCATTTTAAAGCAGCTAGCCTATCATAGAGGCTATTTTGTAGAGTAGTAGATGAAAATTTCTATATATAATGGCCCTGGAGTCTCTCAAGAAAGCTTGAAGCATCTCAAGTATTTTTTGAGGGGGTATGATCTTTATTTAATGACCCCTCAGGATGTGATTCAAGGTCGTTTTGAGGGCGGCTGTTTTGTGATGCCGGGCGGCCGCGACTTGCCTTATGTCCGATCGCTTAAAGGAGAGGGCGCGAAGCAAATTCGAAAATTTGTGGAGGAAGGGGGATCCTATTTAGGCATTTGCGCCGGCAGCTATTTTGGGGGTTCCAGGGTCGAGTTTGCGGTCGGAACCGATATGGAAGTTACGGGAGAAAGAGATTTAAAGTTTTTTGATGGAATGGTGGCAGGCCCTCATTTAGCGCCCTATGATTATCGCTCTTTATCGGGCGCTCGGATCGACAAAATCAATTGGAGAAAACAGATCCCCGTATTTGCCAATGGCGGTGGAATTTTTGTCGGGGGAAAGGCTGAAACAATTGCCACTTATTCTACCGGAGAAAAAGCCATCATCAAATGCCCCGTTAAAAAAGGAAGGGCACTTTTAAGTGCAGTTCATTTTGAGTATCATCCAGATCTCTTTGATCTTAAAGATCCCTATTTAAAAGAGCTTTATAATGAAATGGATAAAAATCTTTTAGAAGAGCTGCAAGCTTCAATGCTTGACATACTTCGCGAGTAAAATAACTCCCGTTAAAATGATTATAATTCCCCCCACAATCAGAATGAAATGGCAAGGAGAGATTCTTCCCCTTACCAAGGGAGCGATCTCGTTCATATGAAAGGGCATTATGGATACTTGCTGTTGGATTAATCCTTGTTCTTCGTCAAGCTGACGGGGATTAAGAGGGGTTGTTTCCGAGACGTGTACTTGAGGCATTGACTTATTCCTTTAAGGACTACTATCATATCACCATTCGTTAAAGGATTTCCATTATGAAAGGGATTGTACTCGCCGGCGGAGCCGGAACGCGCCTTCACCCCATGACCATCGGACTCTCTAAACAGCTGATTCCGGTCTACAATAAACCGATGATTTACTACCCCATTTCACTTTTGATGCTGGCGGGTATTAAAGAAATTTTAATTATCACAACACCGGAGGACCAAGCTCAGTTCAAAAAAGCTTTAGGAGATGGCTCTTCCCTGGGAGTTTCCTTCCAATATGCGGTTCAGCCCAAACCAAACGGTTTAGCGGAAGCCTTTATTATCGGCCGGGAATTTATTGGCAAAAGCACGGTTGCCTTAGTACTGGGCGACAATATTTTTTATGGAAACCATCTGCAACCTTTACTTTTAAAAGCAGCTCAGAAGAAACGAGGCTGCACATTATTTGGCTATGAAGTGAAAGATCCGGAAAGATATGGGGTGGCTGAAGTGGATACCAATGGAAAGCTTCTGTCGATCGAAGAAAAACCTAAACATCCCAAATCCAACATCGCGATCACGGGCCTTTATTTCTATGACAACAAAGTGGTTGAGTACGCCGAAAAAATTAAGCCATCCCACAGGGGCGAGCTTGAAATTACCGATGTAAATCGGCTTTACATGGAAAAGGGCGACGCCGAAGTCAACATTATGGGCAGAGGTTTTGCGTGGCTGGATGCCGGAACCTATGAAAGCTTGATGCAAGCCGGCCAGTTCGTGCAGGTCATAGAGGAGAGGCAAGGCCATTTCATTGCGGCTCTAGAAGAGGTCGCCTTTAGAATGGGCTATATCGACCGCGAGCAGCTTAAAGAGCTCGGTAAAAAACTTGGGAAAAGCCCTTATGGAAAATATTTGACAGACATTGCATTGAAGGAACACGGCGCATGATAAGAAGAGTTCATAATATTTTAGTCACAGGCGGAGCTGGCTTTATCGGCTCATCTTTCATTCGCTATCTGTTGAAGGAAGTACCTCATTTTAAAGGGAAGGTCGTCAACTACGATCTTTTGACCTATGCCGGAAATTTAGAAAATTTAGCCTCTATTCAAGAGGATGTTCGCTATCATTTTGAGCAGGGCGATATTCGGGATGAAAAGAAGGTCGAAAAGATTTGCCAGGACTTCGACATTGATACGATCATCCATTTTGCAGCAGAAAGCCATGTGGACCGAAGCATTCTGGGGCCGCAAGCTTTTATCGAAACGAACGTGATGGGAACTTTTCATTTGCTTGAAGTGGTAAAAAGAAATCCTAAAATTCACTTTCACCATGTGTCGACCGACGAAGTGTACGGCTGCTTAGGGGATGAAGGCTTTTTTACAGAAGAGACTCCCTACAGTCCGAACTCTCCTTATTCAGCGTCGAAGGCCTCCTCGGATCACTTGGTGAGAGCCTATGCCAAAACCTATCATCTTTCGACCTGCATTTCTAATTGCAGCAACAACTATGGCCCTTATCAATTTCCGGAAAAATTGATTCCTCTCATGATCCTCAACTGCTTAAAACGTAAATCGCTACCTGTCTACGGGGAAGGGAAGAATGTGCGTGATTGGCTTTATGTCGATGATCATGCCGAAGCACTTTGGATGCTGCTTGAAAAAGGTAAAAAAGGGGAAACCTACAATATTGGCGGAGAGCAAGAAAGACGCAATATTGACTTGATCCATGAAATTATCAAAATCATCTCGAAATTAAAAAACATTCCGGTGAAAGAGCTTGAATCGCTGATTACTTATGTTAAAGACCGTCCGGGCCACGACTTTAGATATGCAATCGATTGCAAGAAAATCGAGAGAGAAATCGGCTGGAGACCCTCTCCCTCTTTAGAAACGAGACTTCAAGAGACCGTCGAGTGGTATATAAACAACCCTGAATGGGTCAAACATGTGGAGTCGGGCGAATACCGTCAATGGATCGAAGCGAATTACCAAAAAAGATGAAAGTTGGGGTGATTATTGTCACCCACAACTCCGAAAAAACGATCGACCCGGTCCTCGCCTCTTTAGAAAGCCAGACTCTTCCCCCATCAAAAATTTATTTAATCGATAGCGGCTCTAAAAATGTAGATCCTATCAAAAAATGGAATCGTCACGGGGTGATTGAAATTGCCCTCCTTCCCAATGTCGGCTTTTCAGCGGCCAATAACCTTGGTTTTATCTCTCTTGAAAAAGAGATTGAATATGTTCTTTTTTTAAATCCCGATGTCATCCTGACGCCCGATTTTTTAGAAAAAGGGGCCCAAGTTTTAGAGCAAAATCCTTCCGTTGGGGCTATTACCGGAAAAATGATCGGTTACGATTTCGCAAAAGATAAGCCGACTCATCTGATCGATTCGACCGGCATTTTTGGCAAATGGTACGGTAACTGGTACGATAGGGGCCAAAATGAGCCCTCTGATCGATACAACGAGGAGGAAGAGATCCCTGCCATCTGCGGAGCTCTGTTCTTTGGAAAAAAAGAGGCTTTTGAAAGTGTATTGATAAGGGATGATGAGGTCTTTGACGAGAAGTTTTTCTGCTACAAAGAGGACATCGATTTATCCCTTCGTTTGAAAGAGAAAGGGTGGATTTTAAAATACATCCCCGCATTAGTTGCCTATCATGGAAGAGGCTGGAAAAAAAGGGCGCAGGTCAGTCGAAATTTAAAGCTCATGTCGGCTAAAAACGAGCTTCTATTGCACTGGAAGATCCAAGATCCGATAAAGATCACGTATTCTTTTCTGAAATGGATTGGGGTGAAATTTTTCTTCCTATGAAAATAGATGGATCTTACTTTCTTTTAGGCGCTTATTTCTTCTTATTGATGGCCGGCATCATGGTCCCCTCCGATGGCTCGCACGGCCTTTTTTCGATTAAAAGTTTAGCCTTTTTAGGCACACTTTTTGCATTTGCTATGCACTTAATTTTTAATCCTGGCCTCTCCAGGGGCATTCAATATCTCATTATTTTTACGTTTAGCGCGTTTCTTTTCTTGTTTGGAGCTTTAGCTGTAGGCTTAGCAAGCCCCTCTTCTGCCATCGATCAGTTAAAGTTGTTTATCATCACATTATTTGTCCCCTTAATTACCCTCTACTTGATAGATCGGCGTCTTTTGGGGGTGAATACCTTTTTTAGATTCATCATTTTTGCAAGCTTTTCCTTTTCGGTGATAAAATTAAGTCTGGTCGTTTTGAACATGCTGCATGTCATTAACCTTCTAAAGGTTATGGAAAAGCTGGGCATCCGTTTCATGTCGATGGCGATCTATGGGGGGATCGGACGGGTTCAAACTTCGGTAGATATATTGACCCCCTTCATTCTTTATTTTGCATTGATGCATGAAAAACTCAATATTCCCCTCTCAAAATGGTTTATGAGGTTTTTTATACCGATCAGCTGGATTGCGATTTTTTTAAGTTTTTCCCGCTTTCTCATTTTGTCAGGATTGATTGCCCATGCGGCTTACTGGATAACCTTGGATCGTAAGCGATTGGCGCTCGCTTTATCCCGTTTTGCATTCATTGTAATCTTAGGGGGTTTTGCGGTGGGGCCTGAAAAAATCTACACCGTGATTGAAAGAAGATTTTTTAGCGAGGCGGTTGGGAAATCGGATAATACTCGCTATATTCAGATGGAGAGCCTGTGGAGGGGGTTTATGGAGAATCCTTTTTTTTGGAAAAAGCCTGGGGGGGATATACCGAAGATTCGATCCGAGATTATGCTGTTAAGCACTCCTATGAGGTGCAATGGGCCGCCTTTTTGATGCAATTCGGACTCTTTGGGCTTGTTATCCTCTTCTCCCCCCTCCTGTTGATTTATAAAAATATTTTGACACCGCCTGTCGGGATGAAAGAGCTCAGTCTTTTTCTAATGTTTAGTTTATGGCTATTTTCAGGCTTCACAAACCCATTTTTAATATCGCTTACATCGGGAATCGTGTATGCTTTATTCGGCGTTGCCCCATTTAATTTAAGAAGTAAACCCTCTATAGTTTAACAGATGGAAAAGAAAGAGACGCTGGTTATTGAAGCGAATCGCACACAGAACGAGTATTTTAAAGACCTGATTCGTTACCGAGAACTTTTCTATTTTTTTGCCTGGCGAGATATTATTGTGCGCTACAAGCAAGCTTTTTTCGGAGTAGCTTGGGCTCTTATCCGTCCGTTGATCACCATGGCGCTTTTTACCTTGATTTTTGGAAAGCTTGCCAATTTTCCCTCTGAAGGGGTGCCCTATCCTCTATTTGCTTTAGCTGGAATGGTTCCCTGGATGCTTTTTGCAAACACTATCCAAGAGGCAACCCCTTGTTTACTCAATAACCCAAGCCTTCTCTCAAGGATCTATTTTCCGAGAGTAGTCATTCCTGCCAGCCTTATTTTAGTACAATTTGTCGACTTTCTGATCACTCTCATCTTGTTATTCGGTATGGTCTTTTGGATCGGCAACATCCTGTTTTGGCACTTTTTTATTCTGCCTTTTTTTATTTTGCTGGCGATGCTTCTCTGCTTAGGCTGCTCTCTTTTACTCTCAGCATTGACGGTTCAATTTAGAGATATTCGCTACGTCATTCCGTTCTTTGTTCAATTCGGACTTTATCTCTCTCCCGTTGGCTACGGAAGCTTTATGATCCCGGAAAAGTGGCAGTGGCTTTATTTTTTAAATCCTATGGCGGGAATTATTGAAGGTTTTAGATGGTCGATCTTTGGTATCTATCAACCCTATCTGCCGATGGCTTTAGGATTATCTGTCACTATCACCTTCGCCCTTTTGTTCATCGGATTTAAAGTGTTTAGAACGATGGAAAGACGGTTTGGAGATATTATATGAAAGAAGTGATTGATATCGAAAACGTCTCGAAGAAATACATCATTCACCACAATCCGGCCCATGGGAATAACACCTTAGTTGAGACCCTTGCCAAGAAGGCAAGAGGCCTTATGACTCCTCTTCGAAAAAGGCCTCCCCGAGCGACGTGTGAAGAATTTTGGGCCCTTCAAAATTGCTCTTTCAAGATAAATGAAGGGGATCGTGTAGGGATTGTAGGAAAAAATGGAGCCGGTAAATCGACTCTTTTAAAAGTACTCTCCCGCATCACAGAGCCTACAAAAGGGAGAATTAAAATTAGGGGCAGAATTTCAAGCTTATTAGAGGTTGGGACCGGATTTCACCCTGAGCTTACAGGGCGTGAAAATATTTTCTTAAACGGCGCGATCCTCGGAATGACTTCAAAAGAGATTAGGCAAAAGTTTGATGCCATTGTTGACTTTGCCGAAGTGGAAAAATTTTTAGATACTCCTGTGAAAAGATACTCAAGCGGCATGTACACACGGCTTGGATTTTCGATCGCGGCGCATCTGGATCCCGATATTCTGATCATCGACGAGGTTTTAGCGGTAGGCGACGCTCCCTTCCAGGAGAAGTGCCTTAAGAAACTGAATGAATTGGGATCGGCCGGAAGAACCGTTCTCTTTGTCAGCCACGATATCGGAAATATCATTACACTCTGCAATAAAGGGGTTCACCTTGTAAAGGGAAGTGTGGCGGCAGAAGGGCCTATCGATAAAGTGATTGAGAGCTACTTAAGAAACGTTAAAACCGATACCCTCCTGTGGGAAGGCGATATGGGGGATGAGCATATTCGTTTTCATTCCTTTGGATTTTCCGGACCGCAAAAAGAGTATTTCATGCAGCATGAAGAGCCGGTTTTAGAGCTTCAGTATGAAGTATTAAAGACGCATCCTAATCTCCATTTTGGATTTGCAGTCTACAATGCAAGAAATCATCTCATCGCAAGATCGGATACGGCCGATAATCTTGAAGGGCTTCAAAAGTTTACAGCCGTTGGCAAACACCATTTAAAGTTTCCCCTCCCGGTGCATTTGTTCAATAAAGGGGAGTATTCGATTAAGCTTGAGTGCGTCATCCATAATGTGAAGCCCATTATTAAGGATAACCCTACCTTAAAATTTCCCGTCTACTCAGAGACGCAAAACACCCGTTTCAGTCATCTTGCTGACAAGAATGGGATTTTACTAAAATATAATTGGCATTGAATAATGGCAAAAGCGCTTCTAATTTCACTCGATATCGTGGGAAAATCGATGGCGGGGCCCGGCATTCGCTACTATGAGCTTGCCAAAGCGCTTTCAAAAGATCACGAAATCACCCTCTTGGTTCCCAATTCTTCAGACATCCAAGCTCCTTTCACGATAAAAAATCATGCTGAGATGGCAGCGGAAATAAAGAAAGCCGATGTGGTAATGGTACAGCAGCTTAATTTTAAAATGGCTGCCCTTGTCACACGATATAAAAAAGCTTTAATCATCGATGCCTACGATCCCCAGGCTCTTGAATACTTGGAAATATTCAAGTCCTATCCAATGACCATTCGAGAGAATAGAATGGCTGCTATCAGCGAGATGACTCGCCTTTCCTTTACGCTAGCCGACGGAATCATCGCCGCAAGCGATGTGCAAAAAGATTTATGGCTCGGATATCTTCTAGGATTAAAAAAAGTTTCGCCGAAGCTCTACGATAAAGATCCGACTCTCAATCATTTTTTATTGACAGTCCCCTTCGGTTTGTCTAACGAGCCTTTAAAGCCAATGACCGGCATGCGTCAAAAGCTCGGATTAAAAGAGGATGATTTTGTTCTGTTATGGGGAGGAGGCATTTGGAATTGGTTTGATCCTCTTACGCTCATCAGGGCCGTTAAATTAACAAACGATCCGCAGATTAAACTTGTGTTCATGGGATTAAAACACCCCAACGAGAATGTCCCTGCCATGAAAATGGCGTCTAATGCCGTCAGATTGGCCGAAGAATTAGGCTTGATCGGCTCTCAAGTTTTTTTTAATTATGGCTGGACCCCTTACGAAGAGCGGCAAGCGTTCTTGAATGAGGCGGATGTGGGCGTCTCCACTCATTTAGAGCACTTAGAGACAAGATACGCCTTTAGGACTCGCATTCTAGATTACTTATGGGCGGCTCTTCCCATGATTGTGACGGAAGGCGATTCGTTTGCCTCCCTAATCCGAGAGAAAAAAGCAGGCCTCGTCGTCCCTTACGAAAATGTTGAAAAAACAAAAGCCGCTATTTTACTTTTGAAAAACGATAAGGTTTTAAGAGGGCAGATGGCTCAGGAATCCTCTGCATTATCCAGACAATTTACCTGGACTGAAGTTGCAAAACCTTTATCATTGATGATCGAAAGATTAAAGAATAAAAAAGTTTCTAAATCTTCTTTGCCTCTTATCAGATCCTTTTTAAAACTTCGCCACCCGATCGCTGTCTTCAATACCCTAAAAACCAAACGGGCTTTAAAAAAAGGATCGTAATGAGTGTAGATATCCTTCTTGCGACCTATAACGGAGAGAAGTATTTAAAAGAGCAAATCGACTCGATTCTCAATCAAAGCTATTCCGATTTTACTTTATGGATCCGTGATGATTTATCAACAGATAATACATTAACCATTCTATCAGAGTACGCTTCCAAAGATTCAAGAATCAGAATTTTGAAGGCGCATACCAATCTTGGCGCTGTCGGAAATTTCAAGGCTCTCATGGAGGCCTCTTCCAAACCCTATGTCGCCTTCGCAGATCAAGATGATGTATGGCATCCCGATAAGCTAAAAAAACTAATGGCGGCAGCGTCAAAGCAAGACACAGGGCTTCCTTTACTTTTACACCATGATTTAACCGTAGTGGATGAAAACTTAAGAAGGATTCATCCCTCTTTTTGGGAATTTACCCACCTTAATCCTAACGCTACAACGCTTCCTGAATTATTGATGCAAAATAATGTGACCGGCTGCGCCTGTTTGATGAACCGTCCTTTAGTCGAGCTTAGTTTGGCGATGCCGAAAGAGGCAATCATGCATGATGGGTGGGTGGCTCTTGTCGCAAGCTCTTTTGGGCATATTATTCCTCTTCAAGAGAGCTTAATCCTCTATCGCCAGCACGCAAGAAACCAGATCGGCGCAAAATCCTATTCGTCTTTGGGGTATATTCAAAAAGGTCTCAACAAACTCTTTAAGATCGACTACTCTAAAAACTATCTTCAAGCTGAAGCTTTTGTTAAAACGTATCAGAGTTCTTTAAGCGAGCCGCAAAAAGAGCTCCTACTCGATTTTTTATCTCTTCCAACGGTCTCCTTTTTTAAAAGCCGCAAGATCATTTTTCAACGAGGTTTTTGGAAGCAGGGACTTCTTCGTAACATAACCTTTTTTATCACACCGTACAAAATATGATTAGAGGCGTCTTCAATTTATTGAATCTGTTTAAAAGAGGTCATGAAAGAGGGCAGCTAAAAGCTTATATCCTTCTCTTTAGCAAGCTTTTAATAGATCTCAGGCGCCAGCTTTACCGCGATTTTTTTTATGAAACCGATAAGATGATGGTCCCTTCTCTCGATCGTTTTGAAGTAAGCCGGCGCCTTATCACCGGTCTTCATGAGGTCTTGGCGAAGGATAAGAGGATTAAATTCTCCATTCTTTTAGAAGAAGAGAGTGAAATCACCCTTCAATCAGCGAGAGGGCAGACGGCGCCCGATTTTGAAATCGTGAAATCAAATCCTACAGGTACGCATATTTTGTTTTTACAAGCAGGCGACTGTTTAAGGCTCGATTTTCTTTACAGATATGAACAGGTTTTAAGGCTCATACAAGATCCTAATTTAGTACTTTTTATAGGAGATGAAACGCTTCATTATCCGTATGAGTTTGAGTTAAAGGAGCTAAAAGGCCTTCTTATCCCTATTCATTTTTATGAAGAAGTTAAAGGGCTAGATGTTTTCCAAAAACCTTTGAAACTAGCTTCATTAGGCGCTCGTTTTCAAGGGGTTCAAGCCGCTATTTTTGAGAGTTCAAAAACCTATTCCAAGAAAGACCCTCTCCCTTATTTTGAGCAGTACAAAGTGTGGCAAAAGTTGGACTGGGACTATTCCAAAGGGCTCAACGAAGAGAGTGTGAAAGCTTCTCCCCGAATGGATCAAATACCTTCTATCCAAGTGATTATCCCTTTCAAAGACCAAAAAAAACTGACTCTAAATGCAGTAGAATCTGTCATGAAATCTCGAAGAGTACATGTTGAGATCACCTGTATAGATAATCGAAGCCAAGATCTTACCATTGCAGCCGAGTTGGAAGAGAGGGGTATTAAAGTTCTAAAAGTTGATGAGCCGTTTAACTATTCCAGATTAAATAATTTGGCGGCGGCAACATCTTCTACGGAATACATCTGTTTTATGAATAACGATGCCGAAATTCAGGAAGAGGCCCTCTTTGAGCTCGCGAGATGGGCTCAGCTGCCAGGCATTGGTTTAGTCGGAGCCAGATTAAACTATCCTTCAGGTACTCTACAGCATGGAGGAATAAAACTGGATCCCGCTCTAGGGGTGAAAGAGAGAATGAACTGGGTCCATATCGAGCTAAACCTTCCCTATTCATCGTTAAGTAAAGCAAAATGCCTTCATATTGCGGACGCTGTGACGGCTGCTTTTTGTCTTGTAAAAAGAGATTTATTTAACAAGGTTCAAGGATTTGATGAAATCTCTTTTCCCGTCGCCTACAGCGACACTCATCTCGCTCAAAAACTGCACAACCTTGGCGCCTTCAGCCTGTATACCCCTTATGCTGAAGGGGTGCATCATGAAAGCTTGACTCGTAAAACTTCTCCGGTTGAGGATTTTGATAATTCGGTTTTTTGGGATAAGCTGGTTCAGACTTACACGAAAAGCTCTTAAATGGATCTCTTTAGCTCTAGATTTTCCAGATTAATGTTTTTGTTAATTTCTTTTTTTAGATACAGTAATCGAAAAATATTTTCAAAAACTCACCTCATGAGAACCGGCTGGTTTTGCTTTCTCTTTTTGATTTTTTTATCAGGGGTATCGGTCCCAAGCAAGCCAAAATATCATTTATCGGTTGTATCCGTTTTTCAAAATGAAGCGAGGTTTTTAAAAGAGTGGATAGAGTTTCACAAGGTTTCAGGCGTAGACCATTTCTATTTATACAATAATTTATCAAATGATCATTACTCCGAAGTGTTAAAACCTTACGTGGAAGAGGGTCTTGTCGAGCTGATCGAGTGGCCCTATCCATCCGTTAAAGCTGAAGACTGGAATGATATTCAATGTAAAGCCTTTATGGATGGCATTTCCAGGACGAAAAAATGTTCCAAGTGGGTGGCCTTTATCGATACCGATGAATTTCTGTTCGCGACTCACAAAGATAGCTTAAGAGCTTTTTTAAAGGAGTATGAAGAATTTGCTGCTGTAGTCGTCAATTGGCAGTGCTATGGAACCTCCCGAATCCAAAAAATTGAGCCGCATCAATGGATGATTGAGCAATTGGTTTTGAAAGCGCCTAAAAACGCGCCGAATAATTTTCATATCAAATCGATCGTTCAGCCCAAAAAAGTGATCAGCTGCTCCAATCCCCATTTTTTCACCTATCAACCTTCTTATCATGCGGTTTCCGAGTCTAAAAAGATCGTAGAGGGTCCTAAGTCAAAGGCGATAGAGATCGAGCATATAAGGATTAATCACTACTGGAGCCGTGATTTAGATTTTCTTCTGAACGATAAGCTTCAGCGGCAAAACAAATGGGTCCATAAAACGGAAAGCCAAGTTCTTGAAACGGATGCAAGTTACAACCAAGAGGTCGATAAAGCGATTTATCCTCTCTTGCTGAAACTTAAATCAAAGACACTCTAGATCGCTTAAAAGCTTCCCTTGAAGGTCTTTGAAAGAAAGCTGCGGCTGAATGTTCGATGGCCATTTAATCCCCACCTGAGGATCATTCCAAAGAAGGCATCTCTCGGCCTTAGGATTGTAGTAATCGGTGCATTTATAAAGAAAATCGCATGTATCGGATAAAACTAAAAATCCATGAGCAAAACCGGCAGGGATCCAGGCCATTCTTTTATTCTCGCCGCTTAAAATCATCCCGGTCCACTTGCCGAAATGAGGCGAGTTTTTTCTCACATCGACTGCCACATCAAAGACTTCACCCGTTACGATCTTTACCAGTTTTCCTTGGGTGTTTTCAAGCTGGAAGTGAAGACCTCTTAATACCCCTTTCGTGCTTCTTGAATGATTGTCTTGAACAAAGTCATGTTTTTGAAAAAGCTCGTCAAAAAGGCGTTTATTATAGCTCTCCATAAAAAAGCCTCTCTCGTCTCCAAAACACTTAGGTTCGAGAATTTTCACTTCAGGAAGGTCTGTATCAAGGATGTTCATAATCAATTCATCTCGCAAGTTGATTGAATACGATACCAGAAGGGGCCATTTTCTTTCTGGTAATAGTAGAGAATATCAATGGATGATTAGTTGAATAACCTCTTTTTGAGTGGATCGATAAATTTAAAAATCGGTCTTACCATATCCTCTTCCTCGTTAAAACTGTTGATTAGAGCCTCTTTTTCCTCTTCGGATAAAGGCCGCTGGTAAAACATCTCTTTGCGGGGAATTTTATGCTCGACACAGTATTTGACGGTACGGGTAGGATAGTGGTTGATCACGATATCGGAGGTGATGATTTTACGGCGAGGGAGAGAAAATTCCGTATAATCGGAATAGCACAGTTTTTTGCCGTTCTTGAGAAGAACCGAATGAGGTTCGGTCATTTCTAAAACGTGTTTGGGCTGTACGATCACTTTAGTCCATTTATTCATAGCTGACTGGATAGGCCCTCTAAAAATCATATTCTCGATCAGTAAATTCCCTTTGGGAAGGGTCCAAATGCCAGAGTTTCCGTAGTTGATCCAATTGATGACAAGCCCCCCTTTCGTTTCAAAATCCTTGAGAAGGAGATTAATGTTTTTTTTGTTCACAGGAACGATGAACTCATCGCAGTCAATAATAGCAAGCCAATGAGTTTTTCCCTTCATTCTCCGGATCCCTTCGTTATAGCAGGGAATCTGTACTTTATTGACCCAGTCATTCATTTTCTTTTCGAGAGGTTTACTTGGCCAAGGGAGGAGCTCTACAATATTCTGATCGATATAGGGCTTTAAGACCTGTTTAAAGTTGTCCCCGCTTTCATTGTTGTACAAAAGAAAATGATCCACGCCTACTATTCGATGGTATTCAATCCATTCTTTAAGCCATGGTGCTTCGTTTTTAAAGATGGCAAGGACCGTTAATTGATACTCCATTTTTTTAGGGGGAGGTAACACACCTTCCATAAAACTGAAGAAAGAAGAGAAAAGAAGACAAATTTGGATGAAGCGCATGAATTCGTGTCCTTTAAAAAAAGGTTTATTTATAAAAAAGATATTTATGATTTTTCAACTTGTTTTAGCAATCAGTTTTTTTTGTTTTAGCATAGCTGAAGGAGCTCTCAAGCCACCCCTTAAAGCGAAAGACGACTTTGTGGAGGGAACCCTTTTTTCAGGCAGATTAGGGAACCAGTTTTTTGAAGTGGCAGCTGCCTTAAGCCTTGCGATGGATCATCAGGTTGAAGCCTATTTTCCCGATTTCAAACACAAGAAGGGGGATAACATTCCTCTCTATGCAGAGACGGTCTTCTTTAGGCTTAATCAAAACCACCCTCCTGATAAAGCCAAGTACACTTACCGTGATAACGACGATTTCACCTTAAACCCTATCCCTTACCAACCTAAAATAAAGCTCCTTGGCTACTATCAATCCGAATACTATTTTGCGCACAATTGGGCGAAAATCCGCCCCTATTTTGAAGCGAGTGAAAAAATCAAAAAGTATTTGAGAGGAAAATATGCTCACTTAATCGATCATCCCAAAACGGTCGCTATGCATGTGAGGGATTACGTTAAAGAGAGCGCTGAGAATGTCAAGTATTACTGGACGCTCGATATCCACTATTTAAATCAAGCAATGTCCTATTTTGATGCGGATAGCCTGTTTGTCGTCTTTTCCGATAACATCGAAAAGGCAAAAGCGCTTCTTCAACATTCAGGAAAAAATATCGTCTATATCGAAAACGAGAGAGACTATCACGATTTTTTCCTCATGAGCTTTATGAAACACCAGATTATCTCAAATTCAACCTTTAGCTGGTGGGCAGCTTACTTAAATGACAACCCCTTCAAAATCGTGATTGCCCCTAAAAATTGGTTTACACCTACCTTTCATGTCAAATCGGACAATATCGTCCCTAAATCCTGGATTCAATTGGAGTAGAAAGTGATATTAAGAAAAATAAAAAACAGCACATCTTTTATTCAAATATATTTAAATAAATCTAAACTTTTTTTGATTTTGCTTGCGGTTGTATTTAACGTTAACGCTTTTGATAAAGTAGTTATATGGGGACACAAAAAGCACACACATACCCATTATTATATTCATAATGCCTTTTACATTGCTTTCAAATCACTTGGTTACACAACTTATTGGTTTGACGATTACGATAATGTAGAGAATATTGATTTCACGAATTCGTTATTCTTAACTGAAGGCCAAGTAGATGATAAAATTCCGTTAAGGAATGATGCAAAATATATATTACATAACTGCTCTAGTAAATACTCAGTTTTGCCAAAAAGCAATTTTATAACTCTACAAGTTTATACTGACGATCTTTTAAAAAATCCTAAAAATGAAAAAATCGAACCGTTCATTTATTACAACATTTCAGAACGTACTATATATATGCCCTGGGCTACAGATCTTTTGCCTCACGAAATTGATGAACTACGAGAGAAAGTCAAAAGTAGAGAAGAGCAACCAAGAGTTGCATGGATTGGAACAATCGGAGATGGATATTTTGGAAATATAAATCAAATAAATCCTTTTGTATCCGCAGCTAAAGAAAGGGGGATTTCTTTTCTATCATTAGGTCCTGGTAATGCCACAATATCCGAAAATGTTAACATCATTATGAATTCATATATGGCTCCGGCAATAGTTGGAAAATGGCAAAAAGAGAAAGGATATATTCCGTGCAGAATTTTCAAAAATATAAGTTACGGTGCTTTAGGAATAACAAACTCTCAGAGAGTCTTTGAGCTTTTTGAGGGAAAAATAGTTTATAATCCTGATACCTATCAACTTTTTTTTGATGCTGAAGAAAGAGTAAAATCTTATTCAGTACAAGAAAGATTAGAAATGATGGAGTATGTCAAAAATAAACACACTTATATCAGTCGAATAGAGAGACTAATGGATTTTTTAAATATAGTTGAAAATGAATTTAGAGAGCAAAATTAATGAAGAAAACATTTATTGCGTTTTTATTATTAATCTCATTGGCTCTAAACGCTGAAGTTTTAATCATTACTCATTCTTATAATCGTCCTGATTTCATTGATATTCAATGTAGAACCTTTAAAAAATTTCTAAAGGATACATACAGATTTGTGGTATTTAATGATGCAACCGATCCAGAGTTAAACGGAAAAATAAATGATGTCTGCAAGCTATATGGTATTGATTGTGTTGAAATACCACAAGAAATACATACAAGACCATATCATAAAAGAGAGCCTGGAGATCCCTTAAACAGACCGAATATAAGACACTGTAATTGCATTCAATATTCGTTAGATACGCTTGGATTTAATCATAATGGGCCTGTAGCTATTGTAGATTCAGATATTTTTCTTATTAGGCCTATAAGTATCGAAGCGCTCTTAAGAGAAGTAGATATTGTTGCTCCCATTCGAGGAGCTGAAAATAAAGTTTTTTATTTATGGCCTGGACTATGTTTCCTAGCTATGGATAGACTTCCAGAAAAAGAAACTATGAATTTCAATTGTGGAATGGTGAATAATGCCATCGTCGATTCGGGTGGACATACTTATACATACTTAATCAATCATCCTGAAGTTACTTTTAAAAACGCGATTGAGTATTGGGCATATCAGTTGTTTTGCCCTGATCGTTTTGTCCCAGATCATATGATTGATACTACGACTCCTGTTGAGATTCAAATTCAACGGCTTTCTCAGATGGGATTTAATGAACGAGAAATTGCCTTTCTTCAAAAAAAGCCTCATTCCATAAACTTCGCATTAGATAATCATTTTCTTCACTACAGAGCAGGTACAAATTACGACAATCAATCCAAAGAGTTTGATGAGCGCAAAAGTCGATTAATAAATGATTTTATCAACGAAATTTTAGAGGAATAGAATGAAACTATTTTTGCTATTGATCAATTTTGCTTTTTGTTTTGCGAGTGCCGGAGATCAGATTTCCTATGTTTCATTTAAAGATGTCTTTAAGCCTGAACTATCTTTTGATGCAATAGTAAGAGACGAAGAAGGCTTTGAAAATGATTTTTTGTTACTTCATTCAGTTATCAGAGAATATCAGCCAAAGAATATCTTTGAAATAGGAACTTGTGAAGGAAAAGGGACATTAATCGTAAAAAACGCAATACGTGAAGGAATAGTTTATACTTTAGAGCTTCCGGCCGGTGAAGGTCCCTACAATATTTCAGCGGATCGAATAGGAGTTAAATGTACACTGCCATTTGTTCAGCTGATTGGCGATAGTATGACGTTTGATTATTCCACATATTTTCCGATCGACGCATGGTTTATCGATGGCTGGCACGATTATGAACATGTTTATTATGAAACAGAGCAAGCTATATTATCAGATCCGAAACTATTAGTTTGGCATGATTCAGATGTTCAAGAAGTTTTTCAGGCTATAATTGATGTAATGCAATATCATCCAAATTATATAATTTTCCGTGTTGTTGATACTAGAGTGACTTATGCTGTCAAAATCTAATATCTCAAACCATACCTACACGGCCAAGTAATGTTATTTTTCGGAAGATAAACTGATTGTATGTAGGGAGAAAAAAAAGCTACAAATTCTGATACATTACTGGTTGAATGAATAAAAACGTTACAGCGTGCCAAAAGAAGACAATCAAGAAGAACAAAAACACCTCCTATGTATCCAGGCTTTTTTGCATGAAATTCCTCCGGATGTGTAAGCCAATATGGAGTATTATCATAAATTAAATGCGATTCTTCTCTATTTGGACTTCTTACTGCAGGTAAATAAAATAAAAGTTCGCTAGAGAAATTTTCCTCAAATTTTTCAATTACTTCCTGACTGTCTGTCGCTAAATAAATTTTGAATGGTAGATCAGTTTTAATTTTACAAATCATATCATTAACTTCTGAGATGTAATCTTCCAGAGTTGGTGTTCCCTTGGGAGATTCTGCAACGTGGGCTGATCCCCATCTTACATGTACTCCAATACTATAAAATCCGGCCAAATTTTTTTTATAATATTCATCGAATTTCTTTAAAATTTCTGGTTTTATTTGAATATATTTATTTAATATCCTATTGATATTTAGTCGATATGGTAAATTTTCTTCATATGAAATCCAATGATCTATACAAAGCTGATCGTGCATTGTATGTTCTGTTTTGAGTGGAACTAAGCTTGTATTGTTTGAATTCAAAATTATTGGTTCAAAAAATAAGTCCCAGCCATTGTCTTGTGGTTTATCTTTATAAGGAAAAAATTCTTGAGACCAATCAACATTTATTTTTTTTAAATGGAATTCATTTCCTTTAATAAACGAGATGACCTTATTTAGCTCAGCAAAAAATCCTGCCCCAACATGAGACCTGATTACATATTCCGAAGTATCTGCAGCAAAAATTGCTGATGCTAATGTTGTTAAAAATATTGAAAATGCTAAATTAATAAATGAAGTCATTTTTTTTAAGGTATAATTTAATATTTATCTATAATTTTTATGCAGGTCATGTCAACTAGATTTTAAAAAATCTTTCCAGTTGATGATCTGAGATACTAGACTCATTCTGCTTATTTCTTGATAGCATTAGATAACGAAAATCTTAAGCGATTTTCTTGCTTAGAACAGTTAGTTTGGTTGTGAATTCATAAGTTTGAAAAGTTGATTTTTGGAGTCCCTTAACCACCAACTCTTATTTTCCATATAGATTTCGTATAGTCCGTTAGATTCTTTAACTTGTTTTTCAGAAGTTAATGCTAATATATTTGACAATATAACGATTGAGTCGTCAATCTTTGCGCTAAGATGATTATCTAACAAGTTTTCATTTAAAATCGCATGGACTATATATTTGTCGCCGTCTGCATGACCGCCATATAAAGTATTTAAGTCGTATTTAATCTTCCGACCATCATCGATACATATTGTCATGCAACTTTTCATTATATCAACACAAACACTACCATTTTCAAAAGTTAAAAGCGTTCCTCGTTCCATGTCTTTTCTATAAGAACTCATATCAGTTTCAACTTCGAAGAGAATCGGATCTGATCCTTCTGATGAGAGGATGGCAGACATTTTATGGTAATCAGGGATAATATCTGATGAAATAAAATGATCATCTTCAGGATAACTAGAAAGCACTTCTTTTACTTTATCTATTAATGAAAAATTTTCAGCACATAAATCCATAATTTCGAATTGTCGAGTTCTTGTAAAAAATCTATTATCAGCTATGGAATTTAATACAATTTTTGAGGGGTAGAGACCTAAAGATGAAATGAAATAAAGTGATAGATCAATGTCGTGAATTGATTTTTCAAGTAGAAGGCCTCCCCACAAACTTTTGAAACGCCTTGTTCCAAGTACAAATGATCCAAGTGCATGAAAAAAACCTAAGCGTTCCCAAGCTTTGATTTCTATTAATTTCCCAAGCCTTTTCTGGTAGTTTTTTAGTTGTTGGCTAACAATTAAAGCCATGCTTGAGTAACGTAAAGTGAGACCTATTAAGATGTTTCTATTTTTTACTATTGACCAATCAAATTCTTTAAACTCCTCTAGGGTTCTAAAAAGAGGTTTTTCCATAAAAATTTTCTTGCAATTAGACTTCTGCAATGAAAGTGATAAGTGATCGAAATGTCTGTCATTTCGCGATGTTATCCAAATAAGATCTACATTCTTATGTTTTTCAAAAAGGTGTTCAATCCCAATTGATGTATCTGGAAATAAATCTACATTCGAAATTGATTTTTGGTAGTCTTTTTTTAAAGGAGCATAAAGTTCATCGCATAAATTTAGTACATGATCGATACACTCTTCAGCATGGTTATCGCAAATTGCAACGATTGAAATGTCTTTTTTTTGCTCTAAACATTTCATCAATAACCATTGAGCTCGACCTCCATAACCCATAATAATCACGTTCTTAAGCTCTTGAGCATGGATTGAAGACGTGAGCAAAACAAAAATTATCAAAGATTTATAAATTAAAGACTGATTAAAGATAATCATTATTAATATTGAATTTTTGGATTACGCTTTTCCAGCGATTCAGCATCGTTTGACGGTGCAATACATATTTACTGAGAATTGTTTTTTTTAATGATACATAATCAGTTTTAACTATTTTATTTTTCAAATCTTCCCAAGAATCAAAATAGGTAAAAAAGTCTTTATTTTCTGGGTTATACCATTCCGACAAGTAAAAAACTTTTTGATTTAACAATAAATGAATAGAAGGATGAAAAAAATTTTCAGTATGAGCTAATTGTTCAAAAAATGAAGCACTGGGAATAAAGTAAGGAATTCCAAGAGATACATTTTCAAAAAGAGCAAGATTGGACCATGCGTAAGGAATATGAATAATCCCCTGAAAGCCTAAAAGATCATAGGGACCATTATATCTACCACAATAATTATTAATGCCCAGATTGAATAAAAACTGTGAAAGATTCATGAAGATAGTTTCATTATGATAAGGGGGAAGAAAAAATGAAGCTTTCTTATCAACGTAAACAGGAATAAAGGTTTCTGATTTTTTTTTAATATCTAACGCGGTAGGTTTAATTGTTAAAAATCCAGTATCGATACCTTTTAATTTTGAGTAAAAATGTTCAAACTCACTATAGGCAATAATTGAAACGTTTTTTTGTAAGGTCGCTTTTTTTAAAAGATTATAATATTCATCATCAGGAAATTCGCAATCTAAGCTAGCATTGTCGGAATAGTCGATTCTATTGCAAATCCAAATGATCAATGGTTTTTTCCAGCCATTTTGAAGAAAAATTCTTGAGAGAGGAGCGGTATCCGAGGTAAGAATAACATCAAATAACTCGAAATAATCTTTATGCAAGTTCCAAATTTTTTCAGCTCTTTTATGGCCTATGTTATACAGAGCGTTTCCTTTAGCGTAACCATCAAAAAAAAATGGTTCTAAACTTGGGATAAACCAAGTTGTGAGATCCCAATTTAATTCTTTTCCTATAGCATTTATTTCACATTCGCATCCTCGATGAAAAGTTAGATGTAAAACCTTAATCCTCTTGTCGGCACACTCTGAGAGAGAGATTAGACACAGAAGAAGAAAAAAAAGATTATTCACATGATTTCCTTAGAATTACTTGATATTCGTCCATCAAAATTTCAAAACCATTTTCTAATAAATATGGAAGAGAATATTTCGACTTTCCAAGATTTGATGTTTCACCAAATTTTTTGGGAGTTTGATTTTTAACATCATCAATCAACAATAATCCATTTTTAGAGATAAGGTCTCTCTCAACGATAATCTTGGCTTCTTCTAGCTGTAAAAGTGCTGTAGGTTCGATGGGTGTCATATCTCCAGTGTCTAAATAAAGTAAATCAATTCCATTCGGGAAATCGCATTCTCTTAAATAATCTAGAGATGAAGCTACGTGATATGTGATATTGTTAAATCTTCCTGTCATTAAGCGGCATCTTTTGATATGACTAGAAACTAAATCTATTGTGTGTATTTGTGGTTGAATATGTTCTAAACAGATGGCGGACATCATCGTAAAAAATCCTGCGCCCCAATCCCAATTTTGGGGTTTTTCTGGAGACCAATACTGTTCATCATCAGAATTACACCCAATTAACCCTCCATGAGTAAAACTTCTTGACGTTCCTAATTCGACAATTGTTTTTCCTTTATGAGCTTCAAACCACTCAAATGAAAACTTAAAAGTATCATAGCGTGATTTAGGCAGTTCGATAAACGAACTCCAGTCTTGACCATCATAGGTGCCAGCATCAAGATAATCCTTATAGGGATCAAGAAGTTCGTTAGCATCTAAAAATGAAAATAATAAAAAACTAATATATGCAAGTAATTTCATTTATTTGGCTCTCTCTAATTTAATAAAAGCTCGTTGATGGCTTGTTTAATTTTTTTGTATTTTTCGGTGTATTTTTTTGCCTTAAGGTGGTTCCAATTGGAGCCGGCTCGAAAGTGAAGGAAGGCAAAGTGATTGTAGAATTCAAAGTCATATAGGTTATTTGTCAGAAGTTCCCACAGTTTGGGATGAGATTTGAAATGATCGAGAATGGATTCGTTCAAATCGTCAACTTCGTTGATGGAGTATTCAACGTCGGTCATTTTCCAGGCTATTTGGGGATTATTTTGGATGTAATAATGGTTGTATCCGCCGGTATCGGTGGCAACTCCATCGATCTCACCTAGATCAAAGTTAAGATGTTGAGGATTAGGCATTTGAGGCATGTTAAAAATGATGAGGTTGGGAAGCCAGTATAGGACTGGTCCATTTTGACCTATTCTCGATTGCAGGTTCGCTGCGATGTCATTCGAGCCAAGATATTCTCGAATGCTAAAGTCTC
>CAYWQX010000004.1:0-97377 GCA_964460985.1 uncultured bacterium
GCAGGCTGCAAACGGATTAAAAATTCGACAAGCGCTTCTCTTAACCTTATTAGAAGAGGTTTGAATGAATCAAATATCTATCGCTAAAATTATGGCGGGAACGGTTCTTGACCATATTGAAGCCGGATCTGCGATTAAAATTTATGAAATATTATCGCTAAGAAATCATCCCGAAACGATCACACTCGGCATTCACCTTCCCTCCAAAAAAATGGGGCAGAAAGACTTGTTAAAGGTAGAGGGGCGTAGTTTTTCCCCTGAAGAGCTCAGTTCAATTTCACTTTTTGCTCCGCAAGCCACGATTTCAATCATCGAGAATGGAAAGATCATAAAAAAATTTAAAATTCCCCTTCCCGATGAAATCCAAGGACTTTTTTCCTGCCCTAATGTAAAGTGTATTTCCCACAAGGAAGAGCTCTTGAACCGGTTTAAAGTTTACCATCGGTTTAAAGAAACATTATTGGAATGTAACTATTGCCAAGGAAGCTTCAATGTCAGCCGCGCTGTTTTTTAACGAGGCCAAACTGCGTCCTGAATATTATGAAATATCCGATCTCGAAGCGATCCAGAAAGTAAAAAAGGCAGGGCACGGATTCTACCTGTTAACCTCCCGACCTGACTCTACCGAGCTTAAAGCCATTTATCAGAGCGTCGGAAAAATTTGGAAGAGCTCTATAAAGGTCGTTTATTCCGCCACCCTGAATACTTTTCTTTGGCAAGACTGTTCGGATAAACGTCAAAGAACTTACTATTCATTAATGAGTTTGATTGAAGAGTCGCCCCGTCTTTTATTTCCTTGCACTCCCTGGGCTTCTATCCAAGGCTTTGTTCCCCGCTATTTTAAAAAGAATATGTTAGAGCTCCTATCTAAAGAGCAAAATGGCTCCTATTTTATTACGGAAGCGGAAGAAGATCCCTATCATGTTGTAGAAGTGTTTTTTCTTGAAAAAAAGACTCTTTGCTCCGAATTAATGATGTGGAGTCATCCAACTTTTCAAGCCGATTTAAAAAAATTACAAGAATATACCCCTCTTAGGAAACCTATATGCCTGAGCTCATTATCAAAAACGCCAAAACGCTCGATGGAACCATCAAAGACCTCACCTTCGAAGGCCCAGAAGACAAAGTAATTGATGCACAGGGCAAACTAACAGCTCTGCCTGCCTTAGTCGACCCTCATGTGCATTTTAGAACGCCCGGTCAAGAGTATAAGGAAGATTTTGGAACGGGCGCTCAAGCCGCGATTGCGGGAGGAGTGACAACGGTCTTTGATATGCCCAATAACGAACCTCCGATGACGACCGTCTCTCGGATGGAAGAAAAACTAAGACGTATTGAGCAGCAGCTCAACCGGGTAAATATCCCTCTTAGGGTAGAGCTTTTTTTTGGAGCCGACGGCAAAAATATCGGAGAGATTCAACGGGCAAAAAAGAAAATTATCGGCATTAAAGTTTTCTTAGGCTGCTCAACCGGCAACTTATACGTCGATGATAAAAGGGAGCTCAACCGGTTATTCCAATTTGCTGCGCAGGAAGACATGATCATTGCCATCCATGCCGAATCGCAAAAAATCATCCAAGAAAATCAGCTTTTGTATAAGGCAAGCACCGACGTCAGAACACATTCTCTTATCCGTCCTAGAGAGGCGGCTATTCGTGCGGTGGAAGAGACTTTGGATCTCGCACGGGAATATGGAACTCAAGTCTATTTTTGCCATGTCTCGACCAAAGAAGAAATCGAGCTCATCAAAGATGCCAAGCAAGATCAACTGTTAGTGTATTTGGAAGTGACCCCTCAGCATTTATTTCTTACGGAAAGAGACTACGATATGCTCGGCACGAAAGCTCAGATGAATCCTCCTCTTCGAACCCAGGAAGACCATAATGCCTTGTGGCTTGCTATCAACGAAGATTGGGTGGATGCTATAGGGACCGACCACGCGCCTCATACCTTGAGCGAAAAACAAAAACCTTATCCCGAATCCCCTTCCGGAATGCCGGGCATAGAAACGAGACTTCCGCTTCTTTTAAATGCCTATAATCAGGGTCAAATCTCCTTAGATAAGATTGTCGAACTTACACGGATTAACATAGACAACATTTTTAGGCTTCCTAAACACGATGATATGGTTTTAGTGGATCTGAATTTAAAGAAAGAGGTAATAAACGAAAAGTTAAAGACCAAATGTGGTTGGAGCCCTTTTGCCGGAAGAGTGCTGCAAGGCTGGCCGGTTTATACGATATTGAAGGGTAAAGCGTATGATGCAGCGCCTTAAATCGATCTATGATATCGAGAAAACATATCTAGAGAACTCTGAGGAGGGCCCCTTTTTCTCGGGTGAATATCCCAAGCTTGAAATCCCCCAAGCATCTTATGATTTCTTAGGCTTTGAGGTCTCATCAAAGATCGGTATTTTTGCAGGCCCCCTTTTAAACAGCCGATGGATCGAGTTTGCGTCCAACATGGGTTTTGATATTTTAACCTATAAAACCATTCGCTCGAAAGAATTTGAGGGCCACCCTTTGCCCAATATCGTGTATGTCGATCACCCTCCTTTTGACCCTTGCCGCTTGCCGCAAAAAGTGGTTATGGCTAAGGAAGAGCCTCCCACCCATCGGCTTGGGATCACGAACTCCTTCGGAATGCCTTCAAGAAGCCCCACTTATCTCGAAAAGGATATTCCTAAAGCTAACCGATCCTTGAAAAAAGGGCAGGTGATGATTGTTTCCGTCACAGGGACTCCAGGAGGAAATTATATCCAGGATTTTGTGGAGACGGCTCTTTTAGCCAAGAGTGCGGGAGCTAAAATCATTGAAGCTAATTTTTCCTGCCCAAATGTAACAAAAGAGGAGGGCTCGCTTTATTTAGATCCCCAATCGGCCTTTGATGTGGCCTCTGAAATAGTATCCAAAATTGAAGATACTCCCCTTATTGTAAAAGTGGGTCATTTTCATGATAAAAATATTATGACCAAAACGCTGATCGCCCTAGCAGCCGCAGGAGTGAAAGCGGTAGCTGGCATTAACTCATTAAGCTTGAATGTTTTGAATGAACGGGGAGATGCGGCTCTTGGGAAGGAAAGATTAAAAAGCGGTTTATGCGGAGCTCCCATTCGTGAGTGCGCACTTGAATTTGTTCGGGACGCGAAAAGCATTCTTATAAAAGAAAATTTAAAGCTCACATTAGTGGGAGGCGGCGGCATTATGGAAGCTTCCCACTTTAGAGATTTCTTTCATGCCGGAGCCGACTTTGCCTTTGTCGCAACCGGTATGATGTGGAATCCCTACTTAGCCTATGAAGCCTCTTTGCAACATAAGGAGACAATCTATGCTCACGTATGATTTGAGCCAAAATCTCTACCAGATCGGCGCCATAAAAACCGGCCAATTCACCTTGAAGAGCGGGATGATCTCTCCCGTTTATGTCGACCTTCGCAATCTGATCTCTTACCCCGAGATCTTAGATAAAGTGACTGATGAGCTTTTAAAGCTTACTTCCCCTCTAGAATTTGACTGCATCTGCGGCGTGCCCTATACCGCGATTCCCCTCGCCACCCTTCTGTCCCAGAAAACCAAAAAACCGATGCTCCTGAGGCGAAAAGAGGTGAAAACGCATGGGATGCGAAAAACAATTGAAGGGGTCTTTGAAAAAGGGCAAAAGTGTCTTGTCGTAGAAGATATCGTTACCTCCGGCCTAAGTTTACTCGAAACAATTAAGGCTCTTGAGGATGTGGATTTGCAAGTAAGCGATGCGATTACCCTTATCGATCGGGAGCAAGGGGGCAAAGCCTATCTTTTGAAGCAAGGGTATCACCTTCATAGCCTGACTACTTTGATTAAGGTACTCGATAGACTAGAGTATGCAGAAATGTTAGAACACGATAAGGTCGCAAGTATTAAGAATTTTATCCGCAAGAACCCTTTTCAGGAACCATGAAGGCGAAATTTAAAGAGTTAAAAGAGCAAAAAGGCAATTTAGTCTTATCTTTAGATGTCACTCGCTCTCAGGACCTTTTGAAGTGGGCAGATCTTTTAGGGCCTCACATCGCCATTCTCAAAACCCATATCGATATTTTAGAAGATTACAGTAAAGAGGTTATATTCAGGCTGAAAGAACTGCGCAAAAAACACAATTTTCTCCTTTTTGAAGACCGTAAGTTTGCCGACATTGGCTCGACCGTTGAAAAACAATACTCCTACGGCCCTTTTAGAATTCGGGAGTGGGCAGATATTGTGAACATGCATCCTCTTCCTGGAAAAGGCTGTCTCGAAGGACTCATTCAAGCGAATCCAAAAGTGCAAATTCTTCTTGTAGCCGAGATGAGCTCTCAAGGGAATTTGATTGATAGTAAATACACCGAATCGGCGGTTAGACTCGCCGAAGAATACGCAGACTATGTGGTTGGGTTTGTGGCCCAAAGAAAACTGTCCCCGAATTTTTTAACCTTTACACCCGGTATTCATCTCGAAAAGAGAAGCGATTCTCTAGGACAGAGATACCGCACTCCCGAAGAAGCTTTCAACGAGGGGATTGATTTTATCATTGTCGGACGTGCGATTACCCATTCACAAGACCCTGCGGAAGAGGCAAAAAAATATTCCCAGAGAGTCTTATGCAACAAATAGTACAATCTGTCGATGTCAATATGAAACGAGTCGCTGCCATCATTATGGGAGGCGGCGAGGGTAAACGGCTCTATCCTTTAACATCGCATAAAGCAAAGCCAGCTCTGAGTGTGGGAGGAAGATTTAAATTAATCGATTTTCCCCTCTCTAACGCCCTCAATTCCGATTGCCGAAAAATCTACGTTTTAACCCAGTATCTTGGCGCCTCTCTTCATCACCACATCCTGTCAACTTACAGGCCAGATCCCTTAACAGGCTTCATCGAAATTTTAGCGTGTGAAACCACCCCCCACCGTCAAACCTGGTACCAAGGAACCGCGGATGCTGTGAGGCAGAACCTCGATTATTTTATCGACTGCCCTGTCGATTATTTTTTAATTTTATCCGGGGATCAGCTCTACCGCATGGACTTTAAACAGCTAGTCCGGCAGGCAAGAGAAAAAGATGCCGATTTAGTGATTGCGAGCTTGAAGGTGGAGCCGGCTCTTGCAACCCGCATGGGGTGCTTGACCTTAGATGAAAATAATCTCGTGACCCACTTTGTTGAAAAACCGAAAAAAGTAGAAAGTGAACAAATCGGATCGATGGGCATCTATTGCTTCAAAAGAGATGTATTATTAAACCTTTTGAAGGAGCACTCGGGGCACGACTTTGGAAAAGACCTGATCCCTGAAGTAATAAAAAGGGGTAAAACGTATGCCCACGTTTTTGGCGGCTACTGGGAAGATATCGGAACCATCGCCTCCTTTTATGAAGCAAATCTTGCCTTTACTACCAACTCCCCTTTCAATCCTTATGTAGAAGACTCTCCCATCTATTGCCATCATATCGAACTTCCCGGTGCAAAAATCGAAAATGCCCTTATAGAAAAATCGATTTTAATGGACGGAGCTTTAGTGAGCGCTAAACTGATCAAAAATTCGATTGTAGGTCCCAGATCGGTCATTCAAGAGGGGACGATTATTGAATCCTCCTATTTAATGGGGAATGAATTCTACCAGCATCCCCGAACGGGAAAACCGGCTGTGATCGGTAAAAATTGCCACATTCGAAAAGCCATCATCGATGAAAATACTTTGATCGGCGATGATGTCAAACTCATTAACGAAGAGAATTTGCAGAATTATGATGGGCCTGGCGTATATATCCGCGATGGGATTATAATTGTTGTTCGCGGAGCTGAAGTGCCTCCTAAATTCTGTTTATGACAACAATCTGGGCTATTGCCGACTTACATCTTGCCTTTTCTGACCCCGACAAAAAAATGGATTTTTTTGGGGGCTCTTGGGAAAACTATACCAATAAAATTGAAGCTCACTGGAAATCTCTGGTGAAGCCGGATGATCTCGTGCTTCTACCGGGAGATATCTCCTGGGCGCTTAAACTGGCTCAAGCCGGCCCCGATTTTGAATGGATACATGCTCTTCCCGGCACGAAAGTGATGATTAAAGGCAACCACGACCTCTGGTGGGATTCGATTACTCAGTTAAGAAAAGCGCTTCCTCCTTCCTTGCATGCTATACAAAACGATGTTTTTTCCTGGCGAGGTATTGAGATCGGAGGCGCAAGGCTGTGGGATACTCCTGAATATAACTATAACAAATATGTCGTCTTCAAGGAAAACCCGCGTGCTAAAGTCAAGGAAGAAACGGCTCCTGATGACATCGAAAAGATTTTTTTACGGGAGCTTTCAAGGCTTGAATCAAGCCTTAAAATGATGAAGGGGAATCATCGAATCGCGATGTTGCACTACCCCCCTGTCGGCCCCGATTTATCCCCTTCTCGAACCTCTTCTTTGCTCGAAAAGTATAAAATCGAGCATGCGCTCTTCGGCCATGTGCATCAAGTTCCGCCCGGCAAGGTCGAGCTTGGTAAGTTAAATGGCGTTCACTACCATTTTGTGGCAGCTGACTTTCTCGATTTTAAACCGAAAAAGATTCTGGAAATTTAAAACAGTCTTTGAGCCCTTTCTTGAATTAACCTCTTGTATTTTTCTTGGGATCTCTCTGAAAGAAAACTTTTTTCTATGAGGTCAAACCATTTAGGAAGAATTAGGTGAAAAAAATTATATTGTTCTTTCACTACTTTTTCGGGCAATTTCAACCTCTCCATTCCAAAATAATCAAAATCTTTGATTTTAAAATTGCTTTTTTTACCATTCATTGTAAGAGCCATTTCTTCGATCGGCTTTGGAATAGCAAGGGTCGAATTTAATAAATCGTACACTGGGCTTAAAACCACTTTTCCCTCCTCTCGAATAAGGGAGAAATTTTTAAGATGCATATCCTCATTGCCTACCAAAAAACTGAATAATGTTAATTTAAACAAAATAAGTTTTTCAACCATGGGTACTGTGGCATATTTTTCGATCGTGGAAGCGACCTTTTCCATGCTTCCTTCATATTTTGTATCCCTTGTAAAGCCGCTGAGCTGAGAAAAATCCTCCACCGCAATTTTGCTTTTTTTCAGACGATCAAAACGTTTTATAAAATAGCTAAAGGTATTATCAACATTATAAATTAAGCCATGAAATGGAACTTTAAAATGAGCCGTTTCCGCCATCTTCATGGTAACATCTTCATTTTCCGGCAATTCTTTATAATCTCTGTTTGGAGGTTTCAGTATGTAGACTCCCCCTGTCTCGACAATTTCTAGCGCTTCTTGTTTGAGATTAAGCCGCACACTTAATTTAGGCTGCACGCCTTGAATAGATAGTTTGTCAGCGTACTCTGCCGCTTTTAAAATTTGCTCTTCCATTGTATAGGGGAAATCGTTCATTTTTTTTAACGAACGGGAAAATCGTTTAAGCCCTCTTTGAGAATACTTTTCTGTAGCCTCAATCGTCTCATAAGTGATGGGACATCTTTTCATCATTCTTCAACCGTGACATTGCCAACCAAATCTTTTCCTACGGTGACAAGCTGCTTTAAAAAATCATCGCGATCAATTTTTGCTCTTTTAAGCAGGCTCTCCAGCATCATCCCTTCCGGTAAAAGCCCTTCAAAAAAAGGGGGAAAACGATCAAATTCATATACCCGTTGATTCATCGGCATGGTAAGAGAAACCGAGGGCCCTAAAAAAGTCTCTTCATAGGCAAAAACATATTTTTTTCCCTTCACCACCTCTTCGAGTGTCCCAGCCAAAACACCATTTACAAAAACTTTAGCCTTTCTCATGGGCGTCCATTAGCGGGGTTTGAAGAAAAACTTTTATATTCAAGGTGGCGCACACTTTAAGAAACGTATCCAGACGAACAGTAGATTTCCCTTTTTCCAAATCAAAAATGACCGTTTTACCAACCCCTGCAAGATCGGCTAATTCTTTTTGAGATAGCCCAGTCAACTTTCTATATCTTTTTATGGCTTGGCTAAAATCATCTATTTTTACTGTCATAACAGTAATTATGACAAATTTTATGATTATTTAAGCAATTTTATTTCAAAATAGATACTTTTTACTGCTATAGCGGTAAAAATAAGCCTTTATCCAAATCATTGGGGCAAATAGGCTAGAATTCCACCGTTTTTACTGCCTAAACAGTAAATTAAACTAACATTTCTTGTTCCAGAGGAGCTTCAATGCCTTCATAGTCGACAGGGCGTAATCTTTGCCTGTAGGCATCGAAAGCCTCTTTCGTGACGACCTCTTCTTTCAGGTAGGGAACGCCTAAATCATCCGCATTTTTTGTAGGATCTACTTTATTCACAAAATTCACCCCGATGTAACAATCCCAATTTTCTAGAATCCAATCGATGATCTGGGGGATTTCCGAAGGCTCATAATGGATGGTGGTAGAGACATTTTGTTCGCTCCAAGTCGATTGGACCGAATGATAGTAATTTAGCTGCTGAACGGCAGTTTCCTGGTTGACTTCGATTTCCTCGACTCTCCCCGTTTTTCTCGTGACTTTGACTCTTTGAAAAGGAAGGTAATCGTATTTGACGGGAAAACGGATAAGGACGGTTTCAGGCTCATAAGGTTTTTCCTGCACATGGTATCCGCTTTGTTTCAACCTATGCACAATCGGCTCGTCTTTAGGATAGGCGACATAATTAAAGAGATACTTTCCAAGCGGAAGCTCGATTCCGGGAGCCACTTCTCCCCACGCCTCGGTTCCCATGATCGCACTTAAAGTGAGCGATGGTTTCACGAAGGTTACATTTTTTGGAAGAGGTGAATTGAGCTCCCCTGCCATACTGTAGGCGGCTGAAACCGTGATGTTTTTCATCCGCTTATAGTCGTAGGCGGTCAAATCGCTGCGGGATCTTACACCGGTTAAACCCACTCCGCACAAATGGAGAAAATCGTTGTTTAAATGCCACGCCTCTTGGAGAATTTCGTCTCTTAAATTCACCATGGACTGACGGTAAGACATCCGTCCTGCCAGATAAAGCGCTCTTTCAAGCCCCATTTTATCTCCGCGAAAACTAGACAGATTCACTTCAACTTGATTGCAAAAACTTTTGTTACCCAGAAGGGTCTGAAGTCCTGGATTCATCCCTTTAAACCAGGGAGCTCTTCTCTCGGCTTCTTTTCCATTGATAAATCCAGGCTCGGAGCCTCCCATCTCCACCATCAGCTTGAAAAGGGATTCAAGCTCCTCACGATCAGGCTTTCTGTGAAATAAAAGGACGTTTTCAGACTGCTGTCTATGGTCATTTCCTTTTAGCCACCACTCTTTTTTTGCGAGGGCAAAATCTTCCCATTCCGGATCATCATAGTCAAAAAGGGCGAGCTGAGAGACCTCTTTGGAGTGTACAAGCGTTCCAATCAAATTGATGATATCTAAAATATCCATGCGTGAAAGAAGTTGATCGGCCCGATCCGATAAAATTTTGGCTATTTTTTTGAAAGCTGAGGCGATGGCCTCATCTCCTGCTGAAATCCAACCATACCCTCTAAGACGGGAACCTGCCGGCCTGATTTCTGAAAAATCCAGCACTAATACCTTGGCAGGAAATTTACCCGCCAGAAGCTTTCCGAGGGCTTTAGCCCATGCCGCAGCTGAATCCCCTACCTTGATAACCCACGTACCGGTTTCAGGGTCATATTTTTCAACGTTCGTCTCAAGGCCTTTAGAAGTGCGTGTTGATCTTATGACTTTTATTTCCTGCAAAGGTCTTCTAAAGCCATTCAAAGTGCCTGTAACAGGCTTAAAACCGATCGCACAACCTTGCAGAATCAACCAAAAAAGATCGACTAAATCATAGACAGTCTCTACGTTTGTGAAAGCGGAGTTAAACATGCTGGACTCTCTTGCTCGTGCAAGCTCCGTTCCGGCATGCCAAAGAGTTCTTCCGGACGGAAGAACATACCTCCCCCTGATAAGAGATTTTAACTCTTCAAGCTCCTCTTCTTCCTTTTCATTAAGAGATCTAGATAAAGCTCTCTCCCATAACCATCTCTGGTGAGAGATGATCCGCTCCGCCACTTGAGACCAATTTTCTATTAATTCAGAGTCTCTTAGATTTCTATGGTAGTTTTTTTGAGCGGTTGTTTGGGCGCGGGCATTGGGCTTCGTCATAGATAAACCTTGAACTTTTAAAAAATTGATTTAACTTAAGCCCGGCTTATTAAGTCAACTAGTTGTTCATGATTTAAGCTGCTTAACCTAATGGCAGAGGATCGTTTTATCTCCTTTGTTTACTGCATGAATCATCTCTATCATTTCGTCAAGCTCCTCCCGATTTTCCATGAAATGAAGAGCTTCAGGAATTTTCGATTCCACTCGGTTAATGTACTCCAAAAAGAAGCGACTATGAGGCACTTTAAATTTATGCGATTCCAATGTCGCTCTTTTTTTACCCGCTTCATCCATAGGTTTTATATTCTGCGGATCTGTAATCTTTAAAAAGACCGATTCAAAATACTCCCTCGTCCCGCCGTCCCTGTAGGGTTCATAATGCGGGGCATCTTTGGTGGGCTTCCAAATATCCATGATGGGCCTCTCAACCGGGTCGGTATTGACATATCCATGCACACGGTGTCTAGGACTGTAGAAAACTTGGCCCGGTCCGAGCGGAATTAAATACACCGTATGCTGGTCCCCTTTTTCTTTACTGGGAGGATGATCGATATCCAGGTGATCTGTCATGGAGGCGAAGAGGGTGATACCCCCTTCAGGGGCAAAAAACCACTCGCCTGCGTAATGGTGAATATGCGCGGGAGGGCCCGAACCTTTGGGCACCATCGCGTGAGTCATCGTGAAACAAAGACCGTCCTTTTCTAAGGTCACATAGCTAAATCTCTCCCCTGCAGGGGCTTGAAACAAGTTTGGCTTATCCAGTTTAGGGAGTTTTGGAAAATCTATAATCGATCCTTGATAACTCATAACATTCTCCTAAATGGTGAGTAAAACAATGATTCCCATAAAGATGGACCAGCCCCCGAAAATCTGTCTTAAAACAACGGGAGAGACCTTGTGTGTTAACTTGGCTCCTAAGGGAGCTATGAGAAGCGCCGATATTCCGCAGGTCAAAGCGGCCTTCCAGTCGATAAAATCGCCATTCGGCTTCAAAACCTCCAGCGCAAAAAATGTACTCGCTCCAAAAAAGGCTATCAGCAAACTAATGATTGCCGAGATAGCGATCACCTTTTTGATGGGATATCCAAAAAAACTTAAAAAAGGGATGATTAAAAACCCCCCTCCAAGCCCAAGCATCGATGATATTGTTCCGGTAGAGAAAAAAAGAGTCATCAAATCAAAAGGGCCCGCTTTGTACTTCGACTCAAAATCGGGTTGGATGAGGAAATAGACCCCTACGGCAATAATGAAAAATACAAAAATGATCTTTAGCCAATACCCCGGCATTAGGCTTGCGATGAGAACGCCAAAAATAGACCCTAAGAAAATGCACGGGACAAACCATTTAAAAAGCTCTTTTTCTTCCCATGCCGCACGAAAATGAAAAAAGGCTGCCGATATAGAACTTAAAGTGATCGAGGCTAAGGAGGAGCCAATGGCAATCTTGGCGACATGATCCGCCGGATAGTCCATAAAGGTAAAAATCAGCATCAACGCGGGAACGATAACAAGTCCGCCTCCGACGCCCAGCAAACCTGCCGAAAACCCTGCTAAAAGTCCCGTTAAAATATAGAAGAAAAACTCCAAAAAAAACTCCTGCTTAACATTTGAAACATGGCATCCTTGGGGTTTCAAAAGCAAGAATTTAATAAAAATTTACGTAAATTATTAATTTATTATTAAGTTACGAAAAATTTTTAAAAATGCAGCCATTTAAAGAAAAATTTGATAGATTAAAGCTTGTATATCCAAACTAATTTTTTAATAATTTACGGGATATGTATGAAGAAAAAAATTGTCATAGCAGGCCCTTGTGCTCTTGAAAACAGAGACCAGTACATAAGGTTTTTAGATGAGTTTTGTCATTTTGGGATTCCTTATGTAAGAGCTTGTTTATGGAAACCACGTACTGAGCCCGGCTGGGAAGGGATGGGATTCTTTGGAATGCCGCTTCTCATGGAGGAGGCGATCAAACGTAAACTGACCCCCTGTACAGAGATTATGACTGCTATCCACGCTCAGATGATTGTGGATGCTTTAAGGCACTTCCCCCTCGAAACAGGAATGATTGTTTGGATAGGAGCGAGAAATCAAAACCACTTTGAAATCCGCCGCATTGCGGAGATTCTTTCAAGAGGCCCGGCCAATCTGAAATTTGTATTCAAAAATCAGGTTTGGGTAGATAGAAAACATTGGATGGGTTTATTTAAGCATATCACGCAGGCAGGTTTCCCAAAAGAGAGACTCATGACCTGCCATAGAGGGTTTAATCCCGGTTATGGAGAAAATCCGCGAGGACTTAGAAACATCCCTGACTTTGATATGAGCATGGAGCTTAAAAAAGAGATGGGAATCCCGATGCTTTTAGACCCTTCCCATATTGCCGGCCATAGAGAGAAGTTTTTTCAAATCGTTGAAGAATCTCTCCAATACGATTTCGACGGCTACATCGTTGAAGTCCATCCGGCAGTGGATCAGGCCAAAACAGACCAGGGTCAACAATTAGACTTTGAACTTTTCACCAAATTTTTGGACCTTATCAATAATAAGCAATTAGCAGCTTCTTAAAGGAGGTTTTCATGACGGCGGTTTACGAAAGTAAGAAAGTAATTATTCCTCCGATTCCGAAGCTCGATAAGCCGGCCCTTTTCTTGGGCGCTCATGGAGAGGAGTTCAGTTATGCGACCCTTGAGAAAGACAACCTGATATTTACGATGGGTGAAGTCAATGTACCGGCAGGCAAAGGTCCCCCAGCCCATATCCACCATTTTGTGGCAGAATGGTTTTACGCGCCCGATGGGGGAATCACCCTTTTTGCGACCGAGGATGAACATTTGGATATCAAAAATCATCCCAGCAAGGATGATGGCACCCAGCTTACAGCCTATCTTATTCCCCTTGCCCCCGGCCAAATCTTTTGGTGTCCCCGCCATAAAGTTCACGGCTACGTAAACACCGAAAAAGAGGCGCGCCGATTAACCTGCTTCTGGAAGCCTTACTCGGATGCCCCTTACTTTCCTCCCTTCAAGGATGGGGGAATAAGAGAGTTCTTCGAAGGGGTTCACTTAAGAATCGGAGGCAACGAGGAGCTTTCCATCACTGAAAAAAGACGGGCGCACTACATCGCCGAGTCGCCAAAATACATGTCTCCTCACAGCTCCTATCTTCTACAATTCATTAACCGGATCATTCCGGAAGTTCCCGATAGCTTTCAACACTCAGAAAATTTCTCAGAACTCAATCAAATGATCGATTTAGTCAATGATTATAACCATGGAAAAAGAGGAATCATATGCCACTAGGCTTAAGCACAGAGGTTTTAAGAAAGAGCTATCCCATTTCTTTTAGCGCAGGACCCGCCCATTTACCCGATATAACCAATCAAGCAATACATGAAATTGTAGAAAGCGGTTTTCTAACCGTCTCGCACCGAAGCCAAGAGTTTTCGGAAGTAAGTAGGAAGGCGATTGAAGGGATGAGAGAAAAAATGAAAATTCCCCCCGATTTTCATATCTTTTATCAAAACTCTTCAACGGCTGCCTGGAATAATATCCTCGAAAACCTGGTGAAAGAGAGAAGTTTTCACTTTGTTTTAGGGGAGTTTTCTGAGCGCTTCTATTTTACCGCCCAAGATCTGAATTTAACCGCAGACGCCTACATTCCCCCCTTTGATGAAGCGGTGAAATGGAAAAATGCAACTATTCATCCTAGTACAGAATTGATTGCAATCACTCATAACGAAACAAGATCAGGCCTCATGTGGCCCTGGGAAGAAATTAGAGGTGTGCGTGAAGCCTATCCGGAGCCCCTTATAGCCATCGACGTCTGCTCTTCATTTGGCGGGATGAATATGCAATGGGATTTGGCAGATATTTGGCTTGGTTCAGTTCAAAAATGCCTAGGGATGCCGCCCGGCCTCGGCTACATTATGGTAAACGAAAGAGCCATGGAAAAAGCCCGCAAACTAAATAAAAAAGTACCCAAATGGAGAAAGTTCCAGATTCTTGAAGAACAAATGAAGAAATACCAAACGTATGAAACACCGAACTCGTTAGAAATCGCTCTTCTTGCCATTTTAATGCATCACTGGGACATTGATGTGGTAGAGTCTCAAACACGGGAAAAAGCCTCTCTGATCTATGGCGCGGACCTTAATTGGCAGCCCTTTATCAAAGATCCGGAATGGCGATCGATCACCTGCGCCCACATGAAGGTGGACGACGCCGAAAAATGGAACCAACGGGCGGAAGAACAAGGGTTTTATCTAGGAAGGTCCTTCGGAACATTTGCATCCAACGGCATTCGAGTAGCTAATTTCCCGGGCCATACAAAAGAGCTGATTCTAAAACTGATCGAAGCGCTCCGGGAATAAAATAAGCTATGTCATTTTTCTCCGATCGATTCACTTGCACGAACGTGAGGGCAGGTTTTCAATCGGGGATTATTCTTGCGCTAGTTGTCTTGGCATTTGCTAACTTTATTTTTGTAGGCGACTTAAGACCCTATCTTGGTTTGGGATTTGGAATTATACTTATCTCCTCCATTCCCCTTTTGCTGCTGATTAATTTTTTTTCAGAGATAAAGGGGGCGGTAGCTTATCCTTTTGCAATCGTCTGCGTGTTCTTAGCCTCTATTCTTGCCCATATGAATCTTGAATCAAGAGTGTCTCCTGAGGAGCTTTGGCCTACAACCTTATGGATCATTTTTTGTTTAACTTTATCGCTCTCATTTTTTACCGCTATAGCCTCAATTTTTAAGCTAGGAAACGCCGTTAAATACGTTCCATTTCCTGTGCTTGGAGGCCTTTTAGGCGCTATCGGCGTCCTCATGATTTTTAAAGCTATAAATAGCTTAAATCACGACCAATCTTTTTTAAATCTAACTGATTTTAGCATAAACCAAGAAAACTACATCCAGATCGCAATTGCTATTTTTTTAGCATCGATTCTAGTCTGGAATCAAAAAATTGGCCTTAAAAAAATATATAAATGGCTTTTTCTCGTCGCTTTTACAGGGTTCATTGTATATATTTCCATGCACTCCCATTTTTCAGATTGGTTTATCAACTTAAAATATCAAGGAGCTCTTTGGCCTCCGGTACAAGACTTTGATTTTATCCAACACATCAATTTCTTAGCAGTGGTCCACTTTATTCCTGAAATCATCTCCCTTAATTTCGTCTTTATCACCTCCCTTTTGATAAACCTGAACGGGATGGAAGCTTTTCTAAAGAAAGATCTCAACATCAATCGCGAGCTTAAAATCACCTCTATCGCCAATCTTGTAACCGGAGTATTTGGAGGCATTGGAGGCTGTATGGCAGCTACGCAAACGATTCCAAATATCAAAAATGGAGGGATCTCCTTTTGCGCAGCAGTAGCCTCTTCTTTAGTAATTATTATCGCTTTGATCCTTGGCAGCTACGGATTTTTCCAATATATTCCCTCCTTTCTTCTAGGCGCTATCCCCATTTTTTTAGGGACTTTATTTCTCTTCCAATGGGTATATGAATCAAGAACCAAGCTCACATCTATTCTAGAATGGGGTGTACTCATTTTAACCCTATTAACTTCTCTTATTTTTGGTCTGGTTTACGGCGTTCTCACAGGTGTGATAAGCGCCTCTTTGCTATTCATTTATAATTTAAGCTTCTCGAGCCCCATCTACAAAATCGTGAGCGGGAAAAAACTCAAAAGTAAAGTGGATCGCTCCATTGAAGAAGAGGTTTGGCTAGATGATCTCTACCATCGTATCGTATTAATTGAACTTCAGGGACATCTGTTTTTTGGAAACAGCTTTAATCTTTTGCATGCTTTAAAAACTAGCCTGGCTCAAGGGAGCTTAGATCCTATTAAGTACATGGTTTTAGATGTAAGCCAAGTTAAAAGCCTAGACTCTTCTGCCGTTGTCACTTTTAAAAAGATTGAAGAGCTGATTAAAGAGAAAAAAATCACTCTGTGTCTGTGCGGAATGAAAACAGAGGTGGTGGACCTTTTGAAAAGCAGTTTTATGCATTGCTTTGAAAAACCCGATGATGCCTTCGAATGGATTGAAACTAACTATTTACAAAGCAGTTTTGAATCAAATTCAGAAACCTATTTTATCTCTCAACATCTTGAATTTTTAAGCTCCATTTCCGACAAAAAAAATTACAAAGCTCAAGAGATCATTATCGAGCAAAATCAGAACTCTGATGCTCTTTATTTTGTTTTAAAAGGAAAGGTGCGCGCCTTTAGAAAAAACAGTCCTAACGACGAGACAACCTACAGAAAAATGTCTACGGGAGCCCTGCTTGGAGAGCTTAGTTTTTTTCTTAACTCGAAAACATTTAACTCCGTTGTTTCAGATACCGATTCTGAAGTTTTAAAGATTAGCCGCGATCGCATTAAAGTATTAAAAAGAGAAGATTCCGAAAAAATAGTTAAACTCTTTGAAATCATTTGTGTTTGTTTGAGCGAAAGGATTTTGAAACTTAACCAAAACTTTACAAAATAATTTTTTCTTAAAGAATTAAACGTTAATTAATAATATTTAGATTAGAAATGTTAAAAATTTTATTATAAAATAGGTTTAGATAATCATTGGTGGGTCATTATGGTAGTTGCACCTTTAGCCAAAAATATCACTCTAAACGATCCAATTCCTCTATCCCTTCTCATTTTTAAAAAATTAAATAAAAAGGCTCAGACCCGTTTTTTAAAAGAGGACTACACCCCTCAATCTTACTCCGTTCTTGTAACACTCGACTTAATCGATGAAAGTCTGAATTTTAATCCGATCGGATATTCCAACATTCAAGTTTATGACCCACAATCGCTTCCTTTTGATTTTGAACATATTCATTGGCTTGAAGAGGCGGTTTCAAACCAACAGATCGAAATGCGCATAATGAGCCTTGATCTTGATGGGACAGAGTCGAAAGAGTTATTGATACAGCCTGTGCTCTCACGCCATGTTGATCTCTATTACCAGGGAAAAAAAGTAGGTGAGATCCACGATTTTCTATCTGAAGAAGTCAATTGCTCCAACAGCTTATCCCTAGTGGAATATCTTCACTTTCACGCTCAAAAGGAAAAAGGGGAGCACAAAATTTTTGAAGATCTCATGTACCACATCGAATCGATCATCGAAATCGATTTTAAGAAAATTTTAAACCAGCTTTTTGAAGATAAACTGTCTCTGAGCGAGCTTCATACGCTTCAGAGCGAAATTAGCTCCTTAGACCATGTAGGATTTCTTTGTCCCTTGTCCTCCATCCCGGATATCGATAAGGAGCTCTCTCTTACAGAGTTTAGCACTCCAAGCCATTTCAAAAGTCAGATTCTCTCTAAAGAACTTGGGAAAAAGATTGGCAAAGAAGAAGTCCCGACCGAAATTGTGAAGGCTTATCACGAAGAAAAAGATAAGAAAATCGGGGCTGAAATATTCGTACCTAAGGAATCGCATAAAACAGTATCCGGTTGGACCTCTCAAGGGGTGGGCCTTCATTTGGCTTTCAAAGTGAAAGAGAAAAAGTCCTTACCCCTCATCGACAAGATTTTGAGGCAGCATCACATCGATCATCCCTCCTTCATGGGGGATAAACCAAAGATAAACTCCTGGGACGAGACATCTACCCTCTATTTCGAAATTTCAAGTAACAAAACACATTTTTCCCGGGTCGAGTTTTTATACAAAAAAAATGAGGATAGCCCTCCATGAATAATTTACCGATCATCATTGTGGGAGGTGGTATTGGCGGAATGGCTCAAGCGCTTGCCTTGAATCAAAAAGGGATTAAAACACTTCTCCTTGAACAAGCTCCGCAGTTTCGCGAGACAGGGGCGGGTATTCAGCTATGCCCTAACGTCTTCAAAATGTTTGATCATTTAGGGATCATGGAGTCGATGAAAAAGATTGCGGTTTTCCCTGACAACCTTATTTATGTCGACGGCATCAACGGCTTTAATTTTCTTAAAATCCCCTTAAAAGAAGAGCTCATCAAACGTTTTAAATATCCTTACGGCGTGTTTCACCGCGAGGAGCTTTTAAGAGCGCTAGTTAAAGAGTGTCAAAAGCACCCTCTGATCGAGTTAAGAACTTCGGCAAGAATCATCAAAGTGAAAGACTTTGGCGATTATATTGAGGCTGAAACCGAGGATAATCAAGTTTTTCGAGGACAGGCGTTAATAGGAGCGGACGGTCTTTGGTCACTCATTAGAGAGTATGTTGTTAATAAAGAACTTCCACGATTCACAGGCCATATTGCTTATCGAGGGGTGGTTGACATCAAGAGCGTAGATCCTAAGTTATGCCCTCACAATGTAGTGCACTGGGTGAGAGACGACTCGCACTTGGTTCACTATCCCATCGGAACGCAAGGTCTTTTTAACATCATTGCGATTTTTCATACCGACCGTGAGTATCCCATGAACGATATTTCCCCCAACCCGGATGAACTTGAAGAGAAGTTTAAAGGCTCTCAGCCTGAAATTCTAGAGCTTGTAAAACATATCAAAAAGGATCGAAAATGGATGCTTTATGATCGCGATCCGATAAAAAATTGGACCCGAGGCAATGTCGTTCTGATCGGCGATGCAGCCCATCCAACCCTTCCTTATCTTACGCAAGGGGCCGGTATGGCAATTGAAGACGCTGTTTTACTCGCGCACAAAATAGAGGGGTGCAAAGGGCATTTTGAAGAGGCTTTTTTAAGCTTCCAAAATGAAAGATATCTCAGATGCGCCTATGTACAGCTCTTTTCAAGAGCCTACGGGGACACGCACCACTCCAAAGGGGTCGCAAGAGAGCTTCGGGATTATTTAATCTCTCAAAGATCATTAGAAGAAAATTTTGACTGGCTTGCCAAGCTATACGATGGCATCGAAGTGGGGGTTTACCATGAAGTATCAGGGTAAATATAAAATATTGATCGTTGGGGGCGGAATCGGGGGGATGACCACCGCTCTTGCGCTAGCCAAAAGGGGCATTGGAAGCTTGATTATTGAACAAGCTCCTTATTTCAGAGAATCGGGAGCCGGTATTCTCCTTTGTCCTAACGTATTTAAAGTCTTTGAGTTTCTTGAAATTAAAGAGACCATGGAAAAACTAGCCTTTTTTCCGGGCCATTTAGTCTGGGCCGATGGCAATTCAGGGGAAGAGTATATGCGCCTTCCCATGGGAGATGAGATTAGAAAACGATTCGGGCAGCCCTACGGCTCTTTCCATCGAGAAGAGCTTTTAAGAGCGTTGGTGCAGGAGTGTAAAAAATATCCGATTATTGAGACGAAGACCTCTTCTCGTATTTTTAAAGCGGAAGACAAAGGGGCCCATGTGATTGCCTATTCAGAAAGCGGCGATATCTTTGAAGGCGACGCTTTAATTGACTGTGAAGGCCTTTGGTCTTTGATAAGAGATCAGCTATTCGGAAAAGAAAAACCAAGACCCTCCGGGCATGTTACGCATCGAGGCCTTCTTGATAAGGCTAAAGTTCCCTCGCACATCTATTCAAAAGACGTAATCCACTGGGATATTCCGAATGGACATCTTGTGCAATACCCGATCGGGACAAGAGGATTATTCAACATCGTTGCGGTGTATCACACCGAAGATATCGAGAAAGGGGAAAAGATAGAGGGCGATCCTCAAACATTAAACGAAAAATTTGCGCATGCAACGCCCTATATTAGAGAACTGTTAGGCTATGTTGATACAAGCAAGAAATGGATGATGTACGATCGGGAACCAATAAAAAACTGGACCGTCGGAAAGATAACCTTGCTTGGCGACGCAGCTCACCCTACCCTTCCTCACTTAACGCAAGGAGCCGGTATGGCGATTGAAGATGCGGTCGTGATCGCCAAACACATCGATCAGCAAAATGGCGATTTTGAAACAGCGTTCAATCTTTATCAGCAAGAGAGATACTTAAGATGCGCTCATATTCAGCTCTTTTCAAGAGCTTATGGAGAGGTTCATCACTCCGATGGAGTTGCGAAAGAGCTTAGAAACTTTATTATTTCATCTAGAAGCGTAGAGGACAACTACCAATGGATGAGTATGTTCTATAACGGTATTGAGTTGGAGGCAGTCCATGCAAAAAACTCTTCTTAAATATCCCATTCTCATTGTAGGGGGCGGCATCGGGGGAATGACCGCTGCTCTTGCACTTGCCAAAAAAGGGATCCCATCCATCCTAACCGAGCAGGCCCCTCAATTTAGAGAGCTTGGAGCCGGCATTCAATTCTGTCCTAACACCTTTAAAGTGCTCGATTATCTAGGTCTGACCAAAGCCTTTTCGGAGATCTCTGTTTTCCCGGAAAATATTCGCTATCGAGATGGATTGAATGGATTTGAGTTTATGCACCTCCCCTTAGGAAATGAGGTGGTTAAACGATTTGGACATCCCTTCGGCTCTTTTAAAAGGGAAGAGGTATTAAGAACCTTCGTGGCAGAGTGCCGTAAATCGGATTTGATCGAGCTTGTGACCTCTGCACGGATCATCGATGTGAAAGAAGAAAAGGATTCGATCACAGCGATAACCGTAGACGGAAAAACGTTTAAAGGCTCTGCCCTCATTGGATGTGACGGTATTTGGTCTGTCATCCGAAACTTCGTTGTGGAAAACGATGAGCCTCCAAGAATATCGGGACAAATTATTTATAGAGGGGTATTGAAAGCCGAAGACATGCCTTCAGATATTGAATTCGATGATATTGTCCACTATGTAAGGCCAAGGGCCCACCTTGTGCACTATCCGATCGGAAATCAAGGTTATTACAATATTTCTGCCATCTATCAGACGGACCGCTTGCCAGGGCCTCTCGATGTGCCTGTGGATAAAGAAGAGGTCTACGAATATTTTTCAAACTCCATTCCAAGAGTGATGGAATTAGTAGACCGTCTCGACTTTAATAAATGCTGGTCTCTTTGCGACAGAAACCCGATTTCGAACTGGTCTAGAGGAAAAATCACACTTCTCGGAGACGCAGCTCATGCAACGCTTCCCTACCTCACCTCCGGAGCCGGCATGGCGGTGGAAGATGCGGTCGTTTTGGCCGAAAAAATTGTTGATCACAACTATCAATTCGAAGAAGCTTTTTTAGCTTATCAAAAAGAGCGTTATTTAAGAGCCGCTTATGTTCAGCTTTATTCTAGAGCTTATGGGGATGTGCACCACTCTTCGGGAGTTGCCCGGGAACTGAGAAATGCCCTGATAAGCGCACGAACAATGGAAGATAATTTTAAATGGGTAAGCTACCTTTATAACGGAATCAATCTTCCGGTTCACGCGGCCAAATGATTACGGAAGGGAGCTTTAAAAAATTTTTTTAACTGCTTCCAGATCGGCGTCTTTAGAGTCGAATTTACTCTCTAAATTTTTTGATCTTCGCTTACTGATATCGAGTATCTTGGATTCCTTCGCTTCGTCATCGTGAAAATGGAAAAAGTCTGCTGTCAAGGAGAGGAAATCGATAAAATCCTCTTCTACTTCAAAAAGAGGGTAAGCTTTTTTTGCAACCAGCTGATAACTTTTGAAATCGCCTCTTTTACTTAAGAAAGCAAGAATTTCAAAATAAAACTCTAGATTCGCCTCTTTAGCTTTTTTAAGTAGTTTTTGGACGGCCTCTTCCGGCTCCATCCCTTCACTTTCAACAAGTAAACGGCAGTGTAGAAGATCAAACCACTTGCTCTCCTCTAAAAATGGGTAAAATCCTTCCACTAGATCGGCCGCGTACGAAAAATGGCCCTCATCGATTTCATCCGAGATAAAATCGTACAAAAACTCCTCAACATCATTGGCAAGCTGTTGGTTCACCGAACGGATTGCAACCTTGGGATCAATCCCGTTATCGACGTTTTCATTCAAAATCTCCAGAAGATCGTTAATGGTATCTTGAAATACCTCATAATTCTGAAGGATGCCGGTATCATAGAGGTGAATTTGATGGTCTAATTCATCACAAAAAATGGAAAGAGATTGTTTTTCCGGAAGGAGCCGTCTCCAGAGCTCAAATAAAGAGAGATAGATTCTATCATAAGCTTCTTGTGATATTTCTGTTTCTGCCAGAAGCGCTTCTGCCATCTCTTCGGGAGAGTCATAATTCTCAGCAAAAGCGTGAAACATTTCAGAATCAAAGGGAAGCCCGCTGTCATTAATACGAAGTAATAAATCTTCTTGCGAAAGCGCTCTTAAATCCTCCACTTGCCATTTTTCGACTTGAACTGTAGGATCGCGAAGCCAATTTAATCTTAAAGAATTATAAAGAGCTTTTCTTTCTGTTTCCATGTAAGTATATATTAATTAGAAAATACGAATTTTCTCAAACGAAATAAATCCTATTTTACCTTCTTTATCTTTTATTTTAAGGTATTTTCCTTCTTCAGCTTCTCCTATCACGTCGACGATCTCTCCCCGTTCAATCTTCGCTAACGTCGGAGCCTCGGGATAGGGCGCAATTTTTAAAGCGTCCCCTTCTACCATGAGAGCATGTATAGGGAGTAGAAAATGAAGTATTAGAATGACGCCGAACAAACCCGCTGAAAATAAGTACAACAGCTTCGATTTAAAAAGAATCGAAACGATCATCACAAGACTGAAAAAGGTAATTAACCATGGAATTGGGTCGATGATAAATCGATCAGATACGTTGAAAGAATTTTTCCGTTTTAATTCAGTCAGTTTTTGTTTGATTTCCTGATTCCAGGGGTTTAAAGAAGAGGCCTTTTCGTAATAGTATAGAGCTTCAACAGGACGGTTTAAAGCCTCTAAATAAAAAGCGCTGTCAGCATCGCGAGCATCTTCAAGGCTCTTCTCCAGCTTTACATTCAAACGCTCTTCGGTCTCATAAAAAGTTCCATAGAGAGGCAAAAATCCGATCAGGAAAAAAACAAACAACTTCCCAAAATCGGCTTTTAAGGTGGTTAAAGGGGTTCTGTCATTACCATAACGGATCGCATCGATCCTCCTTAAGAAAGGATTGTTTTTATCAAGCACCTGGCTTGCCAGGGAAGAAAAGTCCTCAACAGTAGAGGCTTGAAGAGCTTCTTGAATAAGATCCTCCTTTGTTTTGGATCTGACTTTCTTTGGGCGCGAGCGAAGGAAAGCTAAGAGGGGTAAAAAGATCAACATCCAGGGACTTGAAAGGATCTTGACCGGCTTTATGAAGGCAGGCGGCCTCCCAAGATCTTGGTCCGTCGCAAGTTTCGCTTGAGGAGAAATTTTTTGGATCTCAACGCTCTCTTTTTTTAACCGGTCGGCCTCCACTTTTATAACGAGAGGATCTGTCTTAATGATTTTGTAGGTAGCAGACGGGGGATCAAAATAGGCAAAATAGAGAGGAGGAATTTGATCGGTCCAGGGGGTCTTTACTTTAAGTTCGTAGTTAAACGTTTTATGCCCCTCTTTCTCCGATCCTTCCGGCGGAAGATCGCTTAACTCAAAATTTCCAATAAAACCGGGAATGCATCCCAAAAGAGGAGGCTTCAAGGTATTGATAACGCCATCGCCCGAAAACTTGAGTTTTAAATTGAGCCGATCATCCAAAGTTAAGATAGGAGGCAGATCGGCAGAAGCGTGCATTTCAAAAGGGCCGATGGCTCCATTGAAAAAAGGAGGTTTACCCTCTTCCGGAAAGGGCTTGACGCTAAGTGTGACAGGCTTTGTCGTCGATTCAAGAGCAGGTTGAAGATAAACTTTAGACCCATATGGGGTCATTTGGTAGGCATAGCCTCTTACTTTGGCCGATGGAAAACTATAATCGCCCTCCTTCTCGATCTGCATAAATTGCTTCACAACCCTTACGGAAGTACTTCCTTCGCTTGAATCCTCTATGATCTTCTCGCCTAATCTTTTAAAAGGAACCTGGTCCACCATCGGAAGCACTTCTTGATCAAGATCGATGGCCCCTTCATAAAGATAGCGGTAGCCCAAAGTAATTTTTTGCCCCGGATAGAGATCTTTTGGAGCCTCAATCAAATTTTCAATTTTCAAAAAGAATTTTGATTTATCCGGATTGATTGGAAGAGCCCCTTTGACCTCGTAAGAGACGGAAATCGACTGCACCCTTTTTCCATCTACGAGCACAGAGACCGCAGGAAACATTTTGAGCCCTTTTTTTTCGCCGGGCTCTTTAAACCGATAAGAGACCACCTTCACCCCATCAGGTCCCGGAAAAGGGACCGATCTTTCCATCACAACCTTCAAAGGCTCCTTGCCTTTTAAAAAGCTATTCTCATCCACTTTCGCATTTTGAGGTACCGTTAGCTGCAACACACCTGTGATGGGTTGATTTTCGTAGTATTCATCCTGATCTAAAAGAGTTGAAATAGAGATATCGGCTGAAATCCATAAAGGGATGAGGAAAAAACTTAACCATTTTACCATGGCTTCTCCACGGTAGATCCCCCTTGGACCGAAGCGGGAGCTTTTTGATCCTGAAGCATGAGGTCTTGGAACGATCTAATCGTCTCGCTGCTCTCTTCCGGAGGCGGTTTATTGTAGGGATCCTCTAGGGCTTTTAAAGCTTTTTTAAGGTTAATCACTGCCATATAAAGAGAATAGTCATCTGATTGATCAAGCCAGAGTAAAGCCTCCAAGTAAGGGGGATACACCTCTGCCCAATTGATTCTCTCGCACCCCTTTTCTAAGAAACTTTTCACTTGAGCCCGGTATGCCACTTGAGGAAAATTTTTTAAATAAGTTTGAACCCTGCTTTTTTGCTGTTCTATGCTAGCTCCGGGGTTTAAGGACCTATAACCTATGAGTCCATACAGCCCGCCGATCGCTTCCTTTAATAAAGGAGAAGCTGTTTCCTGAGGCATGAGTTTAAAATCATTTCCTATCCATAGAAGCTGATCCTCCAAAGAAACGAAAGGATTATTGAGAGGATTGGTTTTTGCAGGGTATTTAAGAAGAGCTTTTTCCAAAAATTCTTGGCCCTCTACAGGATCGTTTTGTCTTAAATTGCGTAAAGCCTCTTTTAAATCGGGATCTGTCCAAGTTTTTAATTCAGGATCATAGAGATGATTGATATAGGTTCCCTCTTTTACTCTCTGCAACCACTTTGAAAGTGTTAAAGAGGGATCGAGGCTATTTTCTTGCAAATCGGATAATTTATTCTTTAAATCGGTTTTAATTTGATGAAGAATGAAAAGAGGCCTGCAGCTTGGCGCTTGTTTCAATTTTTCAAGCTCGCATTGAGCCTTTTCAGCCGAAGAAATCTCTTGTAACCCCATTCTGAGAAGAAAAGGGGTAAAAATCGAAGAGTTCTCCCTCCACAGAAGGCCTTTGACCTGATGCCATTTGCGTAAAAAATAAGGGTTTGACGCTTCATTCACTTTAATTTTCGACAGCTCTAACGATGCCTCATCACCCTTGTTCTCCAGGAGAAACGTGATAGCTATATCCAGAGATTTTGCACCTTTCTGCCAATCGTCTTCCGCAGTCATACTCTCTAAAACTTGCCTCGCATCGCTATAATCGCCTGAATCATAAAGAAGCTCGGGAGATTCAGCTTGTAAAAAGAGCGTCACAAACAATGGCAAAACTTTTTTTGAGGTGGAGGGGTATAACCACGCTGCTGCCATTAAAAGAAGAGCTACCGCTAAGGGATAAAGAGTATAGTCATCATAGATAGGCTTTGGATTTGAGAGCGTTGATTTGATTTTAAGCTCCTCAAAACGCCTCTTCAACTGCTTCAATAAATCGGGGCTTAAGCCCGCCCCAAGCTCATTATACTCGCCGATTGCCTTGAGCAGATCGGCATTTAATTTTGATACAACGGGCTTTCCTTTATAAACTACATTCGGAACAATTCCTCCCGATGGTGAACCTACTCCAAGAGTACTCATGGGGTGTTTAAAAATTTGCCGAATCTCCTGAAGCCGTCCCGCTTGATCTACTAAAGGAAGAGTAGCAAGTTCTGTATCATCTCCGTCACTTACAAGTAAAACAGCCTGATCACTGCTAATATTCTCTTTAGAAAGCTCGCCTAAAATTTGCTTAAAATCGGTTCCGGGCACTCCCGGTTCATTGATTGAAATCCCTTTCAAAACAAGTCTAAAGAAGACTTGATCTAAAGTCCGTGGAACGATCTTTTCTAACTTACTTGTAAAAACATAAAGAGTCAGATAAGCCTGCAGATCTTTTTGCAAAAGATCATCTAACGCTTCGAGCGCAACTTTCAACCTGGTTTCTTTAGATTGAGTATCCGTTACGGCCATAGAGCTTGAAGTGTCCAAAACAATCACTAAATCTAATATCTCTAGATTTGCTTTTGCTTTCGAAAGACTCTCTATCTCGTAGTTGGAGTAATGAGGATTGCCTTTGGGGCCCAGCAGGGCTAAAAATAAAAAAACGATGCCAAGCCATGCTAAAAGATGCTTTAAAGTCCGATTATTATTTGATGGTTCTATGTTTAACTTCAGAAGCGAAAAGACTTTTTTTCCTAATTTAACATCCATCAACAACAGAACCAGGATGAGCAAGGGTATAATCAGAAGAGGATAATAGCCAGCATGCTCAAAATTCATGGGAAGCTCCTCAAGAAGCTCAGCTTCAGGAATAACCAAGCTGCAAGACAAGCGAATCCTAACAATAAAAACGGAAAAGCATAACTTATCTTTTCATACTGTGAAGGCAATTCTTGGAGGTTGAAAGACTGTCTAATGGTGCTGGTTTCAAGTTCATTGATTTGACCTAAAAGGCTTTTAATATCTGCCGGCTTTTCAATCATATAAAATGCCCCGCCGGTCATTTGGGCAATCCTCTTCATTTCATTTAAATTGGGAAGATACTGTTCTGTATTTAATCTAGGTTCTACGTTTATCACATACACTCTGATCCCTTTAGATTTGGCAAACTGCGCTGCCTGAAGAAGCTCCATCGACCTTGTCGGATTATCCTGATCAAGGGGATTGGGATCTTGAAGCCCGTCGGTTAGCAGGATAATTCCTTGCCCTTGAATTGTATAGGGAGCCTTATCCCCTAACTTTTCGACCTGCTCCTTAAGACTTGCCATAAGGGTCGCGGTTTTAAATATCGCATACCCGATCGCCGTCCCATCCTCATTTTCACCCTGGATGATATTCAAATTTTTTAGGCTATTTAAAAGAGCCTCATGATCGAGAGTGGGAGGATCTAATATTTGGGCGCTTCTTGCAAAAGCGACGAGCCCCATCATATCATCCGGTCTTTGCTTGATAAAATCTTGCAGCGCGGCTTTGACAAGTCCAAGTTTACTTTCTACCGATTGGGTGCGCCCGCCTTGAACCGCCTCTTTCATTGAGCCCGATTGATCGACCACAAGAAATAGTTGCCTGCCCTCTTTCGGATCTTGAGCTTTGGGATGATCCCACCGCTCTTTTCGCTCCTTAAAGGTGTGAGGATCAAGAAAGGCGATCGCCGAAAAAATGAGACCTAAATAAAACAATCCCGGTAAATAGGATAAAAATTGTTCCTTTACCCCTTTTTTGGGAAACAGAGCTAAGGTGGGGGTATGAATGGTTGAGTCTTGATAGCGAGACCTTTTTTTAAGATAAAGAAGAGAGGCTAAAGCAAAGAGAAGAAGGAGAGCGAGCGTCAAATAATTGATGCTCACCCGGAGACTCCCATCAGCTCTAAAATACGATCGAGATCATCCAGACTATAAAAATCAAGCGTCAAGCTTCCTTTCCCGGATACCCTTTCTACAATTTCAGCTTTAACACCAAACCTCTCCTCGATCTTTTTTTCTAACGCATAGATGAAAGGATTTACCTCTTTGACTTTATGAAGCTCAGGTTTTTCAAGCTTTTTGGCAGCCTCTTCTGTCGCCCTGACGGAGAGGTTGTTTTTCAAAATCCACTCGTGCAAGATGAGCTGCTTATCGATCTCGGTTAAAGAAAGGATCGCTTTAGCGTGCCCCATCGTGATCAAATCATTTTTTAAAGAGGTTTGAATGGCGGGAGGCAGTGTTAAAAGGCGTAGATAGTTAGCTAAGGTCGATCTTTTTTTCCCGATTCGATCGGCTAGCATCTCCTGGCTTAAGGAGTACTCCTCGACTAGCTTTTTAAGGGCATAGGCAATTTCAAGGGGGTTTAAATCGACTCGTTGGATATTTTCAATGAGAGCGGCTTCCGCAGATAGCTTCTCGGACGCTTTTTTTACAAATACAGGGATTTGAGTCAAACCTGCAAGCTTAGAGGCACGAAGACGCCTTTCCCCAGAAACCAGCTCAAATTTTCCTTGGGTGAGCTCTCTTACTGTCGGCGGATGGATTAATCCCACCGATTGAATAGATTTGGCCAAATCTTCAAGCTCTTCAAAAGTAAAACTTTTTCTTGGCTGAAAAGGGTTTACTTCAATCAGTTCAGGATCAATTAATAAAATGTCTTCCATAAGGAATTAGATATATCATGGAAAAGCGAGTCTAATCAAGCGATCATCAAAGCAACTTCTACCTGTCTAGAAGGAAGAGGAGAGAGATCAGATTTTCCGGCCCTTCTTTGAAAGGTTGAAAGATGAAAATGAATCCCTTCTTGCGGAAGAATCGATTGGTATAATAAAGTTATTCTTCAGAATTTTTGGACAAAGCTATGACAAAAAAGGATATCCCGTTGTCTCTTGATGATTTAGACGAAAACCCCCTTGTCGAATGGGCGAATAAGAATAAATGGAATATAGCCTACGGCATCGCCTTCTTTTTTATGGCTGTGTTCTTGCTTTACCGTTTTTTTGCAGGCGCCCAGCTAAAAAACGAAAAAGATTTTTTTGAAGCGGACAATCTTGCTTCGAAATTATCTGTCGCCGCGGAGGCGGAAAAATCTTTGGTTGAACTCAAACAAATTGTTTCAATCCACCCTGAACTTGAGGCAAAGTATGATGGGGTGATGGCCGAAACCTATCTTCTTCTCGACAAACCGGACGATGCAAAGCCTTTAATCGAACGAAACTTAAAAAGAATCGATGAGAGTCCTTACAGTCAAAAATCGGCAACTATCGCCCTTCTTGTTGGAGAGAACAAACTTCAGGAAGCCAAAGATCAAACCCTTTCTCTAAAAAAAGATCTTGAGAGTTTAAATCCTAATCCCTTTCCTATTCTCTATCTCTATAACTTTTATAGACTTATAAGCTTAAATAATGCGCTCGGCAACGCAGCCGAAGAAAAAGCCTTAATTAACGAATGGTTTAATTTACCTAAAAATGGCGGTAAATATTCAATTACGCCATTTATTTTTGACGCATTTATTAATACGCTTAATTTAGGGGAAGTCTCTTTCTTAAATTATATTCAAGATAGACAGAACCGGTTGCAGTAATTTAAAAACATTTGATATTTAGTGAGTAGCTATAAAAAAGCTCCAATAACCGTGGTATTTTTTAGGGGATTTCCCCGGGCATCAAGGAGGTGAACCCGCTTATTTGGCTCATAAACCACAAACTTTTGGATTGATTGCCTTTATTTGAAAAAGAGCCTCACCCATGAAAGGTGAGATGTAAAGAAATAATAGTGGAACCTTAAGCGAGCAACCTTGTTAAGTTGCTTCAGCTTTTTGACCATGGAGGTGTTAAGAAGTTAAAGCTGGCTTTCAGCTTTATAAGTAATTTGACGGGGAGTTTTACGCTTTAGGCTCTCAAAGCTGCTTCGACATAGAAGCAGATGGAGATACCTGTGAGACCCAAACTGTCAACGATAACTTTTGATCAGGGGCAGGCCGACGTTTCTTTCGAGGAACCGGAACTGCATCTGATTGTTAACAAGGGGTCGATGAATAAAACCATTCCGATTGAAATCGGAGATATGGAACCGGTAAAAATTTCCGGTAAAATCACGATCTCTTTTTAATGTCGCTTATCCACGGGCTGCTAGTCTTTCGCTAGCAGCCCTTCTTTTTTTGAAAAGAGGCCCCCATTTACAATTTTTCTTATGATGAAGATTTCAAAAGGGATCTAAAATTTAAAGTATTGTATACTAGTGTTTTAAAGGGGCGCTCACCCTCCTTGAGATCGATTCGCTTAATATAAAAGACTTCAATTTAATGACTTACCTCTGCTATAAGGATTGGGTTATCTATTTAGGGTGTGAATAAATCCCCCCCTTCAGGTACATCGAGGTTATGGTAAAATCGCTCATCATTGTCGAATCGCCGGCGAAAATTAAAACGCTGCAAAAGTTTTTAGGGTCAAACTTTATTTTCGAGTCCTCTTTAGGCCATATTCGAGACCTTCCCGAAAAAGAATTCGGCATCGACCTTGAACACGATTTTGAGCCCACCTATGTCACGATGCCTTCGAAAGAAGAGGTGATTAAACGCTTAAAGAAAGCGGCTAAATCTGTCGATATGGTCTATCTTTCCCCCGACCCTGACCGGGAAGGAGAGGCGATCGCCTGGCACATCAGCCAGATTCTTCCGCCTGATACGAAATTTAAAAGAATTACATTTAACGCAATTACCAAAGATTCCGTTTTAAAAGCTTTGGATGAGCCGCGTGAAATAGATACTTCCTTAGTAGACGCCCAACAAGCCCGACGCTTCTTGGACCGTATTGTAGGTTATAAAATTTCGCCTATCCTTAACCGTCGTATTCAACGTGGCAAGGAAGGGTTCGTCTCGGCCGGCAGGGTGCAGTCTGTCGCTTTAAAATTAGTCGTTGACCGCGAAAAAGAGATCCAGGCTTTTAAGCCGGTTGAATACTGGAATCTCGGCGCCTTTTTTAAAACATTGCAAGAAGAGAAAACCTTTAAAGGGACCCTTTGGTCTGTCGACGGCTTGAAAGTTGAAAAAGAGGCGGAGGATGGCAAAAAAGTATTCCTCATCCCTAATCAGGCAAAAGCGGAAGAATTATCCAAACGGGTTGAAAAAGAGCCCTACAAAGTTACTAGGGTAGAAAAGAAAGAAAAGAAAAGAAACGCGCCCGCCCCCTTTATTACATCCACACTGCAGCAAGAAGCCTCTAGATACTACGGATTTTCCTCTTCCAGAACCATGAGTATTGCCCAGACCCTCTACGAAGGGATCGATTTAGGAAATGATGGAGCGGAAGGTTTGATCACTTACATGAGAACCGACTCTGTAAGGCTCAGCCCTGAAGCTTTACAAGAAGCGAGGAGCTACATTTCTAAAGTCTACGGACCCGATTACCTGCCAGAGCATGGCAAACAATACGCCGCTCAAAAAAGTGCGCAGGATGCCCACGAAGCGATACGGCCGACCCATACCGCCCACTCCCCTGATAAAGTAAGATCCTTTTTAACCGCCGATCAATTTAAACTCTACGAACTCATTTTTAAGCGATTTATCGCCTCGCAGATGAATCCTGCTATCTATGACACGATATCTGCCGATCTTGAAAATGGGCAAAATCTTGTCTTAAGAGCCACCGGGTCCACTCTCAAATTCCCTGGATTTATGGCTCTTTATGAAGAGAGGCAGGACGAGAAAAATGAAGATGATGAAACTAAAATTCTTCCCGACCTTCAAGAAGGGATGACATTGAAGCTGGTCGATCTCATCAAAGAACAAGCTTTTACCCGTCCCCCTCCCCGCTTTACAGAGGCATCGCTTGTCAAAGAGCTCGAAAAGCAAGGCATCGGTCGACCTTCGACTTATGCTACCATCATGAGCAAAATCCAAAGCCGGGATTATACAACGAAAGAGCAAGGGCGTCTTAAACCGACCGAACTCGGCTTTGTCATCGCGGCCCTCCTCGAATCGAGCTTTGGCCTTATTATGAATATCGGTTTTACCGCCGAAATGGAAAACGAGCTTGAAGCGATTGCCGATAACCATAAAGATTGGAAAGGTCTGTTAAGAGGCTTTTGGAAAGACTTTAAACCTTTGGTTGAGCTGGCTGAAAAAGAGGGCTTTATCCCCAAAATTATGACCGATAGGATCTGCCCTAAGTGTGGATCCAATCTGCAAAAAATATGGTTTAAGAATAAATATTTCTACGGTTGCTCAAAATACCCCGATTGCGACTTCTCAAGCCCAGTAGAGGAGCTTGATTTTGATAAATCGCTTTATGCGGAAGATTTTGACTGGGATCAAAAATGTCCCAAATGCTCCTCCCTCATGAAAGTTCGCCATGGTAAATTCGGCGCATTCTTAGGATGCACGAAATACCCTGAGTGCAAAGGGATTGTCAATATTCCTAAAAAGGGCGAGACCGCCGTTAAGGCAGAAGATCTTCCGGCATGCCCGGCTATTGATTGCACGGGACATATGACCGCCCGAAAATCCCGTTTTGGCAAAACTTTTTATTCCTGCTCTACATTTCCTGAGTGCGATGTCATTGTGAACGACCTGGCTCAACTTGAAGAAAAATACCCTAACCATCCCCGTACAGCTTACGTCAAAAAAGCCAAAAAAGGATTTAAAGGGAAATCGGAAGAAAAAGAGCTAAAGAAAGCGGCTCCTAAGAAGCCTTCCAAAAAAGCGGCGAAAGAGAAGCCCGTTAAAGAAAAAAAGGAAAAAACTTCCTCTAAAAAACGAGCCTCCCCTGAAAAAACGCTATCGTCCGAACTCGCAGAGGTTCTTGGCAAAAATCAAATGAGCCGTCAGGAAGCTTTCAAAGGAATTTGGGATTATATCCGTGCGAATAACCTCCAGAATCCGAAGAAAAAAACCGAAATTCTCCCTGATGAAAAGTTGGCAAAAGTATTCGGAACGAAAGAGCCGGTGGATATGTTTGCCTTAACTAAAATTCTAGGCTCCCATTTGAGTTGAGATTTACGGGCGAACCTCACGCCCGTCTTTTCGAAATGAGCCTCCTAACTTGCTAATTTTTTCTATAAAGTTTAAGGTGTCTTAGCATTATGTATAGATACATTTTGCTATTACTTTGTCCCTTCATTCTTATCGCAAGGACTTCTGAAGTCCTTAGCTTGGGAGGAGCTTGTGTCGATCTTTTGATCCATGTTCCTGACGAATTTCTTAAAAAACATTCCATCGAAAAGGGGGGAAGCCTCCAAATCGATAAAGAAACCTTCACCAAACTAAAGATGGAGGCGGAAGGCTATGAGGTTGAAATCCATCCTGGAGGAAGTTCTTCCAACACGATTAGAGGCCTCTCCAAGCTCGGCCATCAAGTCTCCTTTCTCGCAAAAGTCGGTCCTGATGAAATCGGCTCGGTTTTTAAAGAATCGCTTTTAAAAAGCCATGTCGATGCGAGAATCCTTCTATCCGATAAACCCACCATGCAAGTGATGAGCTTCATCACTCCCGATGGAGAAAGAACGATGCGCTGCTTGCCCGGCGCTGCCAACGATCTTCACGCCTTGGATATTACTGAAGATCTTTTCGAAGGGGTCAAACATATCCATCTCGAAGGATACTCTCTTTATGATGTTCCTATGGTTGAAAAAGCCATGAAAATGGCCAAAGAGCATGGGGCGACCATTTCACTGGACCTTTCAAGCTTTGAAATCGTTCGAAAACATAGAGAAACGCTTCTTAGACTTATTGAAAAGTATGTCGATATTGTTTTTTGCAATGAATTGGAAGCCAAAGAGCTAATTCATGAAAAGCCTGAACAAGCGGCGATGAAAATTTCCAGTTTAAGAAATATCGCCTGCGTGCCGGTGGGAGAAGAGGGGGCTTATGTAGCCAAAAAAGGGATCGTGGAACATGTTCCAACCGTCCCTAAAGTGATCGTTGACTCAACCGGCGCGGGCGATCTTTTTGCGTCAGGTTTCCTGCATGGGTATTTAAAAGGCGTTCCCTTAAATGTAGCTGCTTCCTGGGGGCACTTAACCGGAGGGGCGGTCATTGAAGTGATCGGAGCTGAAATACCGGACGAGATGTGGACACGTATTAAGGACGTTATGCAGATAACTGAAAATCAATAGTTATTAAGCCTGTCCGCCATAGCGAAGGTCAAGCTCTTGGTATTGCCGCATCAAGTCTCTAAAATGGGCGGCATCTTCAAAACGCATCTCTTTGGCGGCCTTTTTCATTTCCGCTCGGTAGAAACGAATTTTCTTTTGGATGTCATCCTCTGAGATCAAACGCTCCTCTCTTTTACCTTTCTTAGACTTTGATTTGGAGCCCTCTTCCTCTTGCAGCTCCATCAAAAGAGAAATCTCTTTCTTGATCGTTTTAGGAACAATGCCGTTTTTCTCGTTATAGGCAATCTGAATGGCCCTTCTTTTCTGGGTCACATCGATTGTTTTTTGGATGGCGGAGGTGAGTTGATCGGCATACATGATGACACGCCCCTCGGAATTTCTCGCCGCTCTTCCGCACGTTTGAATAAGCGATGTCTCCGACCTTAAAAATCCTTGTTTATCAGCATCTAAAATAACCACTAAAGCTACCTCAGGAATATCAAGACCCTCTCTTAGAAGATTAATTCCTACCAATACATCAAAACTCCCCTCTCTTAAATCGCGAATAATCTGCATTCTTTCAATGGTATCGATATCGGAGTGCAAATATTTGGCTTTCACGTTGAGCTCGGTTAAATACTTGGTCAGATCCTCCGCAAGACGCTTGGTTAGGGTCGTGACCAAGACGCGCTGTCCTTTTAAAGTAGTTTGACGAATCTCTTCCAGAGCATTGTCCAGCTGATTTTGAGCGGGCCTGACTTCAATCGGAGGATCTAAAAGACCGGTCGGTCTAATCACCTGCTCGATCACCTCGCCGCCGGCCTCCTCAACCTCCCATTTGTCGGGAGTAGCTGAGACATAGACCACCTGATTAAAAAGGCGATAGGTCTCTTCAAACTTGAGCGGACGGTTATCATAAGCTGAGGGAAGTCTAAATCCAAAATCAACCAGAGCCTGTTTTCTCGCTCTATCTCCGTTATACATAGCATGCAGCTGAGGCACTGTCTGATGGGATTCATCGATGATCATCAAAAAATCTTTAGGAAAATAATCAATCAGGCACGGTGGAGGATCGCCCGGTTTCCTTTGAGAGAAGTGTCTGGAGTAGTTTTCAATCCCTTTGCAAAAACCGACTTCCTTGATCATCTCAAGATCGTAGTTGGTTCTCTCCCAAATCCTCTGCTTCTCAATATACTTCTCTTCTTTCTCGTAAAATTTGACTCTTTCTTGAAGTTCCGCTTTGATAGTCTCTTGAGCGTGATTTCTAATCTCTTCGGGAGTGACATAGTGGGAGCTTGGATAAATCACAAGGCTGGCAAGTTTTTGGCGCGTTTTTCCGGTTAAAGGATCGATTTCTGAAATTTGATCCACCTCATCGCCAAACATCTCGATCCGATAAGCCAAATCTTCTTCGTAGGCAGGATAGATGTCGATCACATCCCCTCTTACACGGAATGTAGATCTGTAAAAATCAAAGTCGTTTCTTTTATACTGCATGTCGACAAGATGCATGAGGATTTCGTCCCGTCTTTTCTCTTTGCCGGCTTCAATCTGTAAAACCATCCCCTTATAGTATTCCGGAGATCCCAAACCATAGATGCAAGAGACAGAGGCTACGATCAGGACATCTTCCCTTTCTAAAAGAGAGCGTGTAGCAGAAAGGCGCAACTTGTCGATCTGATCGTTGATCGCAAAATCTTTTTCGATATAGGTGTCCGAGCGGGCAATATAGGCTTCAGGCTGATAAAAATCGTAATAGGAGACAAAATATTCGACGGCATTATGGGGGAAAAATCCTTTAAACTCTTGATAGAGCTGAGCGGCTAAGGTTTTATTGTGTGCAAGAACTAAGGTGGGCCTATTGAACTGTTGAACGACATTCGCCATGGTAAAGGTTTTCCCGGAGCCGGTAATCCCAAGTAAAACTTGCGATTTTTTTCCCGCTTCCAAGCCTGAAACCAGCTTGGATATAGCTTCCGGCTGATCTCCCATCGGTTTAAAGTCTGTTACAAGCTTAAACGGCATCCCGGGCTATCCTGCTTATTTTATTCCAGGTTCCGGATAAGCCCATGACACTCTTCATCTCTTTGAGCGTTTGGTTGGAAAGCTCTATCATTTTCAAAGTGCCTTCATAAATCACTTTTTCAACTAGCCCCTTTTCTTTCTCGATCAAAGCCCTTTTCTCACGTATCGGGTTTAAGAAATGCTCTAAGGACTCTTTTAAAGCCTCTTTGACCTCCACATCGGCGATGCTGCCTTCCCGATACCTTTTTTTCATCTCTTCCACTTGGGACTTGTTCGGATTAAAGACATCGTGATACATGAAAACGGGATTCCCTTCGACGGTTCCCGGGACATTCGCATGGACACGGTTGGGATCGGTGTACATTCCCCTTACCCTTTTCTCAACCACTTTCGAATCATCGGATAAGAAAATACAGTTGTCCGCCGACTTGGACATCTTGCCTTTGCCATCGGTTCCAAGAAGGGTCGGAACCTCGCTTAAAAGGGCTTCGGGCATCGGGAAAAACTCTTCTCCATAGAGCTGATTGAATTTTCTCGCGATATCACGGGTCAGCTCTATATGGGCTTCATTATCTTTTCCGACAGGAACCAAATGAGCTTTCGGCATCAAAATGTCGGCCGATTGTAAAACAGGATAGCCAAGCAAGCCAAAAGGGACGCTATCAGGATCAAGGTGCGCATTTCTCGCCATCTCTTTTAAGCTCGGCAGATGGCTCAAACGGTTGACAGAGATCAGCATTTCAAAAAAAAGGTTCATCTCGTACACCGCGGGGCAGGCCGATTGCAAATAGATGGTCGATTTTTTAGGATCGATGCCGGATGCCAAATAGTCGATCACCATCTCTTTGATATGATCTCTGATTTTTAAAATATCTTCTTTGGTCGGCTTCGTGGTTAAAGTGTGTAAATCGGCAATAATAAAATAGCACTCATACTCGTTTTGCAATTTTACCCGATTAGCAATCGAGCCTACATAATGGCCTAAATGGAGTTTTCCGGTGGGTCGATCCCCGGTCAGTATTCTTTTCATAAGGTACTTCTTATAGTTGAAATAGGATAATGGCGATTGAGATGATACATGTCAAAATGAGAGCTGCCTCTCCGCCTGGAGCTTTATAGGCCCCTTTTAACTTAAGAACCTTTCTTCCCCGATAAACCATCAAAGCGGGCATAAGGCACAAAAGGACGATCACCCCGTAGGTTCCGGCATACTCTAAGGCGGTTAAAAAGGCTCTCGGATTAATCCAAACGATTAAAGCGGGAGGCAAGAAGGTCAGGACATCCACAAACCAGGAAGGATGGCCCCATTTACGCATATTGAGACCATCTGCCAAACAATCGGCAAGACTTAAAGAGACGCCTAAAAAGGAGGTGATGATGGCGAAAAAGGCAAAGAGCCTAGCCACTTCCTCAATCATCGGCATCTCGAGCGTCTGAGTTAAAAGAAGAGCGCCATTGGAGCCGAGCTTATACCCTTTGGCCAAAACGTCTACGGGAATCACTCCCAAAGTCACCACTTCCCATAAAAGATAGACCCCAAAAGGAATCAGGCTCCCGATAATCAAAGCCCTTTTAATCGCCTTCACATCGCGGTTTAAGTACTCGGTTAAGCTCGGGATAATGATATGAAAACCAAAAGAGGTGGCAGCCACGCTTACAGCCATTGGCAGCGCTCCAAAATCGATGTTTTTAAGCTTTTCAATCTCGACGAAAGGGAGGACAGCCCCTACCATGATTAAAAATGAGATGGCAAGGCCCACCATAAGCGTTCGGTTTATAGCATCGACCGCATGAGCTCCCCTCATCACAAAATAGGCAAATAGAAGTAGGAGTGGCAAAAATCCGGCCCATTCAGGCATCATAAACCCGGTTAAAGACCTCACAAAATCGATCACAATCGGACCTGAACCGGCTAGGTAAGCGGTCATTAAGGCGTATAAAAGATAAAGGTATGCCCCCCAAGCAACAAATTCGCCGGCCGGCCCTAAGGTTCTTTTGGCCATAGAGATCATATTGGAGGTATTTTCAAACCAGAGGTTAACTTCCAAAATGAGAAAAGCGGTAAAGAGCATAAAAGCCCAGTAAAAGAAAAAAAGGAGCGCGGCAGGAAGAAAACCAGCCAATCCGGTCACCACCGGAAGGGCCAGCATCGCAGCTCCGATCGTCGTGCCAGCTACTAATAAAATCGCCCCTAAGCCTTTATTCATGGAATTTTTATAGATAATTCTAGAGTAAATGTAAAGAAGTTATTTACGATCCAATAAGATCTAATTAACATTATAATTTTTATTAATTTATAACAATCTTTTTGATAAACTCTTAGCATGCAAGTATCATCTTATTTAAATTACGGCCAATTGTCTCTTCCGAAAGATGTAGCTAGCTCTTGTTTAGCTTATCTTATTAATGATCCTGCGGCCATCTTTTCGCTCAGATCCTGCAATAGAAGCTGGAAAGCTCTCATCCAGGAATACCTTGAAAACAACAAAATCTATAAATTTTCCTTTCACATCTTAAGTAATTTTCAGAAGGGAAGTTATTTTTGCGATAGACAAGCGAACTATGTGGAAGGCGATTTTTATCTCACCCGCGCCAAAATAAAAGATCATGATGGTGAAACTTACACCCGCATTATCCACCTTGTACCCGATAAAGATAAATTTTTGGTCTATAACAATCTTTTTGACTATAAAACTCATCCTTTAACCCAACAGATGACGGCCGATTGCGGCTTTCATTTGGGTGAAAAAAAGAGCCGGACCTGCACTTTTCTTGGCAGCTCTTATACCCTTGATTACAGCACGCAATCGATTACACGCGTTTCAAGCGGAGAAACAACTCCATTACCTCTTAAAAAGGTGAACGACATCGATCAAAAAGGGCATTATCTCATCGCCGCAACTGAGAGCGGACTTGTTTTTTGGGACACGGTGTCTCAAAAAGTATCGCACATCTTGCGCTCGCAAAAATGGACTCGTATCGCAGTTAATCAAACCCAAGTTCAAGGCTTTTGTCCGGAAGAGTTCGAAGGGGCAGGCGGCCTCAGAACCCTTGAATTTGGCCTCAGCCACTCTAAGCCAAGCCTTTATGATCAATATGAAGTTTTAAACCGGCTCAAAAAAATGGAAAAAGTCGCCCGCGCCATCGGCGGATTTTTCAAAAGACTGGGCGTTGGCTTTATTGGCGGCGGCGTAATTATCATCAATCTCATTAGAAGTTTCCCCAAGCCTGCGATCATTATTCCCCCTGCTTTGTTCGCCTTATCTTTTCCGGCCTTGGGGTTAATAGTTGGCGCATCCCTTCTTTGGGTAGGCCTTCTTTTAGTGCTAGGCGTTGCCATCACAGCCGCTCTTATTATAGGAGGAATCGTACTTGGCGTTATGATCCCTTGCGCGATTATGCACGCCTGCAAGATGATCTCTGACGCCGATTTTAAACTTAACTCTCAGGATTATTAAAATGACTGTTGAAGCCACTTTTTTAAGCATACCAACTGATGTACGGGGAGAAATTTTTAAGTGGCTCCCCTTAAAAGAGCAAGGGAGGACAGCGCAAGTGTGCAAACAAATGCAAAAGGAAATCCTCTCCTTCCCGGTTCATCAAACGGTCCACAAAGCCTTAAACAATGTCTCTTTAAGATCCTACACACTAGTTTCAAAGCACAACGACAACCAGCTTCAGCCAACTTTTAGTCATAGCACCGCTTCGTCAAGAAATTTTTCTTTTGCTAAAGGGTCGATTCAAGCGAAACATTCTTACTCAAAAGACACTCTAACCCTTTCTAAAAATAACAAAATAACTCATACCTTTACAAAGGTCAACGACACCGCTTCTTTTGGAAACTATCTTTTTATCGCGAAAGAAGAAGGGCTTATGATCCTAGACCCTTCCACGATGAAATCGACCGTCTTGGCCTCCCTCACCTTTCAAAGGCTTCACACCGATGAAAAAACAGGGAGAGTCTACGGTTTGAAAGACTCCCATTACCAGATCCTTGATTTCAGCTCCCCCGAAGCAAAGTCTCATTTAAAGGATTTTCCTTTTGTGAATGGTTTAATAAAAACCGCTGAAAAAATAAAAAAATGGGGTGCCCGTTTTATAGAAGGCTTTGTTTTCGGATTTAAAACCCCTTTCCGAGTGACGAACAAGTTTATAGTGGGAGGTACTCTCGCGGGTGGTATGATCGGCATGTTTGTCGTTAAAGCAATAACCGTTTCCCTGATCGCTGCCGCCATACAAACTCTTATAATACCACTCACTTTGATTGGATTTTACCTTACTCTAAGTCTTACAATGGGCGTCGTATTCGGTATTATGAACTCTATCAGTCCATTTGTTTGAATTCATGACGATAACAACCGTTCCCGCTGATATTCACGGTCTTATTTTTGGATGCCTCGAATTGCACGACTTAGGCAGGCTCGCTCAATGCTGTAAATTTCTTCGCTCTTATCTGATTAAGAATCATCCGAAATACTCCACCGTTTTTTCATCTGTGAAACATTTGAACGAAAGAAAATATGTCATCCAAAAGTATTCTTCCGAATCGGCTCATTTCAAATTTTTCATCAATGAAAATCAGTTTCTATTGCCCTCAGGAGCCCTTCGGGTCAATAGCCCTTATAGAGGGTATGTATACAGCGATTTCTCTAGTTGCGTTTTAGGGAAAATAATAGAGGTTAAAGACAAAAAGATAGAGCTCTTTTATATACCCGAGATCCTCAGCATTAGCGATTCTAACCATCTTAAAGTAACCTTTAAAGGTGTAAGAGATATCGCTTTTTTCGGAAACCGGTTGTTTATTGCCAAAGAACAAGGTTTGATGGCTTTAGACATCGACACGCTACACACGACTGTTTTTGCCTCTTTAAAGTACACAAGACTTTCTAGCGACCTTGCTTCCGGGCTTCTTTATGGTCTTCCTGATTTTAATAGCCCGGTTGATGTCATTGATTTTGCAAATAAAGAGGCTCGTACGTTTATTTCAGACAATCCCTTCATTGATAAAGTATTGGAAGGGGCTAAGAGTGTTACGTTTTCAGCAGTTACTGCTATACTCGCCTTCTCGAATCCGATCGGGTTAGCTTTCCTAGGAGGGTTATTCGTCGCTTTAGTGGTTATTGGAATACAGCTATCTTTTTTTTACCCTAGTAGCAACGGGTGGTAGCTTGATTGAGATTTTAGCCTAGAGTTCTATTTGCACCTCAATTTTTCGAATGCTGCCTTTTAAGGCTGGCAAGATTCAGCTGTCTCATATGCACTCTACAAGCATTTTCAAGCTTCATTAAGAAGCTTTCTGCTCTGTTTTCAACCAAGGTTGCGTAGTCCAAATCGATACGGATCTGTTTTCCGTCAACGATTTGAAGTAAATTACGGATGATCTGGTCATAATCTTCTTCGTTCGTGAGAGGACCTAAAAAACTGAGCGTCAAGGTCTCTTCTTCCTGGTTGATCGACTGAAACAGATACCTTGTGTTGAGTTGTTCTAAAACGCCTTTGATATCGGTTACATCCTTCTCTAAAACATCCCATAGACGATTCAATTTAAATAGATTTACAATATGCGAAGAGACATTGATGGCAAAAATCCGCTTGTTAAGCGCTTTGGCCTCGCCCCAAATTTTAGCAAGATAATCAAAACCGTAAAGGTCGATATGCCGCAGGTTTTTAAAGTCGACAATCAAAGCATCTTGCTCAAGTCCATCATCGAAATGGTTAATCACCCTTTCAACTCCATCCAAATCAAAGAGGCAAGGGAGTTTGATCACAATCAGATTTTTATCGGGTGAGAGATAAAGATAAGGCTGCCTCTCGCAATCGTCTAGGCAGCTCCTTATATGCGTGATAGAGGTGATCCACTTGTTCAAATAGAAATAGACAATCAAAGGACATGAGAGCCAGAAGAGTTTAACTAAATCGTAAGAATATCTTTTAATCAGCCTGGCGGGCTCCTGAATCATTCTATAAAGCCATTCAAGTCCATTTTCCTGCATCCATCTCGGCGCTCTTTTAACCCATCCTACATATCTTTCAAAGGCGCCTCCTACCCCCATCGCGATAGGTATATTCAGACTATTTTTTACCCGGTCAAACCAAATCTCTTGTTTGGGGGAGCCTAGCTGTAAAAAGAGGAGTTCAGCATCGGTATCATTAATTTTATTCAAAATTAACTGGTCGGCTTCCGGAGCCATGATAAGATCTTGTCCGTTGATAGCGATTCTAGGAGCTGCAAAACCATCAATTTTAAGAAAAGGATTTTCAAGAAGCATTTTAGTGACTGTTTTTTCAATAATATCTTGAGTTCCTCCAAGGAGATAAATCGATCTTTTTTGATCGGCAAAAGATTTAATGAGGAGAGGCATCAAATCTTGGCCCGTCACACGCGCCGGAAGTGGATTTCCTAAAATTTTAGATAAAAGGACTAGGGGATAGCCGTCCGCCACAACCACTTTCGCGTTTCTTAAAACTTTTAAAAACTCAAAATTCTTGATGCCAAAAAAACCGATTGCATTCGCGATAAAATCAGTGTTCACGGTTGCGACATATTGCGGCTCATTTCGGTAAGAGTGGATGAGTTGATTGATTTTATAGACAGCTTCTTTCTCTCGAACAGGATCGATCGAGAGGCCGAGCAGCCAAATTTTTAAAGTCCGAGTTTTTGTTTCAGCCATCTAAAAAAACACCTCACATCAAATAAAAAGTTGCGATGCACTGCATAGTAGGCCTCTGATGCGTATCTTTCATCAGACGTTTGCCCTTTATCAAGATCCGCGAGTGTTATAAGTCCGAGTCTGGAGGTCAAATAGAGTTTTCTCCAGTCTGGCGGCATCTCTTCTACATCTTTAATGGTTCGGGGAGTCGATCCCACAAAATGGACATTGCCTAAAATAACCTGCCATAGGACAGGATAGCTTCTAAAGTAGCGAGAAAGCCCTTTTCCTTTGTAACTTTTCCAAAGAATCGTTTTATAAGGCTCGCCGCCGGGAATTAAAACGACCTCTTTTACATAAAACTCATTTTTAATAAATAATGTGATCGGAGAAAAAATTATAAACATTAAAAGGGCTAATACCCTCTCTAAAAGCTTATATAAGATGTTTTCTTGAGAAGCTTCGTTAAGCTCGCTTAGTATAAATGTATCGGTTACTTTGATTTGCGTCTGATTCCTGAAATCGATAAGCAGATTTTTATCAACATAGCTATCTGAAATTTCAAGATTTTCTCCAACGTAGCTATTCTGGGCAATCACGCTGTCTTTTATTTTTGAAGCAGAATCAATGATGCAATCCTTCTCGATGATTAAATTGGGGCCAAGCGAAGTATTTTTTCCAAGCTTCACATTTTCGCCTATAAATACAGGCGGGTTCAGGGTAACTCCTGGAAGAATTTGAACCCCTCTTGAAATCCAAATTCCAGGCTCTGCCATTTTAGAATTCGATGGAAAGAGAGGATTTTCATTTTTTTGCGAGATCAGGCGAATATTTGACTCTCTCAATTCATTAACGTCGTTCATGCGAATAAAAAGATCGCATCTCTTGCGAAATGATTTATCCAGTTCTTTAAAAACGCTATCCCAATGCCCCCAAAGATCGATTGAAGTGATTCGATCAGACCTGACAACTCCCCAGCCTGAATATTTCCCATCGTCGTACATAAAGTAAGACTCTTCATCCCGATTAAATTTGAAAATTGGAAGCTCATCTCCTTTAGCAACAACTATAAGCTCTTTATCCCAGCTTTGAGCCGTCGATTTGACAATCGTAAAAGGCCTTGTAGGCTCCTGAACCAAAAAATAATCAACCGTTAAACCCCATCTTTGACCTTCTTTTACGGCCTCTTCAATCATATTTGGAAGATAGCTTAAAACGAGGGCGCAATCGGTAATATCCTGCCTTACCAAAAAGTCAAACACGTAAAAAAGGGTCGATTTACCGACGACCGGCATTAATGGGCTTGGACGATAGTTGATGAGGGGTTTGAGGCCCTCTTTAAAACCTGTACAGTCGATAAGAGCTTTCATTAGTAAGCTCCTTTTCCAAAAATAACCGCCGGTATTGTCTTAAGCAGAATGATAAAATCAAGCCATAAGCTTTGGCTCTCAATATATTCAAGATCAAGCCTTACCTGATCGGGGAATGCCACATCGGATCTTCCGCTCACCTGCCAAAGACCTGTGAGACCCGGCGTAATATCTAACCGACGTCTTTCTTCGAGCGTGTATAGCTGTACTTCCTGCGGAAGAGGGGGCCTTGGACCCACTAGAGTCATATCCCCTTTCAGAACGGTCCAAAGCTGAGGAAGTTCATCTAAACTAAATTTTCGAATAAATCTTCCAATCGGAGTTATGCGGGGATCTTTTCGCATCTTGAAAGTTTTCGGATTAGCATGATCGCTCTCTAAACTTGATTTTTGAGTATCGGCATCTACTTTCATCGATCTAAATTTAGGGAAATCAAACTCATATCCATATTTCCCAACCCTTTTGGCTACATAAAAAACGGGTCCGCCATCTAATTTTATAATAAGGGCGATCAGAAGGAGAATGGGAGATAAAACGATAAGCATCGAAAAAGAGACGATAATATCAAGCGCCCGCTTGATAAAAAGAGCTCCCTTTACGACAAAGAGCCAAGCATATTTTTTTCGGTGAAAAAGATAGGCGGACCTCGGTTGGTTATACCGCCTTTCAAGCTCTTCCATTAACCTTAGACGTTCCGGCTCGGGAAGGCGAGCCATCTATCAGCCGCCGTGTGTTGCAGTAACGGATTTAAGAGCGTCTTCAGGCGAGGGGAAGATATCAAATATTTTGTGCATGGATACGAGTTCAAACATCGATCTTACAGGCTTTGTCATAGAAGAGAGCTTTAAATCACCCTTATCGGCATTTAAACGTCTTAAGACCGAAAGAAAACAGCCGAGGCCCGAGGAGTCGATAAACTGCAATTGATGCAGATCGAATATGACATGGCGAGCATGGGTTTCATTGATCAGGCGAATGACTTTCTCTTTAAAATCGGAAGCCTCTTTAGCATCCAAATTTTCCCCTTTGGGAGTAATAACCAAAACCTGGTCGATAAGCGAGTGAGTGATCTCCATGTGCTCCTCTTGAGTATAGTACTCCTTATACAGGCGTAAATGATTCCAGCCTTGCTCACTATTTTTTGGCAGGTACATCACCTCTTCGATCACCTGTTTGACGATATACCACCCATAGCCATCCTCTTTATCCCCATAAAAACTGGGCTCAGAGAGCATCAGCGGATCAAACGTCTCTCCGCGATCGGAGATTTCCACCTTAATCCCTTTTAAATCGTGTTCCGCTTGAATAACGATTATACCGGCGGGATTATTTTTATATCCGTGTTTGACAATATTGCAAAATATTTCATTGATAGCAAGTTTCAGATCCTGAGTCAGTTTTTCCACGTTTCCGGGAGCATCATGGCATACTTTTTCAACATATTCCCTGAGCGCTTGGAGCTGAGAATAGTCGGCGGAAAACTTGACTCTCCCCCTTTCTCCCAGTTCAATGGGTAAAAAATGATTAATTTTGACAGCAATAATCGTAAAATCATCTTCAATAGGAGTGTTGCCGTGAAAGCTAAGCACTTCAGACCTAATCCCTTCAATAATATCATCCGCGTTGCTTGCCTGCTCTACCAACTCAACTAGCCTATTTTGAGCAAAGAGCTCTCCCGTGGGTGATTTGCTTTCCGTAACTCCATCAGAATAAAAGACAAAGAAATCCCCTTCCTCGAAAGGGACCTCTTTCGGACGATACTCTTCATCAGGAACCATTCCGAGAGGGATGTTATCGCCAAAAAGCAATACCGCTTTTTTGTCTTTGGCTCTATAGAGAATGGGCTTGGTAAAGCCGCAATCAATAAAGGTAAGCATCCTTCTTTTAAGATCGAAGCGGGCATAAAACAGGCTTACAAAATACTCAAGTTTCATGAGTTCCGGCACTATTGCTTTATGCACATTAGTCAAAATTTGCTTGGGATTTAAGACATCCTCATGCCAAAAAGACTCTTTATCAAATTTAATGGCGTGATTAGGCGGGACCGCAAAGCGTACTAATTGCGTTTTTACCGCCGTTCCGACCAATGCAGCCGGGATGCCTTTTCCCATGACATCTGAAATAACGACATCTACAATATGATTTAAAGGGTGATAAAACTCATAGAAGTCGCCATCGATCTCCTCTGAAGGAAGGGTCATTGCTTTAATAGAAACGCCGGGAATATCTTTTGGAACATGCCCCAAAAGAAGGTTTTCATGAATCTTCGCGCCAAGCTCGAGCTGCCCTTTCAACGATTTATGCGTTCTCGCAAGCTCCTTATGACTCTCTAAAATGAGCTCTTGCATCGCTTGCATCTCCTTTTCAAGGAGGAATTTTTCCATGCTCATTCGAATCGTCTGCAAAAGCACATTATCGTCCCAGGGCTTTCCGATAAAATGATTGACCTGGCCAATATTGATCGCTTGAACAGCGGTCTCTTGGTCCGTATTAGCGGTGAGAAGAATTCGGCTTGCCTGAGGCTGCATCTCTTTGGCTTTCTTTAAGACCTCAATCCCTGTCATATCGGGCATTCGCTGATCGCATAAGATAAGATCGATCGGCTGCTCGCTTAAAACTTCGAGTGCTTCAGATCCATTCGTTGCAGTAAATACAAGATACCCTTCCCTTTCCAGGACAAGCTTTAAACTCGTAAGTACAAGTCGATCATCATCAACAACTAGGATGGGCTCTTGCGGGGCAGTCATATTTTCATAGGGTAAATTAACCTTTATAAAAGTCAAAGATAAACCTCCAATCAAAATCCATTCGCACGCAGAAGTTAAGTTAACGAGGGATCAATCCTAACCCGTTAACCCTTAAACTTATCAATCTAAACCTTTTCATAAAACACTCTAGCGGTTCTAATAAGGTTTATGGCCTACAAAATGTCCATGAATCCATCCTCCGACCCGTCTCTTTCCCAGAAGCAGACTCAGCGTCTCATGATGTCATATGAAATGCAGCAAGCTTTAAACCTTCTGCAAATGCCTATTATGGAACTGGCAGAGCAAGTTGAGCATGAGCTGGAAGAAAATCCCGTCTTGGAGCTGATTGAAGAAGAGGGAAACCCTGAGATGGAAGAGCATCATGATGAAGATGAACTGAATTTTGAAACGGATAATTTTGAAGTCTTGAAAGAGATTGACGATTCTTTCACCGACATGATGAACGATCAGCCCAAAGCTCACCGCACACAGGAAGACGATAAAAAGCAGTCATTTTTAGAAAGCCTTATGCTCAATGAACAGAGTTTAAACGATCTCTTACTCACCCAGGCAAGAGAGGTGATTAATGATCCTGAAAAACTACAAATAGCGGAAATTATCATTGGAAACCTTGAAGAGAGCGGTCTTTTTCAATCTGATCTCGCTGAAATTGCCAAATACAATCACCTCGATCAAGCAAAACTTGAAGAAGTTCTAAAAATTATCCAAACCTTCGATCCCCCCGGTATTGCCGCCTTAACGATTAGGGAGGCCCTTTTAACTCAATTAAGGGCGCAGAAAAAAGAGAGATCTTTAGCCTATGAGATTATCGATAAATACTATGATGAGCTTATCCACCATAAAATTCCTTTGATTCAGAAAAAACTCAAAGTAGACTCTCACGTTATCCAAGAGACGATTGAAAATGAGATTAAACATCTGAACCTTCATCCGGCCGCGGCTGTTTCAACCGGACTTACCCCCTATATTACACCCGATGTCACGATTAAAGAAATTGATGGCAGGCTTGAAATAATGGTGAATAACGAGTCCATTCCTCCCCTTCGGCTGAATCGAAGCTACCTGAAGCTTTTGCAAAATGAAAATTGCTCCGAGGAAACCAAAAAATTCGTCCTCTCTAAATTAAATGATGCCAAATGGTTCATGAAAACCATTCACCAGCGGGGTAATACTCTACAGCGCATCACTGAACTTCTTGTTCAAAAAAACCGCGATTTCTTTCTCTCAGAAGAGGGAAAAATGGTCCCTCTAACCATGAAAACGCTTGCCCACGAACTTGAACTTCATGAATCGACCATTGCAAGAGCGGTTATGAATAAATATGTGGACTCTCCGAGAGGTCTTCTTCCTTTGCGCTCCTTCTTCAATTCTACCTTCGAGACGACAGACGGAGAAAGCCTATCTTCCCGGACCATCAAAGACTTAATCGTTGATCTTATACAAAAAGAGGATAAGACAACCCCTCTGTCGGATGATAAAATTGCAGAAATCATTCGAATGAAAGGGATTTCCTGCGCAAGGCGTACCGTTGCCAAATTTAGATCACAGCTTCAAATCGGCAATCAGCACCAGCGAAGAAAATTTTGAGCCTACAAGCTAATTCCCCCAACGGTTAAAATAATTAATTTACAAAATCAATTTAATGTAACTTTTTAATTTATATTAAAAAGTAATTAAACTATAATTTGATTTTAATTTTTTTAATTACGATAAAGTATGCAAGACGTAAGAATAACTGCAGCCTCCACCCCAAAATCTTTCTTTGATCAAGAGAAAAAATCTCTTATCTGGGATATCGCCAAAAGATCTCTCGTGGAACTGGCAGTCATCGGCGTCATGGCAGGTGTGACCCTTTTCTTTGTCGCGAACCCCATGACCGCCCTTTTTATTGTGGGATGCGCCTTGATTACTTTCACTGTAAATATTTTATTCCGCGTCTTTCTTGCCTATATTCAATACCGGATCAATCATAGCGAAAATGAATCGGAGAAAAAATTTCTAGAGAAAATATTTAAGGTGGGCCAATGGTTCGCTCCCATCTCTTTTTCCTGCTTTCAAGCGCAAACAGCTAATGTATTAATCCACGAATCGGGCCACGCCCTGGCTGCCAATCTTCTTTTTAAAACAAAAAACACAACCGTCACCGTTCAACCATGGGGAGCCGGCTTTACAAGCTACATCCTTAAAGGATTTACTTCACTTGGAGCTAAACTTGGCTACGCCGGATCTGACCTTGTCGTCACGGCAGCGGGCACCGGCCTTGCGGTGGGCGTCTCAGCGGTGGCCTTAGGAATTGGACTTGGGGTAGAAAAAATGGCTCCTGAAACCTCTAAATATTTAATTTCATCCGCCGTCATAAACGTGATCACACACGCTTACTATGCCCTCTCTGCGTTATGGACCTCATCCGCGAGCTTAGGCCACGACTTTGTTCAGCTTGCCCTTTACGGCATCCATCCGGCTGTAGCAGTAATCGGCATTATCGCAATCCCTCTTATTGTAAGGACCGGCTTTGCCATTTATGAGTACATCAAAGACGATGGAACGAAGAAGCCGGAGCCTGTGCAATTGCCCGTTGCTGTATAACTTTGAATCAGCTATTCTATTGGTCTTTAACTAGGAGTAGCTATGTCTTCCGTCAAGAAGAAGCGGCGCTACAAAATTGCGAAACACAAACGCAAGAAAAGAAGCCGCAGAGACCGTCACAAAACAAAATAGGGACAAGCTTACATGTGGAGCTACCCCAAACACTATGATGTCATTGTAATGGGAGCCGGCCATGCCGGCTGCGAAGCGGCTCATGCAGCTGCTTCCATGGGTTTAACAACCTGTCTCCTTACGATGAATCTAGATACTATCGGCAAAATGAGCTGCAATCCTGCGGTGGGTGGGATTGGCAAAGGGCATATGGTCCGTGAGATCGACGCTATCGGCGGGATCATGGGCAAAGTGACCGACGCTACCTCCATTCAATCGCGCATGCTTAATCGCACCCGCGGTATGGCAGTTCAGGCGCCAAGAGCCCAGGCGGACAAAGCCGAGTACGCCCTTGAAATCAAAAGAAGATTGGAGCTAATTCCCAATCTCGAGATCAAACAAGGGACGATTGAAGATATCATCCTTGAAAACGATAGGATCGCTGCCGTCGTCACCAAGGAGGGTATCCGCTACAATACCACAACCCTCATCCTCTCTTCCGGCACTTTCATGCGCGGGCTTCTCCACATCGGAGAGGTTCAATATTCCGGCGGTAGAGCAGGCGACGCCCCCTCTGTTGGATTATCTGCCAGCCTCGAAAAATTTGGGATCCGCTTGGGACGCCTCAAAACCGGCACTCCCCCTCGTGTAAACGCCCGCTCGATCGACTTTAGCAAAACCGAGATTCAACCCGGCGAGCCGGATGTTAAATTCTCTTTCGATCCTCAAGACAGCCCAGGGCTTCCCCAGGTTCCATGCTACATCACCTATACCACTGAAAAAACGAAAGAGATCATCCAGGCCAATCTTCATCGGTCGGCCATGTATTCCGGCCGTATTCAATCGGTGGGACCGCGTTACTGCCCCTCCATTGAAGACAAAATCGTTCGTTTTAGCGATAAGGAAAGGCATCAAATCTTTTTGGAGCCTGAAGGCCTTAAAACGGCCGAGATTTATGTAAACGGCGTCTCTTCCTCCATGCCCTTCGATGTACAAAAACAGGTGATCGAAAGCATCATCGGTCTTGAAAAGGCTGAAATCATGCGCCCGGCTTATGCGATTGAATATGATTATGTTCTCTCAGGCCAAGTAGACGCCTCCCTTCACTCCCGTCAAATCCCAGGGCTTTTTCTGGCGGGCCAAATTAACGGCACCACAGGCTATGAGGAAGCGGCCGCGCAGGGTCTAATAGCAGGGATTAATGCCGCGCTCTTCGTCCAGAATAAGACCCCTTTCACTTTAAAAAGATCCGAATCCTACATTGGCGTTATGATCGATGATCTTATTACCAAGGGTGTGGATGAGCCTTATCGTATGTTCACCAGTAGAGCCGAACACCGGCTTCTTCTTCGCCAAGATAATGCGGACTTGAGGCTTCGTGAATACGGGTATCGTCTCGGCATGATCAACGAGGCGCAAATGGCTCTTTTAAGAAAAAAGAAAGAAGCTATCGCATTAGAATCTGAGAGGCTTCATAAATTATTTAAGCAGCAAAATGGCAAAGGCTATTCTTTAGCGCAACTGCTTGCCCGCCCTGAAAACACGTACGAAAAGCTTTTAAAAGAGTATCCCGAATCTTTCACCGATTACGGGCAAGAGATCAATCTCCAAATTGAACTTCTGATAAAATACGCGGGCTATATTGAACGGGAAGAGACGGAAGTTGCCAAATTCAGCCATGTTGAAAAAATCAAAATCCCCTCCGACTTCGATTTTAGCCAGATTGTAGGCCTTAGAAACGAAGCTTTGCAAAAATTGATGAAGATAAAGCCTTCTACCATCGCGCAGGCCGCTCGCATATCGGGCGTATCACCCGCCGACATTTCAGTGTTAATGATTGCGTTGAATCGTCCCACGGGATCTTGCAACGAGTGCTAAAGTTACTCGAACTCACACGTTTTCCGCTTCTCGAACAACTGAAGCTGGAAGAGGCTCTTTTACGTAACTCGGATGCTCAATTCTGTCTTCTAAATTACGGAGCTAAACCGGCTTATGTTCTTCCCGCTTCTGCCAAAAAAGAGGAGTGGCTGCATCTTCCTTTGCCGCATCCCATCATCCGCCGATATACGGGAGGCGGATCGGTTGTGATTGATGAAAACACCCTTTTTGTCTCTTTTATCGGCTCGACCGACCAACTAAACGAGGCTGCTACCCCCTCTTCGCTTCATCGACATCATGAGAAACACTTTCGCTTTATCCCCGATTTTCAAAGGCACGAAAATGATTATTGCATGGGAGAGAAGAAGATCGGCGGTAATGCTCAATACATCACTAAAAGCCGTTTTGTACACCACACATCGTTTTTATGGGATATGGATCTCGAAAAAATGAAAGGGCTCAAACACCCCCCAAGAGAGCCTGCTTACCGAAAAAAAAGGGAGCACTCCCAATTTTTGACCGCCCTCAAATCGCACTTCAAAACCCCCTTGGAATTCTTTGACGCCTTCAAGTTGCAAATCGAATATGAAAAAATTTCTTTAGACTCGGTTTTGCCCTACACAAGAATGACTTACCGGCAAACCTCTTTTATTGAAACTCAATAACGAACAGGTGTAAGCCACTCCCGAGAGCGGGCATGTTTTCCCTGAATCAGATCGGCGAATTTTTTCCTGAGCATGAGCGCAATTTTTCCCGGTTTATCGTCTTTACTGATGACCCTTCCATCGACCGAATGGGCATACACTACCTGAGCGGCAGTCCCCGTCAGCAAAATTTCATCGGCTACATAGGCCATCGCACGATCAACAGGCTCATATCTTATCTTATAGCCCTCTTCTTCTAAAAAAACGGCAGCCGTTCTTCGAGTAATTCCTTCCAGTTGCGAAGAGCCCAATGGAGGCATAAAAATTTCGTTGCGATAAACAAGCACCAAATTAGAGGTGGTCGCTTCGACAATCTGCCCTTGATCATTGAGCATCAGGGCATCATCAAACCCTAAATTCTTAGCTTCAGTGGTTGCGATCGCCGAGTTCACATAGGCTCCCCCTGCTTTCGCTTTGGTCGGAAAAGCTAAATTGGACATTTTTTGCCATGAAGAGACCATCAACCTGATACCTCTTGATAAATCGTGGTATTCACCCATTTCCATCATGTAGATAGCCCAATTGAAGTTGATGCCGGTATACCTCGGCATGAGCACTTCATCGGAAGAGTAGATGAACGGTCTTACGTAGATATCTTGGCTAGGAGCGTTTGCTTTCACAAGGTCGAGGACAATCTTTTCAAAATCCTCCCACTCAAGGGAAAACCCCATCCCTAGTATTTTTGCGCTGTCGTTCAATCGGTCAAAATGATCCTTTAGTCTAAAAAGTCTTATTTCTTTTTCTCTTAGATAACCCCTTATGCCTGAAAAACATGTCGTTCCATACTGGAGGCTATGACTTGCAATACTGATTTTTCCCTCTTCGCGAGGGACTATTTTTGACTTAAAATAACAATAGGGGAGCATTTTTATTTGAGCCATATATGTCCTATAGCAACAAACTGATTTTTATGCGTAACAAACTTTAACTTAATCTAATTCAACCACTTTGATTCTTAATCCTATTTCTGTTAGTAACATCAATATAGGTGAGAATATGAAATATAAAAAACTCGATAAAACTAAAGCGCAAGTATTACTGATAGACCATCAAACAGGTTTGATCAATCTGGTGCAGGACTACTCGCCTAATGAATTCAAAAATAATGTTTTAGCTTTGGCAGACACCGCTAAATTTTTTAAACTTCCTACTATTTTGACAACCAGTTTTGAAAACGGACCTAATGGACCGCTTGTTCCCGAGTTAAAAGAGATCCTTCCCAAGGCAGCCTATATTCCTCGCCCGGGCCAAATCAACGCATGGGATAATGCAGATTTTCTCAAGCAGGTTAAAAAAAACAAAAGAAACCAGCTCATCATTGCTGGCGTTGTGACCGATGTTTGTGTCGCCTTTCCGGCTCTGTCCGCTTTAGAAGAAGGCTATGAGGTGTTTGTGGTCGCTGATGCTTCAGGAACCTTTAATAAAGATGTGCGGGATGCGGCCCTTCTCAGGATGGCTCATGCAGGCGCCGAGATCGTTAACTGGTTTAGTGTGGCGTGCGAGCTTCATCAAGACTGGAGAAATGATATTGAAGGTCTTGGAAAAATTTTATCCGAGCACATTCCAAATTATCGCAATTTGATGAACAGCTACCGGCATAAAGGAAAATAAAGACCCGCTCTTGGGTGTAAGCTCAGGCAAACAACTAGTGTTTGTCTAGGTGGGACCTTTAGTCCTTATCCCACGGGATAAAGCTTTCAAAATCCCCTAAAAATTGATTTGAAGTTGATAGCACTATAACTTAGGGTGCCTCAAGAGCGAGATACTTTTATATTAACAGATTAAATCAATATAAGGAAGGCTTTGAGGGGGCTTTTCCGTTATATTGAAATGCTTCGAACAAATGAATTTTTTTCTTGTCAAAGAGCGTATAGCTGCCCTTATAGAGTACGGCATTAAAATAGGCGCTTAGCTTTTTTGACAGTTCATTAATATTCGCCTGTCCGTCGTCAATCAAAGCAAACATCCCATCTTTTCCCTTGACGGTGTCCGCCATAGAGGGCCAGTAGTCAAATTGGTTTTGCCGTACATGGTTTAAATTAAAAAAATAGGCTTGTTTCTGTTCGGGAGAATAAAATGATAAAAGGGATGTCGTTTGGTAGGAGTCGGCAAAAAGGAAATGAAATTGAGGATCATACCCTGCCGAGGTAAGGGAGGAGGCTATTTTATCCCATCCTAAATTGTGTTTGTAAGGACTCATCTTATAGGGAAGAAAAAATGAGGCTGCCATTAGTACGATCGATACAACGAGGCCTGAATAAAGAACCACTCTTCCTGAACTAAAAAACCGAAAGAGTCCCCAAGAAACCAGAAGGGCTGCTGTAGGATAGGCAAAGTCGACCCAGTTCCCTTGAATTTTTGTAAAAAAAGAGAGGATCCACGCCGCAAAAACGGTGGGTAGAGAAACGACTGCTAAAAATAAAAGAGGCTTAGTCCATTTTTCTTTTCTGGCAGCTACGTAGGTTGCGATTAAAGCAAAAAAGAAGACGGGCGAGAAAAGAGCTATTTGAGAGCCGATAAATTCTAATGGATTGCCATGACTTTTGGCCGCGCTAGGGCCCCCGGGAAGAGCTGCCCCTACGTGTCTAAAGGTTGCAAAATTATTTTGCAGATTCCAGAGGAGGGAAGGGACTAACCCTAAAAGAGAGACGATCATCGCTTTTAAAAGATCTTTGTTCCACGGAACTACCGCAAGGGCAAACACCCAAAAGAAGTAGATGGGGAATTTAAAAAGAGCGCCGATTGCCACGATAAGTCCAAGCTTGTAAGAGGCCCCCTTCTCGATAAGCTCAAGCGAGGCCCACACCCAAAATAGAATCATCCCCACGTCGGTAATAGAGAGGATGGAGCCCATAAAACCAAGGGGGATAAAACACCAAATGAGGGCGCCTGAGAAGGCCTCTTTTTCGGTAAGGCCTGCTTTTAAACCTAAGCGGTATAGAAGAAAGGGAAGTATAAACCCGATGACAAGCGATCCAAACCTTACCCCTAATTCGGTGTTGCCAAAAAGGGCGGTTCCAATCCAAATCTGGTAGGCAATCCCGGGAGGTTTTGAATAGTACCCGAGATCCGGGTGCTGGCTCCATGTCCAATATTGAGCTTCATCAGGGCTTAAATGAATGAGACCCACCATTATCAATGCAAGGCAAATAAGGGTCTTAGCTAAGACCACCCAAAAGAGTCTAATCACGATCCGGTAAACTAAATATGTCTTTTATGGCTTGTAAAGTAGCATCCCTTCCGATGGCTGCTATAGAATCGGTTAAAGGAATCTTTTTCGGACATACCTTAACACAGTTTTGGGCATTGCCGCAACTATTCACGCCGCCCTCTTGCATCATAAAATGGATTCTCTCTTCTTTCGCCTCTTTTCCGGTGGGATTTGCGTTAAACAACCTCACCTGCGCGATCACTTGAGGACCCACAAATTTGCTTTTTTCATTCATTTGTGGGCAAGCTTCGACACAGCAGCCGCAAGTCATGCACTGCGAGATGGCATACATCATCTCTTGGGTCTTGGGAGGAATTAAAGGGCCGGCTCCTTGGCTGTGCGATCCATCGGCATCGATCCATGCATGCGCTCTCTTCAAATTCTCGAACATGGAGCTTCTGTCGATGATAAGATCGCGAACGAGAGGAAATTTGGTAAAAGGGGCAAGGGTAATGGTATCCGATTGGGTCTCTTCCAAAATATTATTCACTAAAGCGGTACAAGATTGCCTCGGTTTTCCATTAATTAACATCGAGCAAGAGCCGCACACTTCTTCAAGACAGCCCGCCTCATAAGATACGGGGGTTATTTTCTTCCCTTCACGATTGACGGGATTTCTACGAATTTCCATGAGGGCAGAAATAATATTCATAGAAGGCTTTCTTTCAATTTCAAACTCCTCCCAATATTGATTTCCGGGAGATCCACGCCAAACTTTTAAAATGAAGGTTTTTTTCATGGTTAAAACGGGAGTTTAATGTTTGAAGGAATATTTTCTAAATGAGGCTCAACTTTTTTCGCCTGACTATAATCTCTTAAAATAGGCTTTAAGTGGCGAGTGTCCACCTCTTTATATGATATTGCGGGATCTCCGCTCGGATGATAGATTGCAATCGTATGTTTTAACCATTTCTGATCATCTCGGTGAGGAAATTCAGCTTTATAATGCGCTCCTCTAGACTCGTCACGTAAAAGGGCTCCCTTCGTAATCACTTTTGCAAGATCAAGCATCGGCTGAAACTGGTTGGCAAATATGTACGTTTGATTCGCAAACTGCGATGAATCTTCAATCGTTATATGCTTAAATCTCTCTTCAATTTCATTGATTTTATCGAGCGTTTTCACGAGATCGATATTGTTTCGTTTGACAGTCACATTATTCACAAGCCATTGAGAGAGCTCATCATGTAATTTAAAGACATTTTCAGGCCCTTTCCTTGAGAAAAGCTCCTTTTTTATAGCTTCTTCCGCTTGAAGGGCCTCTTCGCTAAATTTTTTAGGATCTTCTTCCAATTTTGTATTTTGTAAATATCGAGGGACTTCCCTTCCGACAACTAAGCCGCTGTAGATACAGGATAAAAGGGAATTGGCCCCTAAGCGATTCGCCCCATGGTATTGAAAATCGGACTCTCCGACATTAAAACACCCTGGGATATTCGTCATTTGACGATACCGCTCTTTTCGGTCCGGATCGTCCGCTGCCGGCCAATCGACCCAAGCGCCGCCCATCGAATAGTGGACAGCAGGAAAAATTTTCATCGGAACTTTTTTTGGATCGTCACCCGTGAACTTTTGATACATCTCTAAAATAGAAGCGAGTTTCTTCTTTTTTTCTTCCGAAAGATGGCTTACATCGAGATAAACCTGCATCTCTTGATTAATCCCAAGCCCCATTTCACAGACTTTTAAAACTTCTCTTGCTGCAATGTCCCTCGGAACCAAGTTTCCGAAAGCGGGATAAAGCTCTTCTAAAAAATACCAAGGCTCACCGGTCTTTCCGCAAGGCACCATGTTTCCATCAGGCGCCATGATCGATTTGGAAGAGTCTCCATAGACCCACATGCGGCCGCCCTCGCCCCTCGCCGATTCGGACATCAATCTTAGTTTATCTTCGCCGGGGATCGCGGTAGGATGAATTTGAATGAACTCTCCGTTCGCGTATTTCATCCCTTGCCTGAATAATCTTCCGTTGGCAGCGCCGGTGCAAAAAGTTGAGTTGGTTGATTTTTTGAATAGAAGGCCAAGTCCTCCTGTAGCAATGACTACAGCATCCGCTTCAATCGCTTCTAGCTTAAGATTGAAAAGATCTTGCATGACAATTCCTCTTGTCCTGCCCGATCCATCCAAAATAAGCCTTAAAAACTCATGATGTTCAAATTTTTCTACTAGCCCTTGCGCTTCGTAGCGCCTCACTTGCTCATCTAAAGAATATAAAAGCTGCTGTCCCGTTGAAGCGCCGCAAAATGCGGTACGATTATAAAGAGTTCCTCCGAATCGTCTAAAATCAAGCTGTCCCTCTTTTGTCCGGTTGAACGGGCATCCAAAACGATCCATCATATGGATAATTTGCGGAGCTGAGAGGCACATTTCAACAATCGGCGGTTGATCGGCTAAAAAATCTCCCCCTTTGATGGTATCGTACGCATGAATAAGGGGGTGGTCATCTTCGCCTTTATTGTTGATCGCCGCGTTGATCCCGCCTTGAGCACAGACTGAATGGGAGCGTTTGACTTTTGTAACCGATATCAGCTTAACATGAACGCCTTGCTCAGCTAATTTCATGGTAGCTGAAAGTCCCGCTAAACCTCCTCCTACAACTACCGCCTTCATATTTGCCATTGTCAGTTCCTTAAATTGATCCAGTATGTTCCATAAATTGCAGCGAGGCCAAGAAAGGCGATAATCACCATGAGTCCATAAGCTATTTTCCGGGATAAATTCTGCGCCCTTGCCGATAAGGTGACACCCCATTTGATCATAGCGGTCCAAAGACCATTATAGGCATGAAAACAGGCGGTCAAAACAAAAACGGTATATAGCATCATCATGAGAGGGCTTTTGAATGTGTCTCTTACCATTAATAGAGAGCTTGTACCAAAGTTATCGGCCACAGCTATGACCTGATTTTGACCAAGAGGCTTTTCTTGAAGGGCTGCGGCAAACTCTTTTCGCTGCCTTACAGCCTGATTTAAAACAGGATCATCAGTCTCTTTTAAAAGAGATGCCTCTTCAACTACTTTTTGGATCTCTTCGGGGTTATAAATCTTATAATCTATTCTTTTTTCAAGCGTATAAAGACCCGGATCGTTATCTAACCTCACCATATAGAAGGTCGACTTTCCCTCTTTTGCGATCGCTGGGTATTCGTAAAAACGCATATGAATGACATGCGCAAAAATACCTATGATCAGAATCCAAGCTGTGATCCTTTGCCATGTGTAGGCATGATTTCTTGGATACTCGGGAAGATAGCAAGTTTTCCCGGTGTAGCCAAAAGAATTAAATTTCGCTTTAAAGAGATATTCAAACCCGATCCACAAATGGACTAAAATCGGAAGAGCCACAATTGTAATTTCTATTACATTTAAATAAGGGAGGCTATGGATCCAATTTACATCATGAATATACCCTTTGCCATCCTCTCCAAATAGAAGAGCCGCTTGAGAGTTGGTTAAGAGATGAAAAATTAGATAAAAACTTATCCATAGGCCTGCAAAAGACATAAGTCTTCTACGTGCAAAATCATAAGGGAGAGAATCGCTTTCCATGGCGAGAGACTAAAACTTTTTATTTTAATAAACAATACCGAGATTGTTTGATTGAGCAAATACACTTAAGACTAGAGCTGATAGCGCCTAATCCTTTAAAGCTTAGAATTTTCTAGTTTGCTAGATACTTATCAATTCCTTGAGCGATGCCCCAGGCGACTTTTTTTAAATAATTAGGGTCCTTGATCTTTTGAAGCTCCTCTTCATTGGAAAGAAATCCCCCTTCAATCAGGATCGCGGGCATTTCAGTTTCACGGATAACCGCATAGTCTCCATGTTTCACATTGCGGGATTTAGCTCCGGTTGCGGCAATCACCTCGGCTAAAACCGACTGCGCCAGTTTTTTTGAAGACTGGGTACGGCTCGGATTATCTTCCTGCCGGTAATAGAAAACTTCTACCCCATTCGCTTCAGGCGCTGGAGCGGCATTATAGTGCACCGACACAAAAAGGGCTGGCTTCATGTTATTAGCTCCTTCAAACCGCCCTTTCAACGAGATGAAAGTGTCATCCGTTCTTGTGAGAACCGGCTGATATCCCATCTGTTTAAGATAAGAAGAAAGAAATTTCGCCGTGATGAGATTGAAAGATTTTTCCGAGTAAACCGGTTTAGATAAAGATTTTGTCCCTTCATCCTCGCCTCCATGCCCGGGGTCGATCAGAATCACTGTTTTTTGGACCGGTTGATATCTGACAGGGGGAGCTTCTCTTACCGGTTCAGAATAATAAACAGGGGGCTCCTTATATTTAGGTTGGCAGCCTGCCAGAATTATTAGGAGCGCAAATACGATAAATCTCATGCGTGCGCCATCTGCTCTTGAATAATTTCTAGAGCCACTTTTCGATCATCGAATTCGCACGTTTTATGTTGGAAAATCTGATACGTTTCATGCCCTTTTCCGGCGATCAGGATAATATCTTGGGGCTCTGCCAGCTCAATTGCTTTTTGAATGGCACGCCGTCTATCCAATTCCACAATGTAATTATTCTTTCTAAATCCTTTGAGAATCTCTTTAGCGATCTCTTCCGGATCTTCCGACCTAGGATTATCATTGGTTACAATCGAGATGTCGGAATACTCTTCTGCGGCCTTAGCCATTTTGGGTCTTTTGGCACGGTCACGATCACCGCCGCATCCAAAAACTGTGATGATTTTGCCGGTTTTAAACTCCGTCAAACACTCAAGAACATTGATGAGAGCATCGTCGCTGTGAGCAAAATCGACAAATATTTTAAGATTTAAGGGATTAGGAACAGGCTCCACCCGTCCCACAACAGGAGGAAACGTGTCCAGTAAAGGGATTAAAGCATCCATTGTACAGCCGGAAGCAAGACCCACTGCTAAAGCGGCCATCGCGTTATAGACGTTATATCTGCCGACCAAAGGACTACGGGCTGAATACATTTTTCCTTCAAAACTAATATCAAAAGAGGTGCCGGCCGGAGTGAGTTTGATATTAGATGCTTTTAAATCGCACTCGCTTTCAATACCGTAGCGAATCAGTTTAGCTTTGCAATCCTCGATCATTTTTTTTGACCAGGGGCTATCTGAGTTAATGCAAGCGGTCTTGGTTTTATTCAAACCTTTAAATAATCTCGATTTTGCATCCGCATAGTCTTCCATCGTGGAGTGGTAGTCTAGATGATCGAGTGTCAGATTCGTAAAGACAGCGATATCGAATTCAATGCCTTGCACTCGATTCTGATGAAGAGCGTGCGAAGTTACTTCCATGACACAGCTTTTGCAACCATGGGTCACCATATCGCGTAGCATTTTGTGATTTGAAATGACATCAGGAGTGGTTCTGCTAGCGGAATACCGGTTTTGTCCAATGATATATTCTATCGTTCCGATTAATCCGCTGAGCTTAGAAGTGCGATCTAGAATATGCTTAACTAAAAATGAAGTCGTCGTTTTACCGTTTGTTCCTGTAATTCCTACCATGAGCAGCTCTTTCGATGGGAACTGATAAAAAGTGGTGGCAAGCTGAGCTTCTTTGCCGGCGATATCGGGATCGATTAACTGTGTTATCTGCTTGAAGCTCGGATCATAAAGATCTGTTAAGATAGCATGGGCGCCCGCTTGAACCGCTTCCGGAATATATTTTGTGCCGTCATCCAGATGCCCTTTTTTGGCGACAAATAGATGGCCCGGAGCCACCAGTTTAGAGTTAACAGAAAGTCCCGTTATCTCCACCTCTTTCGAGCCTTTAACTTCTTTAATCGGGATATCTTTTATTAACTTTTTTAATTTCATATAGTTAGTGATTTTTATTCCATGACTCGTACATTTCTTGCAACTTTTTCGCATCCAGCATCATATCGGCTTTTTCTAGGTCATACCGAGGATCTTGCATCGGATAGCCATGAGGGTCATCTTTTTCGATTCCTAAATAATCGAGAGCCCGTCTTCCGATTTCTCGAAAAACAGGCGCGCAGGCGTTTCCTCCATGGTGATTTTTGCCAATGCCCGGAAGGTAGCAGCACTCCGGTTCATCCATGGTGACGATTAAAGTAAAAGCGGGATTTTTAGCCGGAGTAGATCCGATAAAATTGGCGATATACTTTGTATCCGAGTAATGAGCTCCATCTAATTTATGCGAGGTAGATGTTTTTCCAAACTCAGAGTAGCCCCAAATATCCCCTCTTCTCGCGGTGCCTCCAGGCTTGGTGGTAAATTTCATAGCCTCTACCACTTTTTCGGCGATATCGGCGCTCAAAACTTTTTTAGGAGGTTTGTTAGCTTCGTATATCACCTCATTATTGCGCACGATCTTTTTCACCAAATGCGGTTCGGCAATGAATCCTCGAGAAGCTAAGACGCTGTGCATCCTTAAAATCTGCAGAGAGTTTAATTGCAAATTGTAACCCATCGCCAGAGAGGGCGGCGTTGCTAAGGACCACTCCTTTGTCCCATTCGGATGAATTTTACCCGGCAACGGAAGCTTTCCGCGTGTTTCTCCCGGTAGTTCGATATTCGTTTTTTCACCAATTCCAAAAATGTCTTTTAAGCTATTGCGATACCAATCACTGCCGAGTCGTTGAATGATCCTATCAACGAGCTGGGCCATATAGACGTTTGAGGATTTCTGAATAGCCATTTTCATATTAAGAAAGTGATGAAAATGGGTATCGGTAATCGGCTTGGATCTTCCTTTAAAGGACCCCTTTGAGGTATCGAATTTTTCATCGGGGGAGAAAAGAGGCTTTTCACCCTTCGCTTTTAACACTTCATTCGCATAAAGACCGATGGCTACATTAATTGGCTTGATGACAGAACCCGGTTCATTCGCATCAGTGATCGCCTTCACTCTCGTGGCGTCCCTCAACAGAGGGTCAGCAAAATAGTCGCTATAGTGGGAGGGATCGAAAAAGGGGTACTGTGCCATCGCCAAGATCTCTCCTGTCAAAGGATCCATCATGACCGCCCATCCGGCCTTTGCCTTGCATTTTTTGACCCCTTTGGCAAGCTCCTCCTCCGCAATCGATTGAAGAGTCGGATCGATTGTCAAATAAATATCGGCCCCCGACTCCGGCACTTCTAAAATATCGCCCGTTTCAAGAGGATTACGAGGAGATCGCATAAGCCGTCTTTTGCCCGGCTTTCCCTCCAACAAATCGTTATATGCTAATTCAAGCCCCCCTGTCGGAATCGCTTTTTCGGTTTTTTCATCTTTCATCGACTGGGTCGTCTGCAAAACCTGGCCCAAAAGCTTACCGAAAGGATAGGAGCGTTGATAATCCGAGGCAAAAAAGAGGGCATTGGTTGGTATTTTGTGTTTTTTTGCGAAGGGAAGCCACCATGTTTGTATCTCTTCTTTATCGGCTTTTTCCAGCCACATTTTCAACCGGCGGCTTCTCGACTTCTTGATGAATTCTTTGGCAAACTTTGTTTTATCTTTAATGCCTAGCTGCGGGATCAAAAATTGAATGATCTCTTTTTTATTTTTATCAGGAATCGACTCAGGGTCGATGTATAGATGGAATTTTTCAATTTCGGTAACTAAAGGAAGATAAGTCTCCGGGTGTCCTGGACGAGCTTTTCCGCGAGCGTAGAAGGTGCCCCTGTGGGAGGGCTCTTTTAAAATAAAAAAATGCTGCTTTCTTGCAAGATGAGACCACTTTTCATTTTCGGTAATTTGGATTTTAAAAAACGCTAAAATGAGCAGGCTAAAAAGAGCTATAAGCACGATCGAAACGATAAGAAGCCTCTTTTTCACTTCGTTTCGACCTCGCTTAATTGAGGGAATTTAAGGTGGCTGAATTCAGGCTTTTTTAAAAGCTCCATCATATAAAGCGGGCTTTCAAACTGATCGATCTCAAATTGCAATCTTTTATTTTCCTCTTCAATCTCTTTGAGCTCTTTTTCAAGCTGGGGTAAATCTAATCGAAGAGCAGTCAACGAGTTGATCTTTTCAATATACAAGATCAATAAGAGACCCGAAAAAACAATCGCGATTAAAAGCCGGATAGGCATTTAGTATTTCTCCACCGCACGTAATTTAGCTGAGCGGCTGCGAGGATTCAATAGAATCTCTTGTTCAGATGCAATTATTCCTTTTGGAGTCAGAATTTTAACTTCGGGGTCCTTCGATAGAAAAAGCCCCGGCCCTAAACTTTTGGTCGATACCTTATCCAAGGCAAGCTCTCTAAAGGCATGTTTTACTATTCTATCTTCGAGACTATGAAAAGTAATGATCGCAAGACGCCCTTTCGGGTTTAAAGCCTCCATCGCCCTTTTCAAAAAACGCTCGATCACACCGAGCTCATCATTTACCGCAATCCTTAGAGCCTGAAAGACTTGCGTTGAAGGATCAATTTTTTTCTTCGGATTAAAGAGTGTTTTTTTAAGAAGGGCGGCAAGTTCTAAAGTGGTATGAAAAGGTCGATTCCGAACGATTGCTCTTGCAGCTTCTTTCCATCTCTTTTCCTCCCCATAATCTCTGATGATGCGGGCAAGATCCTTTTCATCCCATTCATTAACGATCACTTCAGCCGTTAATGCTTGGGTCTGGTTCATACGCATGTCTAAGGGCCCTTCGCGCATAAAGCTAAAGCCCCGTTCGGCTTGATCGAGTTGCATAGAGGAGACGCCTAAATCGGCTAATATAGCATCTGCTTGGGGAAGTTTTGCGGTCGAAAAATTGGAGTGGATGATTTCAACCGGCCACTCTTTTAGCCTCTCTTTGGCTATTTTAATGGCATTTAGATCCTGATCGATGCCTATTAGTTTTTTAATTTCAGGGTGGTTTTTTAAAATTGCTTCCGAGTGCCCCCCCGCTCCGAGAGTAGCATCAATAAAAGTCGTAATAGACTGATCTTTAAAAACCTCCAGCACTTCGCTTAAAAGAACGCTGATATGAGGGTGTTTACCCATAGGCTACTTACCATTTTTTTATAGGGATATGTTATTATAAGAGTATGCCAGTAACCATTGATAATCTCGACATTTCTGTGAATAACGCCTATGCCCTCAGGCAGCTTAACTATGAGCGTATTCAAGCGGACTACCGCATTAACCTGGCGCCTCAGGTGACGCAGGCAGTCATCATTGATACCAATGTGCCGACTCTCCAGCAGCTCTCCCTTATTTTCCCAACCGATGTTTACCCTTCCGTATGGGCTTTCTTCTACGCCCCTAAAACTTGGTATTCCCGAAGACGCTCTCCCTTCACCTTTTCTCGCATGGCGCCGAGCTTAGGCCCTTTAGAAGAGCAGCAAGAGCTCTACGATACGATTGCCCAAACCCCTTGTGCAACACCGGAAGAAGAGAGGGAAAAAGCTGTTTTGCTGAGATGTTTTAACCAAATTGATAAAATTAATAGTATGCTCAGTTTTATCGTCGGTCGGATCGGCCAATTTTTACAAGGTTAGGTCATGAAGATTGATTGGAAGGAGCATATTAAGTGGAATGAAGAGACCCTCGATGAACTTCGGATTGCAGCCTACGCTTATATCCGCCAGGGGAAGTATGATATAGCGATCGACTTTTTTGAAGCGCTTACTATTCTCGATCCCGAATCAGCCTACGACGCGCAAACTCTTGGCGCGCTCTATGTGCAGCTTGGAAACCCCGCTAAAGCGATTAAATGTTTTGAAAAAGCTTTAAAATTGGAAGCCGACCACTCCCCCACTTTGCTAAACTTAGCCAAAGCACTCTTTATGCTGGGTAAGAGGGAAGAGGGATTAAAGCTTTGCAATATTTTGAAGAATGAGAAAAGCGAACAAATCGCAAATATCGCTAAAGCGCTTATCATGGCCTATAGTTAGTTTCCCAGCTAAAACCCCTGCGCTTGCCCATGCCCTTGCCCGTGCCCGCTTCCCTGGAAACTTTGGAAGTACCTATTCCCCTGCAGCTAAACCCGTACGTTTACCCCTTTACGTGGGTATAACCCAATCACATGGGTGACATTTAACCCAAGCACATAGTTTACAACAAATTTTACTAAGAGGTACTTCCGAGAGTTTCCAGGTGCTAGCGCGAGGGGAAAGCTGCAAGCAGCAGAATAGGTACTTCCGAAAGTTTCCAGGGAAGCGGGCAAGGGCACGGGCAGGGGCAAGCGCAAGGGTTTAGCAGCAAGCGACAGGTCAGGGGCACTTTCGAGAGTTTCGAGGTGCTAGCGCGAGAGGAAAAGGAACTCTTTCATCCGCCCATCAGCCACTTGATGAGTTTGTCATTATACATCCTCAGGATCGGCACGAGATATAAAAACAACCCTCCCAGGCTATTCACGATTAAATAGATGATGGAAGTGACCCAAGGCGCCTGCGTGTTTGTTTGAGTGAGTGCAAAGAGCATGATGATTTGGGCCGGAAAAAGAAACATGAAGGTTTTAAGCGTAGCCGATGCTAAAACCGAAAGGACTAATCCCGAGTAGGCCACTTTAGGATCATTCGGTTTTTCCTTAATTAAAAAAGCGCCGAAAATGGTTAGAGCAAAGCTGATCGTTTCCCGGGTAAACAAAATCTCTCCCCCTCTCAAGCTTAATGCAAAAAGAGGGATTAATAAACCTTGCAAGGCTAAAAAGACCGGCTCTTTTGTAAGATAAGGAATCGCAACCGCAGCGAGATAAAAAGCCCCCGGAATAGGAAAGAAGAAAATCAGGATCGAGGCGGTCAAAAATTTGGCCAAGGTAAATAAAATTGAGCGATCCTGAAAAAAGGCGATGAAGCAGGCGAAAAAACTGATGAAAAAAATCAGCCAATCCATTGAATACCCATTCAAAAAAGCGGCGGAATACGCTATTCCGAATGAGATCGCAAGAGAGATGTAGACCTGAATCATGAATGTAAAATCTTTTTAAAAGTTTCAACAAAAGACTCTACCTCTTTTTCGGTCAAATCGTAATAAAGTGGAAGAGATAAAGCCTCTTCAAAATATTTTTCCATCTCCGGGAAATACTCGGCGACATCGCCTACCATTTTTTTAATCACAGGATGGCGATAAACGGGAATGTAGTGGAGCTGAGTGCCGTAGCGATGCTCTAATAATTTTTGCATAAAATCGGTTCTCGTCGTCTTAAACTTTCGAAAATCGATTTGTGCAACCATTAAATGATAAGCGGTTCTTTCAAGCGGCTCGTCGGAAAAAAGACGCACCCCCTCTACCCCTTTCAACAGTTCATGATAAAGTTTTACGAGCTTTCTTCTTTTGACGACAAATTTATCCAGTCTTTTGAGTTGGGATAGGCCTAAAGCCGCCTGCATTTCGATAAAATTATAGTTCCCCGTCAAGTCCTCACAGTCATATTCCCAAGCGCTTTTCCGTATTATTCCATTGTTACGAAAAAGTTTTAATTTGTTGTAGAGAGCCTCATCATTCGTAAGAGCTGCTCCCCCCTCTCCGGATGTGATTACCTTAGCAGGATGAAAACTCAAAATGGTGATGTCGGAGTAGGTGCAAGAGCCCACTTTTTCACCGCTTGGGTAATATGAGCCGATCGCGTGGGCGGCATCTTCAATAATGACCGTGCGGGGATTTTTAAGAGAATTATAGATTTTTTTCATGTCCACGGCTATGCCGGAGAAGTGGACAGGCGCCACAAATAAACGTCCGCGAGTGGATTGGAAGTCAAGATTTTCGAGCACTAAATCAAGATTAAAATTACCTGTGGAACGATCAATATCTATAAAGAGCGGACTTGCTCCTCGCCTGACCCCGGGACCTACCGTCGCTATAAAGGAGTTAGGCGTTGAAAGGATTCGATCGGCCGGCCCCGCATCCAAGGCAAAGTAGGCAGCGTCAAGAGCCGTGGATCCGCTGTTCATAACTACCGCATAGCGGACTTGGCACACCTCTTTAAGAGCTTCTTCAAATGCCTCAACCTGAGCGCCTCTTGTGATGAGGTCTCCTTTAAGTGATTGAACAACAGCGTCTATATCGTTTTGATCTATTGATTGTCTTGCATACATGGAATAGGTGTAATTTAAAGAACGTTAAAAATCAACAGCTTATCGCCCAATGTTTATAAATCGCTTGCGACCTTTTCATCTTGAATGATAGAGTCTACCGCCGAAACAGCTCTAGTTGTAGTTGTGGAAAGATTGTAAATAACTTTTAGGTTTGTAGATATGCTCCTTCTCTCCCATCAAGAAGCCTGGTCTCAGTTTTTGAGCTATGTAAAGAGCAGAACGACCCCTACCGCCTACGGAAACTGGCTTGAGCCGATCAAAGTCCTTGAAGCTCAAGGAGATGCAATCACATTAGAGATTCCCAATATTTTTGTTAAAGAATATTTGCTTTCAAACTTTAGACAGGAATTAAAATCTTTTCTTCCTGTGGGAACCGATGGCGAGCCGCTCATCCAATTCATCCTCGCCGCGCCTCAAAAAAAGCAAATTATCGCTCCCTCGCCGGTAAAAATTGACCTTCCCTCTGAACCCTCCGGCTTTGAGCTTAAACTTAATCCAAACTATCGATTTGACACCTTTATCGAAGGGCCTGCCAACCAGTTTGTTAAATCGGCCGCAATGGGGGTCGCTTCCCGTCCCGGCCATTCTTATAATCCTCTTTTCATTCACGGAGGGGTTGGTCTTGGGAAAACTCATATCCTTCACTCTATCGGACACTACATACGGGAAAATTTCAAAAAGCTAAGAGTTCATTGCATCACGACCGAAGCTTTCATCAATGAACTAGTCGATAGTCTGCGCAACAAGACCGTAGACAAAATGAAAAAGTTTTACCGCTCGGAAGTTGATGTTCTACTGGTGGACGATATTCAGTTTTTGCAAAACCGGCTAAACTTCGAAGAGGAGTTGACCAACACTTTTGAAACTCTGATCAACCAGCACAAACAAATCGTGATCACCTGCGATAAGCCGCCCGCTCATCTCAAGCTCTCTGAAAGAATGAGCGCAAGACTCGAGTGCGGCTTGGTTGCCCATATCGGCGTCCCAGAGCTCGAAACAAGAGTTGCGATTCTTCAACACAAAGCCGAACAAAAGGGGATACAAATCCCCCATAAAGTGGCCTTCTTTATTGCGGAACACATCTACAATAACGTGCGTCAATTGGAGGGTGCTGTTAACCGTTTATCGGCTCATTCCCGCCTTTTAAACCTTAACATCACCGAAGAGCTTGTAGAGAAAACGCTGAAAGAGATGTTAAAAGATGCTCCCAAGAAAAAAATCTCTGTCGAAGAGATTTTGAAGAGCGTCGCCACTATTTTCCAAGTGAAAGTGAGCGACTTAAGGGGTTCTTCCCGAACGAAAGATGTCGCTCTTCCAAGACAAGTGGCTATGTATTTAGCCAAACTTTTAATTGACGGCTCTCTTATGGTGATCGGAGAGTCCTTCGGAAAAACGCACTCGACTATCTTGCATGCGTGTAAAACGATCGAGAAGAAAATGCAGGAAGATGAGCAGCTTCGCCGTCAAATCGGAATGATCCGTCGAAATATTGAGCATTAATCGCAAATTCTGAATAGTGGGCTGATATGGCCCGCTTACTGCGCACACGCAAAAAAAAGGTTGGACTTCCTCCAGGATCGCTCGTTTATACCGGCGAGCGTCCCCAGGAAAAAATCGAGTACTACCTTATCGACTATGATATTCAAACCGTCGTTGAAATCCCCCATGCTACTTTAGATGAGTGCCTTAAGAGCATTCATGAGCCCATGATCACCTGGATCAATGTGAAAGGGCTAACTGATCCTGATGTGATCGATAAAATTGGAAAGCAATTTAAGTTAAACCCGCTCACGATGGAAGATATATTAAGTCCAAGTCAGCGGCCTAAGTGCGAAGATTATAAAGATTATCTTTACATCGTTCTGCGCCTTTTCAATAAAAAAGAGGCGAATAAAACGGATGATGAACAGATTAGCTTGATTCTTGCGAAAGATTATTTGATCACCTTTACCGAACATGCCGACACTTTTTTTGAGCCCATAAGAGAGAGGATCCGCAAACAGGGCTCTCGATTAAGAGAATATGGAGCCGATTATTTAGCTTACGCCATAATCGATGCGATCGTAGACCAAGCTTTCTCTGTCTTAGAAAAAGTGGATGATGAGCTCGAGGATCTGGAAGAAGAGCTGATGGCGAATCCCACGCCGCAAACCCTTTATAAGCTGCAAAAGACAAGGCGAGAGATTGCGATTCTTCGAAAAAACATCTGGCCGATGCGGGAAGTGATCAGCCGTCTTGAAAGACGGGATATGCATCTCATTTCTGACCATACCCGCTTCTTCCTTCACGATGTACACGATCATACCATTCAAATGGTTGAGACGATTGAAGGCTTTAGAGATGTTTTATCGGGGATGATTGATATCTATCTGTCGAATATTAGTCTCAAAATGAACGAGATCATGAAAGTGTTAACCATTGTATCCACTTTGTTTGTCCCTCTGACATTTATTGCCTCAATCTACGGGATGAATTTTGAAAAGATGCCCGAAATCAGCTCCAAATACGGATATCCCGCCGTCTTGATCTTAATGGCAACGGTTGCCCTTTCGATGCTCTACTTTTTTAGAAGAAAAAAATGGATTTAACAATCACTTGCCGGCTCTTCTAATCTTGAGGCTAAAACCCCTACGCTTAGAGATTTAATTCCTGATTCCTCTATCTCATATCCCGCCTCCTTTAACAGGATCTCATTATCGCAAAATAAATCCACGAGTAAAACTTTTTTGGCGTGGGTTCTCTTACGAAGTTTTAACTCCTCCCCTTGCCAATCTAAAAGGGAGTCAAACGTCACACCCCATAACTGAGATAATTCTTGAGCCAGTATTTTTCGCGGGCAAAAACCTAAAGACCATTTTTGATGCGGCTCCGTTGGGACAAAGGTGATTAGTTCAGGCTCGCCCAGATCGAGCTCATAAAATCGATAGAGAAGAAAAGAGGCAAGACCTCTGGCGAGGTACTTTTGACCTCCCTGAAAAGCCTGAACTAAACGCTGAGAGGCTCCTTCCATTTCCCATAATGGACAAACAAAAGAAAAGGGCACGAGGCGAAAAGGCTTTTTCTCAAAACGAAGGCCCTCGAAACAAGAAAGACAGAGGATTTTTTCCCCTTGGCTTAATTTGCTTTCGCAATGAAGACAAAGGGAGGGGAAAAAAAGATCGCTTAAACTCACTTTAGGGAACTTTATCGATTTGAATATCCGCATATCTACGAACTTCCGGCATGATCTTGGACTCAGAGGTTCTGAAATTATCTCTTAACCACTCGCTCATCATGGAAAGCACTTTATCCATATCTTTTCGAATAAAAGAGGCCTTTTTGAACTCCTCCCCATAGCAAGACTTACCCACATCAAATCTAAAGGGCTTTCCTTCATAGGTAAAACCGGTGTTATGAGTAAGCCCATGATCGCAGTCATAGATCCCTTTTTGATATTCACGCATATACAAATCGACAATCAATTTTAACTGAGTCAAAGCTTCATCGACTTTTCCTTTCTTCAGGCTCTCCCTTAAAGCATCCCTCAAAACAACCCCTTTTTTCTGAATCACGAATACATGGTCATCGAGATCAATCGAGAATTGCCTTCCCAGCTTATCGGAGATATTAACCGATAAATTCCAATCGTTTTTTGTTTTATTCAGGTGTAAGAAAACAAGACCGGTTTCCTCTTTATCATACTTATACGCATCGATGTGCCCTTTGAAAAGGAGGGCGATTTTATCGAGCTTTTTCACCCTTTTTTGTTCTTTATAAGCTTTAAGAGGTCCTATGGGAGGGAGAATCTCAACAAAATAAGAGGGTTTGGAGTGCTTAAACTTGAAAAATTTCAGCACATACTTTCCATCTTCTGTTTGAAACGCAAAGATTTGCGCCCCTTTATTGAGATAAGTAAGCGGTTTGGATAAAGAAGCTTTCAGCTCCGCTTTTTCTGCATCCGGGAGAGGTGGAACATCCCATTCGGGATTATAGGCAAAATCGTTTTGAATTCCCTCCGGATAAAAATTATCGGTTAAAAAATACCATGCGCGAATCGTTGCAAAAGGTATCAGGATTAAAACAAGTAATAGGCTAAAAATTTTAAGTTTACGACTCATCGATATGGATCTCTTCTTTACCATGCTTTCTTAAGGAATAAGTGGGCTTAGCTAATGTCCCTTCAATATGGAAAGTGAAGAGCTCAGCTAGTTTAAATAATAATGTGTACTGCTTCATTTTGACATGCAGGTTTAGCTTGCCGTCGAAATCAATCTTCGATGGTTCGTTGGCAAGATAGAATTTTGAAAGTTTCCCGTCGCTATAAACGTCTTTAAACTTCGTAAGAAAGACATTCTCATCATGGATTTCGAAAAGAATATTTCCCGATACAGGGGTGAGAGCAATAAGGTCGATGCCTATACGGGACAAAATTTCGGCCGGGATTTTAAAAATCGTGTTATGGAGATTTTTCTTCACCGGGTTCTGAAAAAAGAGCTGCCCTTTGCCTTTCAAGGTTTTAATGTCGTTCAATTGACCATGAATGTCATTGACGACAAAAGATCTAATGATAAACGGCTTTAACTCATGGGGACGACCTTTTCCTACTTCATACATAAGACTCGGTCTAAAATCGGAAGAATCGATCTTCGGAATAGTGAGGGCTCCTAATCCGGTCTGATCAATGCGGATTTCAGGGATAAAGATATTTCCCGCCTGATCCATAATCTCCAAGTTTTTGATGAGTGCAAAATTCTCATCGGCCTTCAAGTCGGCGTGCATGTGATCAAATTGATACCCTTTGATCTGGAAATCGTACCCATGAATTTCGCCATCGAAAGCATAACCCTCTAAAGCTCTTGGAAAAGCTAGGCTGCCTACTAAAGTGTAACCCGATCCTATTTCAAAGCGTTTAAGCTTCTCATAATGTTCAGGCTTCATTAAGTTTTTAGCTCTTTCACAATCGATCCCGATTTCACCGGTCAGATGAAGGGACTCGGCATCCGATAAACCTTCCTTTAAATTAAAAGAGAGGCCTTCCGCAGAGCCTTTAACTTCCTCTAAAACTACATAGCCTTTTTGAGTGTTCCAAATGATATTAATAGGATCTTTTTCTTCATAAGAGCCGTCTGCGATGACCACAACGCCCCGATTATAATCGGGAGCGGACGTTCTTAATAAAACCCATAGAAGAGATTTTTCTTTGAGAAGCTGTGTGATTCCCTTTATTTCGTCGGGCGTAATCTCAACCTGCGCATTTTTAAGATAGTAAGGCTGACCGTCAAAATAATAATATCCTTCATTAACACTCACGACAATAGTCTCCGCACCCTCTTTCTGATTTAAAAGAAGGGTGCCCGTAAGAGAGCCTTCCGCTTTTACTTCAGATAGTGTTTTGACCGTTGCATCCGACCAGTTAAGAGCGCCCCAATTTTTAACAAATCCAATAAACCAAGGAAGCGCCGATGCCTCTACGTTAAAACGGAGGGGAAACACATCCACCTGGCTAGTCACACTATCAAACCTAGCTTTTTCAAAAACAAGCTCCGCGGTGCAATTTTGATTAAGAGGATTATACGGCTGCAATTTGAGATGGTTTAAAGTCCATTCCTGTTTGGGTATCCAGGCAATTTCAAAAGACTCATCGTTTTCAAAAGGAACCCCTTTAAGAGATAGGCCTTCCACTTTACCCTTCACTTTAAGTTCAAGGTTTTGAGGGTCCCAGATAACTTTCCCGACCCCTTTGAAAATGCCTTCGGGTGCATATTGCTTAACCAAGTTTTCCGCTTCAGGCAATTCAGATAGAGCCTTCAAATTCAGTTCAAAGAGAGGAATATCAGCTTCAATCACAGGATTATCTTGATTCCACTCACCCTTTAAGCCGGCTAGTAAAAGCTGGCCTTTTCTGACCCCGAAATGATTGATTTTCCACTTATCAGCCTCTTGAATGAGATCAACAGAAACACTAAGATCATCAGCTTTCAAATCGTTAATCGTCCAAAGACTGCCTTTCTTTTCTCCCTCGATTTTTAACTCTTTAATCTGCCTGTTATCGATGGTTAAATCGCCGCCCTCTAAAGCAAAATTAAATTGGCTAAAGTCCCCTTGATAATCGAGATTAATTTTAATCTCCCCCGACAAGGTGTTTAAATCGCCTAAACGCTGGAAAAGGGAGGATGGAATAAATAGAAGGCCTGTTCTCGAGAAGCGGCTCAGTTCGTGGACAAGGGTAGAGAGTCTAAAGCGGGTCCCAAAGTGAAATTGATCTACCCCTTTTAACTCTTTCAAAGTGAGATCTAGTTGATCGCACTCCAAACTGCCGAAGTGGCAAAGAGGTTTATCGAAATTAATACGGGTGATTTCACCCTCTTTTTCAAGAGTTCCTTTTAATCTTGCGACCTCTCCCTTTTGATCATTTAATTTTAAATCGAAGAAGCCGATTAAATTGCCAAAATCATCAAAACCAAAACGCTCTGCTTCAAAGGTATACTCCTCTTCCTTATCTTTTTGGCCGATAAGGAGAAGTCCGTTTAAATCGCTAAAGTGTAGAGTTTTAGCCTCTTTATCGTAGCTGAATTCAAGCGAGATATCGTGGCCTGAAAATTCATGCGGCTCCCCTTTGAACTCTCCTTCCGTGATGGAGCCCTTGATTTTTGCATCCCACTCATAATCTTCCGGAAATACGTGGAACATAAGAGTTGCGCCCGGCTCTTTCAACCGGATGGATCCGTCTAAAGGGATGTCGGCTAAGAAAAGATTGGGGTCGATATGCGATAGAAGATCGGCCGCATCCTTGTACCTTCCGTCGATCGAGTTTGCATGAATCGCCAAATCAAAAACCCCTTCCCCGGGATCGGAGTAATCGATAACAAACTCCCCCTCCATCTCAACATGATTTGAAACGGCGCTTATGGGAGCTATAAAAATTTGCTTATCCCAGAAAGTCACCTCTCCATCGATATTTTGGAAAAAAAGCCCCTTTTTCTTATCGAAATAGGTGGCATCCTTCATTTTAAGATGCCCTAGGTGACTTTTAGTTTTGAAATCAACCCAATGCACTCCTTGATAGTGATTTTTGGGCATCTCCATTTTGAGATGAGGATTTTCGAGGCTTAAAAATTCTGTGTTGTAGCTAACTCTCAAACCGCCAAGGTCAAACTCACCGTTTAGATCGCCCATACCGGCGAGGATGAGGTCGTCATTAGGAAACAGAAAAGGACTTACAAAGTGCTCAAGGTTAATGTTTTTAGCTTGGAACCACCCGTTTTTAATCGTAAGGCCCTCGACTCCTGCCTCGTTGATAAGAACGCTTTGAAGCGCATACCCCATTCCTAAAAGAGAGGGGGGAAGTGTTTCATTATACAGGGACGCGGTTGTATCATCCCAAAATTGCTGCTCAAAAGGGTCGCTAAGAGGAGTTTCCCCTTTCTTCAAATCAAACCCGAATTCAAAAAGCTGATCCAATTTTCCATAGCGGTCAAAGGCTTGAAGATCCCCTTTTAGTCTCAAGGCTTCAATCTCTTCTCTGACGGACGCTTCTACTTTAACTTTTTCGTCAGACAAGTGTCTTAGAATCCCTTTTTCCACCCGTTTAGGCATCATTTGGGCGATTTCGTTCCCGGTGCCCACCAGATGAATGCGCATAAGCTCGCCGGGAGTCAGCCAATCAATTTCGGCAGAACCATTCAAACCGGCAAGAGAGACCGACGCGAGAGACTTTTCTATTCGGCCGTCTACGACTTTGATTTTGGTCTGGATATTGGAAAAATGAGAAAGACTCGGTGAGAGAGTGTGAAAAGTAAGGTCGCCATTCACAATATGAAGCTCGCCTTCTGCCGTTTCCCGGGGGGTCTCGTGGCCTAAATTCATTTTGAAATAGCCGGCCACTGTCTGGGCGTAGGCCGTGATGTCCCACTCCTTGAAATGAACTTTCAAATTTCGAATAGAAAGATTTTCAGCAGCCACCTCTGACGGCCTATTTTCTGCGGTTGATACTTTAAAAGTGCCGTCGATGAGACCTCCCTTAAAATCAATTTGAGGGATGTCCAGATGAAGCTTGCTCACGACTTTATCAAAGAGAGCGTACTCAAAAAGGCCGAAATTTTTAAGCTCCAAAATAGCCACGCTAAAAGGAGCTCCGATATCACTTGCTTTAAGTTTTAGCTCTGAAAGCCCCCTTTTGGAGCTTTTGCCCGTAAGGATTCCTTCCAAAGAAAATTTTTCGGAGCTATCGAAATCGAACTTAAAACTTCCGCTCAGGATATTGTGGTCGCCTTCCAGAGATTCAACGCCGTTAAAATCGACTTTTAAATCATCTTTTCCTTCGGAAGATAGAACTCCTGCAATATCTTTTAATTCGAAAGAAGAGCCGTTGTGAAAGGATTTAAAATCGCCTTTTTTAAATAGGATCTCCCCTTTAAAAGGAGGATAGTAGCTCGCCTCAGAACTTCTATTTAGATTCGCATGGATTTCGTCGATTGAGGTGTGCGTTTGGTCTTTATTTAATTTAAACTTGCGAACATCGATCTTTCCTTCGATTTCAGGCGCTTTTCCGGCCAAAGCTTCGACTGTCAAATGTCCATTTATAATCCCTTCGACATGGCTCTGAGTCAAAGAAGGGGCTAAATTTTGCAAAATTTCGGAGATTACTTTTAAGCTAAACTCATCAAAGCTAAGATCAAATAATCCACCTGCAAACGAAAAAGAGGAATTGTTGGTGGTAATTGAAAGTTTCTCTTCCAAGATCGCCTGGAAGGGGAGGCTGTCGTCCTCTGTTACAATGCTCCCGCCTTTAATTTGGCCGCTTGCTTTTACCTTGACGAAACCGCTCTCTCTTTCCTTGAAGGACTGATAGAGATCAACCCCCTTAAGGGGAAGAAACAACTGCGGCTTATCAACGCTAAATTTTAAATTGACGGTTCTGTCAAACCAGAGGACCGCATACTCAAGTTCAATGATCTCCGATTGAAAAATCGTCTTCTCATCTTGCAAAAGTTTAAAATTTCTAAAAACAACTTTCGTGCCCGATTTTTCTACTTCATCATAGGTAGATTTGGCCTGAAAAGCTTCTTCCAGAGTATTTTTGAAAGAGTACTCTACCGTAGTTGATAAAACCCAGCTCTGAAATAAAAACAAGAGGGCGATTAAACCGGCGAGTATGAGAAACCAGCGCTTTGACATACGTTGTCAAATTATAAATGGGAGTACACGTTCTTGTCGACCATTAAAAAAAAGACTTTTTCTTTAAAATTTAACCTTTTTATGTTACTTTCGCCCCCATTATGTTACGCCGTTTTCTCGATTATCAACAATCTCTTACAAAGCCGGGCAAACCGCTTCACCGTTTAAAACCATTAGTTGACGCGGGAGACACGTTTCTTTATGAGGCCGCCGAAAATACCAAAAGAGCGCCCCATATCAGAGATGCGGTGGATGTCAAACGATGGATGCTTTTAGTTGTATTTGCTCTCCTTCCCTGCATCCTAATGGCGATTTGGAATACCGGCCTTCAAGATTATGTCTACTCGAGCGGCGACTATAAACTGATGAATGAGTATTTAAGCTCGCTCGGCTCTTTCAAGAATTACTTTGATTTTGCTGCGAAAGATAACCGTTATCTCACCATTCTAGGACATGGTCTTTCAATATTTCTTCCCCTTGCCCTCATTTCGTACATTGTGGGCGGTCTTTGCGAAGCTCTTTTTGCCATCATAAGAGGTCATGAGATCTCTGAGGGTTTTTTGGTTTCCGGCATATTATACGCCCTTATTCTTCCCCCCACGATTCCCTACTGGATGGCAGCTTTTGGGATTGCGGTCGGAATCATCCTTGGAAAAGAGGTTTTTGGCGGATCCGGCATGAATATTGTAAATCCTGCCATGTGTTGCAGAGCCTTTCTCTTTTTTACATTCCCGGGCAGAATGTCCGGCAATGTGTGGGTTGGATCCAACCCGTTCGTGGTTCAAAATAGCTTAGTCAAAATGAATCAGGATAGTGGAATCAATCCGCTCGATGCCTACTCTCAGGCGACACGGCTAAATATTTTTAATGTTCCGCCCGACATTAAAAAAATTCACACTGATGCGATCGCAACCAACAATACTACAAATGTAAATACATGGGATACTTTGCAGGCCAAATTTCAGACTTGGCAAACCCTGCACCCCGATGCCACGCTTGGCAAGCTTACACCTGAGCAGATGAAAAGTTTTGTGACTTCAAGCTTATCTGAAGGGGGTCTTGGACTATCTTCCGGCTATTATGAAAATGCCTACCAATTTTCTGCCTTAAACTATGGCATCGGACCGCTCAACTCGGATTGGGGATTTTTCTTCGGCAACAAATTGGGATGTCTCGGAGAAACCTCTACTTTTGCCTGTTTACTCGGAGCGATTTTCTTGATCGTCACAGGGATTGCCTCCTGGAGAGTGATGTTAGCTGTGTTAATAGGCGCCTTTTTTACCGCCTCTTGCTTTGAGTGGGGGTCTTTCCTCTTTGGAAAAGATCATGGAGCCTACCTCTCCTCACAATTTGGGTTTCCCGCTTATAAACACCTAATTTTAGGAGGTCTTGCTTTTGGGTTAGTGTTTATGGCAACCGACCCTGTCTCATCGCCTGCTACAAAACTTGGGAAATGGATCTACGGAATTTTGATTGGCCTTGTTTCCATGGTCATACGAATTATTAATCCTGCTTATCCTGAAGGTGTCATGCTGGCTGTCCTCATTGGCAATGTATTTGCACCTTTAATCGATTACTATGCCGCTTTGAACATCGCCAAAAAGAAGGGGAAAAACCTTGTCAAAGCTTCAGCCTAAAGGGTTTTCAAATCTCTATACCCTTCTTTTTATGGTTGTTTTAAGCGCACTCTCTGCGATCATTCTTTCTGCATTAGCTTCTGCTCTTAAAGAGCCCAAAGAGATCGCAAAAGATTTAGATCGTTCTAAACAAATGATGATCGCCGCGAAAATTTTCGATGCTAACGGCTATTTTACAATCCGCGAAGCCGATGGAAAGATTCTTCCTGCAAAATATATAGGAAATGGTCTTTTGACTCCCGATAACTCCCCCCCTCTTGCCACACAAAGCGAAATACTTGAGGTCTATCAAAAAAGGATTAATCCTAAGCTCACCAATCATTTAGGAGAGATAAAAACGTTTGAAGAGCTAGCGATCGATGAATCAAAATATTTAAGCGACTTTAAAAAATCGGGCTACTACAAAGAGCCTTGGAAGCTTTTTTATGAAATCATGCCAAACAGTGATTCAAAAAAACCGGTGGGCTATGTTTTTCCTGTCAATGGATTTGGACTGTGGGATGCCATCTATGGATATATCGCCATTGCAACCGATGGGGATACGGTAATTGGCATATCTTGGTATGATCAAAAAGAGACTCCCGGTCTCGGCGCGAACATTGCAGCCCCCCCTTGGCAAAGTCTTTTCCCAGGGAAGAAAATCTTTTTGGAAAGCCCGGATGGATCGACAGATTTTAAATCAGCGCCGATCGGCATTACCGTTGTAAAAGGCAAAGTGTCGGAGGTTCTCGGTCAATCTTCCAAAGCTAAAAGCGCGGTCGATGGGATGGCAGGCGCTACTTTAACAGGAAACGGTGTAACGGATGCTTATCGAGATGTATTATCCGCCTATCGACCTCTCCTCCTTAAAATTCACCAAGAAGTGAAACCATGAGCCTCGCCACTAAACCGCCTGCTTCCAGCTATTTTACAAGTCAGCTATGGGGATCGAACCAAATTCTGGTAGCCGTCTTGGGGATTTGCTCGGCGCTCGGTGTCACCAATCGATTATCTGTAGGCGTCACGATGGGACTTTCTGTCTCATTTGTAGTGGCGTTTTCCTCATTCTTTGTCTCCCTTTTACGTAAAAAGACCCCTGACAGTGTCCGTATGATCACGCAGCTTGCCATCATCTCGGTCTTTGTGATTATCATCGACCAGTTCTTGCAAGCCTACTTTTACAGTATTTCAAAGGTTCTCTCTGTTTTTGTCGGTTTAATCATCACAAACTGTATTGTCATGGGAAGAACTGAAGGGATGGCCAAAAATGTGGCTCCTATTCCGGCATTTTTAGATGGTCTTGGAGCCGGCTTAGGCTATGCTTGGGTTCTTTTTATTGTAAGTGCGATCCGTGAGTTATTTGGATTCGGACAACTATTCGGCTTTCAGGTAGTGCCTCTATCTTGGTATGCAACGCCTGAAAATCCTAACGGCTATGAAAATCTTGCTCTTATGGTGTCGCCACCTGCCGCTTTCTTTATCATCGGAACCATGATCGCCCTTTATAACATGTACAACAAAAAGGCTCTTTAAAAGTATGTGGATGGGACTTTATGAACCGCTCAATCTTTTTGGACTTCTTATCCAAGCGATCTTCATCGAAAACTTCCTCCTCGCGAACTTTCTTGGCATGTGCACTTACCTTGCTTGCTCAACTAAACTTAAAACCGCTAACGGGTTAGGCGTGGCCGTTGTCCTCGTGCTCACCGTTTCAGGTGTTTTAAACTGGTTTGTGCACAAATTCGTAACGGGGGCAGGAGCCCTCAATTGGCTTTCTTTTGTTGGACTTGACGCCTCAAATATCGATTTAGGATTTTTAGAATTTCTTATCTTTATTTCAGTCATCGCAGGCTTCACTCAAATCCTTGAAATTTTCATCGAAAAGTTTTCGCCTGCCCTCTATAACTCTTTAGGTCTCTACCTTCCCCTTATCGCTGTAAACTGCGCCATACTCGGAGCTTGCCTTTTTGCGGTTACCCGCGACTATCCGTTTTTTCCTAATCTCGTCTATGTCTTTGGTTCTGGGATGGGATGGTGGCTCGCGATTGCGCTGATCGCAGCCATCCGCGAAAAAATCGCCTCGCACGATACGGTTCCCCCTCTTCGAGGAATGGGAATCACATTTATTATGACGGGACTTATGTCGATGGCCTTCCAAGGTTTCACCGGCATCAAGCTCGCTAACCCCACCGGCGAGCCTACTGCCAAAGAATTTACACAGCTAGTGGAAGAGAAACCAGAATCTCGGTGATTTTTTTTACCACAGAGCTCGAGGAAGGCCGCGGCTTTCCCTTATCTAAAATAGTAACTTGATTCTCTGAGGTTAAATTACTCCATCTAATCTTTATGGATGAGACGCAGTTCTTTGTTGGCTTTGACTTCGTCAAGACGCGTAACCGGTTGAGTATGCGGTGCCGTTTTGACGATCTCAGGATGGGTTTCGCATTCGTGAACGATTTTTTGCATCACCTCAAGAAAGTGATCCAGGGTCGAAAGAGACTCAGCCTCTGTCGGTTCGATCAACAGGCACTCTTTGACGATTTGAGGAAAATAGACGGTGGGAGAATGAATACCATAATCCAGAAGTCTTTTAGCAATATCGCTCGCTTTAATCCCCTGTGGAAGAAATCGATCGGCTTGAACAACAAACTCGTGCATGCAAGGCTGAGGAAAAGGGACGGTAAAAAGTTTCTCGAAGCCTTTTTTTAGATAGTTCGCATTGATCAAGGCTCCTTCGGACAGTTTTCTTAAGCCATATTTTCCATGCAGAAGGCAATAGAGATAAGCTTTCAAACAGACGGCGAAGTTGCCGTGAAAAGTTGCCATATGGCCTATGGATTCTTGATCATCCCAAAGCACCTTATAAACAGCCTGATCTTTAATAACTCTTGGCACGGGGAGAAAGGGGGCAAGCTTCTCATGGCATAACACAGGACCTGACCCAGGACCGCCTCCGCCATGAGGCGTAGAAAAGGTTTTGTGTAGATTAATGTGCATCACATCAAATCCCATTGCACCTGGCTCTGCGATCATAAGGATGGGATTAAAATTGGCGCCATCATAATAAAGAAGACCTCCGACCGAATGGACGATTTTACTCACTTCAAGGATGGAAGGGACAAAAACACCGACTGTATTGGGATTGGTGAGCATCAGTCCGGCCGTTCTGGAATTCACTTTTTCTAAAAGCTCTTTAAGATCGATATCGCCTTGAGAGGTTGTTTTCAGCGGTATGATTTTGTAGCCCGCCATTCTAGCTGTAGCTGGGTTTGTACCATGGGCATTATCGGGAACTAGGATCTCATCCTTTAGATTCCCTTGTTTCGCATGATACGCTTGAATGAGACGAATACCGGTAAACTCACCTTGCGCCCCTGCATTGGGTAAAAGAGTGCCAGCCTGAAAGCCTGCCGATTCGCACAAAAATTGGATGAGCTTAAAAATGATCTCCAGATTTCCTTGAACAAGTGCATCGGGAGATAAAGGATGGCTGCAGCTGAAAGAAGATAAGGCGGCCGCCTTCTCATTTATGCGAGGGTTGTATTTCATGGTACAGCTTCCGAGAGGATAGAAATTTTTATCAATCCCCATGTTTCGGCTCGCAAGATGGGTAAAGTGGCGCATCAAGTTGAGCTCGGAAATTTCAGGCAGTTTGAGCGGGCTTTTACGGGTATACTTGGGATCGGGCATAAAATCTGAAAAATCTTTAGGAAGGCTGTAGCCTTTTTGACCCTCTTCCGATTTTTCAAATATTGTCTTCATTTTAGGCTCCTTGCCACTTTCAGATAGTGATCCAAATCTTCCTGGGTTTTAGTTTCAGTGACAGCCACAATTAGCCCGTCGTTATAAGCGTGTCCAGGAACAATCTTTGCTTCTAAAAAGGGATCTATCTTATTTATTCCTACCCAAAACTCATTGAAAATGGGTTTTTCGTATGTTTTAAACCCGAGATTTTCAAGCCCGGTTTTTAGGTACATGGCTCTTTTATAATTAGATAAAGCAAGCTCTTTAATCCCGTTTTTACCATACCAAAGAATCGAAACTAAACTGGAGAGCGCCATGAGAGCTTGATTTGTACATATATTGGATGTCGCCTTTTCCCGCCGGATATGCTGCTCTCTTGTTTGCAGCGCCAGAATAAATCCTCTTTTCCCTTCTGTATCCACTGTTTCCCCAATAATTCTTCCGGGCAGCTGTCTTACATGCTTCATAAGTGTTGCGATGTAGCCTGCGTAAGGACCGCCAAACTGCAGGGGAATTCCGAAAGGTTGCGTATCACCTACAGCAATATCGGCCCCGAGCTCGCCAGGTGTTTTATAAATGCCGAAACTTAAAGGGTTTGAAGAGACGATAAAAATGGCTTCACCTTTTATAGCTTTGATTTTTTCCAAATCCTCAACGATTCCAAGATAATTGGGTGATTGGACAACAATTGCAATCGTATCTTCATTTATCTCTTTTTCGATCTCATCGGCGATCACTTTTTCGTATTGAACCGCCTGTAAGTATTGATCCACAACCGCCATATAAAGCGGATTAATACCCTTTGAAAAGACCACTTTTTTTCTTTCAGGCTTTATTCGAATAGCCATTATCACAGCTTCTGCTAAAGCAGAGGCTCCATCGTAAGCAGATGCGTTGGCCACTTCCATATCTGTCAAGTTCGCCATAGCGGTTTGGTATTCAAAAATTGCCTGCAAATAACCTTGCGAGCTTTCAGCTTGATAAGGAGTGTAGCTTGTAAGAAATTCTGATTTAGAGGTTATGGCAGAGACGATCGCTGGAATATAGTGCTCATAAGCGCCTGCCCCAAGGTAGCATTTATAATCGGTAATGGTATTTTTAGCGCCGAGCTTCTTGATCGCTTCAAATCCTTCCATTTCAGAGAGACCATCGTCCAAAAGAGGAGCTGTTTTTTGAAGTGATTTTGGAATCGCTTGAATCAGCTCCTCGAAAGAGAGTCCTATTCTTTGAAGCTGCTTCTCAATTTGTTTATTCTTATTGGCGGCAAAATCCATTATTTAATCAATAGCTCGTAAGAAGATTGATCTAACAAATTTTCAATTTCCGTGGGATCAGAAATCTGAAGCTTAAAAATCCAGCCTGTTTTCTCAGGATCTTGGTTGATTATTTCAGGATTATTTTTTAAGGCTTCATTCACCTCCAAAACCGTTCCCGAGATAGGAGAATAGACGTCTGCGGCTGCTTTTGTAGACTCTAAAACCACCACTTCCTCGCCGGCTTTTACTTGTTTACCCACTTTAGGAAGCTCTACAAAAACGATATCGCCTAATTGATTTTGGGCATGGTTTGTAATACCAATCACGCCAACATTGCCTTCCGTGATAACCCATTCGTGTGTTTCTGTGTATTTCATAAATCCTTTAAATAAAGGGTGTTTTTACAATGCGGCCCTTTTCTTGACGGCCTCTTATTTCGACAAATACTTCCTCCCCTAAGGGTAGCTTAGTTTGTATCAACGCAAGCGCAATAGCTTTTTGAAGTGTGGGTGAAAAGCCCCCTGAAGTGACCTTCCCGATTTTGTTATCCCGATGGAATACTGGAAAATCTTCGCGAGGGCACGCTTTTGAATCCATTTGAATGCCTACAGCGTTAAATCGAGGCTCGTCCAAAGATTTTCCTAGATAGTCTTTCTCTTTCGCCGCCCAGGCTGAAATCGTCTCTTTAGGCATGAGCGTCTCATTTAACTCATGACCGTAGAGAGCGTATCCTTTTTCCAAACGAAGAATATCTCTGGCTCCAAGGCCTGCCGGCTTCACTTTTTGAATAAGATCGTCCCAAAGAGGAAGAATTTTTTCAGAGGGGCCCAAAAATTCAAACCCTTTTTCCCCTGTGTACCCGGTCGATGAAATGACGATCCCATTTTCTTCACGAAAAGTAAAAGGGGTCATAGGAGGAAAATAACGCTCACTCTCAGGGCCTTGCAAAGCAATAATGCATCCTTCCCGAGGAAAAATATTCACTTTAAAACTGCCCTTAAAGTGATTCAGAAAGGCAAGATCAGCCTCCCTTCTAGACCCATTGGCCACCATGAAGAAATGATTTTTGTCTTTTCTTGAGATAAGCGTGTCATCTACGATCGTTCCATGAGAATTCGTAATGAGGGTATAGGTAACGGAGCCGTTTTCTTTTTTAAGCTTATTCGTGGTGATTTTATCAAGAAAAGCTTCTGCCTCTTCCCCTTCGATGTCAATCCTAAGCATATGCGATACATCAAAGAGAGCGGCTTTTTGCCTCACCTGACTCCATTCATCCAGCGTACTTGAATAAACTAAAGGCAGCTCCCATCCAAAGAAATCGATCATGCGAGCTTTAAGAGAGAGGTGACGATCGAAAAGGGGTGTTTTCATGATGAGGCATCATGAATTATTCAAATCATTTTGTCAAAGTAATGGATGCCCAGAGACTGGGCTCTTGCTCAAGATTAAACTCTTCGGTTTTAACGGCAAAATGAATCGATCCGCCATACCTTTGATTAATGCGGTAGGTAAAACCGAGCCTTGAAAATTGATTGGGATCAAAGCCAAATAATGCCTCTTTTTTTATAAACCCTTTAAGCCTTGTGGTATCTCCTCGTTTGTGGACAAATAGCTCTAAGTCTTTTGGGTTAGCAAGCTCGTGAGTATCCTCTTGCCTAAAACGGGTGATCTCCCCTTTCTGATGGCCATCGATAGCTTCCGGAAGAAAGTAAAAATGATGGCAAAAACGGGTGATCACGCTCCCCGTTTTAGAGTCGCGCGTATCAAAAAAGAGTTCTATAGAATCTCCGTCGATCAAGCTCGGAAAATTGGGATGTTGAAAAGGCTCTTGGGTCTCCACTTGGAAAGCGATCCCCTCTTCACACCATCCCATGTTAAAATGAAAAGGGGTCTCCTCTCCACTTAAGAATTGAGTAGAGGGAAACCTGAATTTTTTGTCATCGATACTCTCCTTCCAGCTTGTCTCCGCAATTTTTTTGCAATCGAGTGAGATTTCAAAAAAATTCAGCGGTGATAGAGGAAGAAAACCTTCGTCAAACATCTTGAGGAACCGGTATCTCTAAAGGTTCCATCTCCTCCGCCGACTGATTCATGTAGTCGAAAGAGATGGCTTTCTTATCTTTAAGAAGCGGAATCATGTCATTGAGCTGAGCTCTTTTAGCTTCATTACCAAGCACATACACAAGTTCCAAAATCTCATCAAATTGAGCCTGTGCAAACGACTCTTTCTCGTTAGATATCAATCTAAAGAGGGATATATCGCCATTCGGAGGCGTAATAACTTGAGACCATTCATTCGGCTTCAGGTTGAAAAGAGTCGATTTATAATCGAGGCTGTCCTTTGACGACCTAGTGATCTTCTTTTCTTCTTTCTTCCATGCGAACTGCTCTTCATACGAGAGTCGTGGCGAAAGCTTTCCGGACTCCTCTGTAAGATTGGTATTTTTAGCCAGGAGAGGATTTTTCTTGATCTCTTCCGCGCTATTTAAAAATCTGTAAGAGGCTGCGATATCAGGAATCAGGCTTGCAGGCGCTTTATCTTTTAAAGAGGATTTAACCGACGTTCTGATCGAACTAATCACAGGCTCGAAATAGAGAGCTAGCACATCCGATTCTACCTCTTCGTAAGGCTTATATCCTTTATCGGTTTTGAACTCAGGCTTATCTCCTCTCACCTGAACATAGTAGGGCTCCAGCTTATCCTTGATAAGCTGTGGAAGCACTGTATTTTTAGCTTCTTCAAACGTGAGGAGTTCAAATCCTTTAGAGCGATCGAGTACCTTGAAGGAATAGGTTGTTTTCCCATCTTGAGAGTAAAGCTCAACGCTATCGTTTTTATCCAATTTATCTATCAGCTCTTGTCTATTTTTAAGGGAGGGAAGAGGATCGGATCCACCTTTCAATGTCACAGCCATTTCCCGCACCTTGGGATCGACAGAGGCCATTGTTTCTTGCACCCATTCAGGATGAGCCGAAACAATCTGGCTTCTTGCAAATTGATCTACCCGCGCACGCATTTTATCATCGAGGGCATCGAGGGCCGCCACTCTTTGTTCTAAAGTGTCCCCTTTTTTAATCCCCAAGTCAGGAAACTCTTTTTGGAGTTTGAGGAAGTTGTCAGGAGATGTTTGCCAGGCTAAAGTATCTCTTAAAGAAATTCTTCCTTCTAAACCTTTTTCAGTCACTTGTCTGACTTCAACTAAGTATCTTTTCTGAATAAGTTCAGGCGTCTCTTTTCTAATCTCTTCAATCGACTTCGACGTTTTTGGAAGAGCTAAATCGCCGGGCTTTGAATTCGACGTCAAAGCCACATAAGTTTCAAACAGGGCCAAACTTTTCATTTCATTTAAGTGAAGCGACTCGGGAAGTCTATAAAGCTCCCCTTTAATGGTCGCTTCGGCAAACTCATGGAACGAGGAGAAGGTTTTAGGATCTACAAATTGGGCGTTGGCAACGTCGTTAAAAAGCCTTCTAAAGAGAAGCACTTTTTGCCAAACTTTTACGGCCTTAGCAGTATCAAAACCCATCCTTCTAAGCTGCTCATTCATGTAGTCGGCGCGATTTGCAAACGGCATCTCATTCATCGATTTCAGCTCTTGAAAGCTTTGATCCACGTTTCTGACAAGATCGGCGTACGCCTCTTCCTTGGAAACAGAGTACCCTTTAGCTTCCGCGATATCGGCGGCATTGTAGATAAATTGAGAGACTAGCCTTGTAAACTTAGGACCAAACCAATCGTCGATACTATGGTAGCCAAATAAACTTAAATCAAGCTGGGAAAGCATAGGATCGGGCTTAAGCCAGCCATATTGTCTTTCCTGATACCGAATAACTTGAGCGAGCATACCGGCCGGAAATCTTTTTTCAGCCAAATATAAACTGGTTCTAGCTTCCAAAGCAGATCTGCTCGTCGGATCGACACTAGATTGAAGGAAATTTAAATCGCGATTGATGGAGGGGGCAAAATAATTCCAGGCTGTTTCTGCAGAAAGAAAGGGAGCTTCGGCATTTCTGTAGGGTTTATACCCTCTTTCTCTCGCCATTTTAGCTTCAAGATCTTTTTTCAATTCGGGCGAAAAAGCTTGAATAAGCTCAACTCCAAGACCTGTTTCAAGGAAATCTTTTCTGATGACGCCATCGTTTAAAAAGTTGGGGCCCCAACTGCTTCCATAATATTGCTTGTCAAAGATATCGCTCGATAAGAAATAGGCCATCGTTTCAAGCTCGCCGCGGGTCACCTTTTCACCGGTAGTCGTGGTGAAAGCAACCTGCTCATGAATATTTGATCCTTGCATAGAACCGTATGTTCCAAAGAAGGAGAAAGAAATTACAATTATCGTTGTAATGACGACGTAGAAATACCACTGATATTTTTGAATAAAGCGGATCATACAGCCTCGAAATTTGAGAAGAATAGTATCAAGAACTCATTCCAAATGGAAGAGCTTTGTGGCGTTTAGAGCGGTTTCTTTAAGAATTTCTTCAAATGAAACTCCTCGAAGGTCGGCAATAAACTGCACCGTCTCCCTTAAAAAGGAGGGTTCATTTTCCTCTCCACGATGTTTTTGAGGAGCTAAGTAAGGGCAGTCTGTTTCAACAAGAAGGTATTCGATCGGAATTTTTTTAGCGATGATTTGCAGCTCTAAACTTTTTTTGAAAGTGACAATGCCGCTAAAAGAGACGAAGAGCCCTCTTTCAATTCCTTCTAACGCTTCATCGTAGTTCCCTGTGAAACAATGAAGAACGCCTTTTCCTCCTCTAAAATGGATATCTAGCAAAGGAAATAAATCGGAAAAAGCGTCTCTGCAATGAATCACAATCGGCTTGTTTAAGCTTTTAGCCAGCTCTAAATACTGGATAAATGCCCGGATTTGATCTTTTTTAGGCGAGTGCTCGTAGTAATAATCAAGTCCGGTCTCTCCGATTGCTACGAGATCACCCGCATGTTTTTCGAGAATTTTTGGATCGACGATTCCCTCTTTCACATCATGGGGAGTGGTAGAGCAAGTATTAAAGATTTTGGGATATTTTTTCTTTAACTCAATCCCTTTGATCAGGCTGTCGTAATCGGTCGCAATATTGACTATTTTAGCGATCTCCTGGGCTCTACCCAGAAGATCATCCACTTTGCCATACAGCTTGGAAGAGGTTAAATGGGCGTGCGAATCAATCACTTTTCTTCTATCTTGTTCAATGCCGCCTTGATTGTATCAGGGGTGAGAACTTGTGGCAAGATTTGCGGTTCATCATCCGGATCTTTGCCATAGAGAAGATAAAGCGGAACTCCCGATCTTCCGAATTTTTTAAGCTCCTCGGTAATCACAGGATCCTTTTTAGTCCAGTCTGCCTTCATCCGAACCACGCCCATCTCGTTCATTTTGTCTTCGATTTCACTATTTACCAAAACTAAATGATTCGTTTGGCAAATCAAACACCATTTCGCGGTAAAATCGATAAACACAGGAGTGCCTTGCTCTCTTAAAGCTTTTACCCTTTCAGGTGAAAAATTCTCCCACTCATAGACATCCCCCGATGTTTCGGTTTTTACAGGCTCCGCCTGTAAATCGGACATACCGGATGCAAAAGAGGCCGTTTTGAAAGCTCCCACTAAAGTCACGAGCACGACAAAAGAGCTCACAGTACGTATTTTTTTCGCCTTGGTAGGAATAGACCATTTTCCATAAATCCAGCTCGCAAACGCAATAAGCAAGTAGGCTGCAAGCAGTATAATCACGGCGTTTGCGCTTGTCTGGCTCATAAAAACCCAAGTGAGCCACAAAACAGAGAGCATCATTAAAAAGCCCATAAACTGCTTTAGAGTCTCCATCCACTCGCCCGGTTTTGGAATAAAGCGGCTAAGCTTCGGAAACGCGGAAAGAAGAATATAAGGGGCTGCCATTCCCATTCCTAAGGCCGTAAAAATAATCAACGTTTCGTAGGCAGGCCTCGTAAAAGCATAGCCGATCGCAGAACCTAAAAAAGGTCCCGTACAAGGCGTAGCTACTGCTGTCGCAAGGACGCCACTAAAGAATGATCCTAGAGTGCTAGCTTTCTTTCTGCTCGATTGTTCCTTTTGCCCTGCCCATGAAGCCATGGAGCTGCCAAGTTCAAACACGCCGAACAAGCTTAGCGCCATGATGAGCATGACGGCTGCAAATAGGGCCACGAAAAGGGGATCTTGAAGTTGGAAGCCCCAGCCGACATTCTCGCCATAGCTTTTTAAAACAAGAAGCGCTCCTGCCAAGGCCCAGAAGGAAAGGATGACTCCTAATGCAAAACTTAAACCTTGTCTCAGCATAGCCGACCTACTCGATCCTGCCATCTTTACAAACGACAGGACTTTTAAGGAAACGACAGGTAAAACGCAGGGCATTAAATTTAAAATCATACCCCCCAGAAAAGCGAAGACGATAGCCAACCAGGTAGAGGACACTTCATCGGACGGCGGGACTGACAGTCTCTCTTTTATCTGAATATCGGAAGAGGCAATTTCTCGATTTAAGTCCGGCACCGGAACATGCACTTCAAAGCCTTTCCCATTCACCACCAGAACACCTTTTAAAGGCTCATGGAATGAATCTTCTGGAATGTGGAATGCCACAAGGCCATCCACCCCTTCTGCGATAGAAAAGTGAGCCGCTGTCGGCTCATTTGGAAAAAATTGAGCTTCTTGAAGAGCCTCTTTATCGAATCCTTCAGCCTGAACTAAGCTTTCGAAAATATCCGCTTTTCGGTGAGTTTTAACATGTTTGGCAGGGGCCGGAATTTTAGCGCGGGCGCCTTCAAAATAGGAAGTTAAATGAGCGGTAGGAGTAGGGCTTAAATCACTGACCCTAAGCTCTTTTTCGCTTCTCTCACTACCCGGCTGGCAAGTCTCGTCGTTGCAAACGACATACTGCAGCTCCACTGCTATTTTAATTGTATCGCCTGTTTTTAAAGTGGGAGGGGGGAGGATTTTGGAGAGGAGGATCGTTTTTTCTTCGTATCCATACGTTTCAACGCCTCCAAACCCGTATTTGTGAGGAACCGGCCATTCGACCGCTTCAACCTTGAAGCCTTCCGGCAAGGTCCAGTTTATTTGGGGGGCAATACCCGCTTCACCCGGGTTTTTCCAATAGAGGTGCCACCCCTTGTCGATCTCCACATCAAGAGCTACCCAAAAAGGGGTATCCTCCTTAACCTCAGTGCTTTCAGTTTTAAGGTCAAAATGAATAGGAGATTCGCTGTTTCCTGCCGTAAAGCTCATAAGCAAGAGCCCTAGTACAAGAGTCTTGACAAATAGCGAAATCTTACTGTATGTCATTATTGATAATTCTTTACACTTTCTTTAAGTTTAGGACTTTCAATGATTATACTTAATTTTTTATTAGTAGGCAATCCATTTTTTGATGCTTATAGTCAGTCAGATTATTTAGGAAAGTTCATTTTTATATTATTAGTATTATTATCCGTAGTAAGTTGGATTATATTAATTCATAAAGTGTGGGTAACCTCCGAAGCTAAAAAAAATTCTTTGCAGTTTTGGGAGACTTTTCAGCTCCAAAGAATGAATCCGTTGAGCTTAGAACTCGACCATTCCAAGATAAAAAGTAAAAAAAGCCCCTTTCAAGAGCTCTATATCTCTTTAAAAAAGCACACCCTTGACATGCTCCAAAAAAACCGCACCTTTAAAGGCAAAGACGACACCGCCTCCTTCCTCTCCCCAACCGACATCGATTTTGTCCAAGCACAGCTCATCTCCCAGGTCTCCACCGAAGCCAAAAATTTAGAAAAAAACCTGTTTATCCTCTCGACCGTAGTAACTCTTGCCCCCTTTCTCGGATTATTAGGTACCGTCTGGGGTATTTTAAATACTTTCTCTGAAATGCAGTCCGTTACCTCGGCCGGTTCGCAATCGGTTCTAGCCGGTCTATCGCTCGCCTTGGCTACCACGGTCTTAGGTCTTTTAGACGCCATACCTGCTTTAATTGGGTACAACTATCTCAAAAACTCGGTTCGAGATTTTGAGACCGATATGCAAAGCTTTTCCAACGAAATGCTTGCCTCCGTGGAACTTCAATATCGACAAGTGGATATCCAATAATGGCACGCCCCTTCGCCTTTAAAATCCAAAAGCCACCGATCGAAGAGCCAACCATTAACTTGACCGCATTGATCGACGTGGTTTTCGTCATTCTAATCATGTTCATCTTGATCGCGCCTCTCTTAGAGCTCGACCGGGTTGAACTCGCCGATGCTCCAACCGAGTCGCACGAAAACAATGTATCGGTTCAAGAAACAAGTCCGATTACATTGCATGTTCAAGCCGATAATTCCGTCTGGCTGAACAAATCAGCGGTTAGCCTAAAAGAGCTTGCCTCCAAACTTAAAAAAATGAAGGCGGCCTACCCCAAAACAAGGCCGCAGATTTTTCACGACCGAAAAGCGCAATTCGGAACTTACCAGTCGGTTAAAAACGCCCTTGAAGAGGCCGGCTTTAAAGAAGTTGACATTGTCCTAAAACCGGCTTAAAGAAAAAAATGGCAGCGATTGCTCAAAGAGACAAGAGCCTTTTACCGATCTCGGCGGGGGTCATAGTTGTTCACTTCCTTCTGATTTTTTACTCCGCCCTTTTTTTTACCTCTCATATCCCGGTTCCTAAAGATCGGGACCGCCTCGTCGTTAAAACGGTAAAACTAAACCCCAAACAAAGCCAGTTCAACCCTCCTAAACAGGCCGCCCCGGCTCCAATCGCCCCTCCAGAACCTATCCCTGAGCCTGTCGCTGAAGTTGAACCGGCTAAACCGGAGCCTCTTCCCGAACCTGAAAAAATCCCGGAAAAAGCACCTGAACCTCTCCCAGAACCGGCTCCTAAGCCCGAATCTAAACCTGAGCCTAAACCAGTCGCACCCAAGCCTCTGCCCAAGAAAAAACCGGTCCTCAAAAAATCGGCTCCCAAAACACCCCCAAAACCTGTAAAAAAACAACCCCCTCCAAAACCCCCGGCGCCCGTCAAAAAGGAGACCCCCAAAAAAGCGGAACCAAAAAAAGAAACACCCAAAAAAGCGGCCGAAACTCCCCCGTCGCCTCCTCGCCCCGACCCCCAAATCGAAGCCAAAAAACAAAAGCAGAAAGCGCTCCTCGATAGCGCCCGCTCTGCTATCGCCAACGTTGATCGCAAAAGCGGCCAGATCAAAGAGACCGGCTCCCTCGAAAAAGTTGCGCTTCCTTCACAGTTGGGAGCTCTTAGCATTGACCTTCCCCAAATTTCTTCCGACTCAAATCTATCCGACAGGGAACGTAGATACCGGGATGAATTAGCCTCGCGGCTGAAATTGATGTTAAAACTTCCCGAATATGGCGTTGTAAAGCTGAAGCTTACACTCAACCGCCAAGGCAAGGTTACGGATGTGACTATTATTCAATCTGATAGCGCTGCAAATAAATCACACATCAAGAAGGCGCTTCCATCACTCACATTCCTCAGTTTTGGTGATAATTTCCCTGGATTAGATTCGTATACCTTCCAAGTCACGCTTAATTCAGAGTGATGGCGTACCAATTTTATACAAGAAATCTGGGGACATATCAGCACCATTATCCCAAACTATGGTATCAAGTTCATGATCAACTTTAACTTTTTTGAAATATTCAATGTTCTTGAGTGGCCTAAAGATAGCCCCTTCCAAGTGGTTTTCGAGATCAACGACCATTTTCTGTTGATCTTCAAAAGTTAGAAGGAGTTTGTACTGCTCTAAATATTTAGCTTCTAATATGTAGTGCATACTTCAATATTACACGAGAGGATCAATTTTTTTTAACTTCTCTTCTTTTTCTATTAATTCCCAATTCTTAAGCAGTTCATCTTTATGGATTTCAGCCCATTCACGAACCATTCCTTCCGCTCGTGAGGGTAAATTTCCTTCAATAACTTTAAAATCATGAATTGTGAAAACTGCTCTATAGTCACCATGTTTGACATGAAAATGAGGTGGATTATGCTCCTTGTAAAACATCTGAATAATAATTCCGTAAAATCTGCATATTTCAGGCATGTAAAACCTTTTTTGCGAGAAACATATCAAAGTGTAATTTTGTCTTTCAATCTTGATTTTGTGGGATTAAAAAGATTAAGCTTTGGTGTTTAACCGGAAAATTTTATGCGTTTATTTCTCATTTGTCTTTTTGCGTTTGGATATGTACAAGCCGCAAGCGATGATGATCCTATTGTTGTCACTCTTGAGACTGAAAGCGAGCTTATGCCTCTTTATTTGGGAGGGATTGTAGACACCGATGGGAGCTTTGATGCTGGATATGCCGATAAATTGCGTAAAGTGCTGGAGTTCGACCTGAATTATAATGGCATGACAAAAGTTAATCCACAAGTATCCCAAAGAGATAAACGCCTGAAGGAAATGGGGTTTGATGACCGCGGCAATATAGGCGAGCTAAAAGGGTGGGATGTCTATTTCGTTGTGAAAGGAAAAATCGAAGGAAAGAAGCTGAGCGCCCGTTTAATCGTAACCAATAACGGCGCCTTTAAAGCGATCGATAATCTTCCTCTCACCGGTATTTTAAGCCAGGACAGAAGACAGATTCACTTTTTAGCCGATCGCATTTTCAAAGACCTTTTTAACGAAGAGGGCATTGCTTCCACCAAAATCCTTTTCACGATTAAAACAAAAAATGGAAAAGATTCTATCTCGGAGGTGTATGAAGCCGATTATGATGGAGGAAATGTAAGGGCCGTTACAAAAAATGCCGGCTACGTAGTGACCCCTGCCTACATCGCTCCTAAACCAGGCTATAAAGCGGGAAGTTTCATGTATGTCTCCTATAAAAACGGACAGCCCAAAATATTTTATTCTTCCTTAGCGGAGTTCAACCCGATTCGCTTCTCATTATTGAAAGGCAACCAGTTGATGCCGGCGATCTCCCGCCAGAGGGATAAGGTGGCCTTCGTTTGCGACATTACAGGGAATCCTGACTTATTCTTGCAGCCTATCAATGCGGATGGAACGCCGAATGGGAAACCGAGCCAGATCTTCGCAACGCATAAGGCGACTCAAGGAACTCCCACCTTCTCACCCGATGGAAAAGAGGTGGCTTTTGTTTCGAACAAAGATGGCTCTCCACGCATTTACAAGATGCCTATCCCTAAACCGGGAACTAAACTGCAAGATATCAAGGCTGAATTGCTAACTCGATTTAACCGGGAAAATACAGCCCCTACATGGTCTCCTGACGGCACAAAAATCGCCTATACGGCTCTTACAAATGGAGTAAGGCAGATTTGGATCTATGATCTTGTAAAAAGAAAAGAGTGGCAATTGACTCAAGGATCGGGAAACAAAGAAAACCCTACTTGGGCACCTAATTCACTCCATATTATGTTTAATACAACTGACGCAAATAGAGCTGAATTATACTTAATTAACTTAAACCAAGCTGAGTCAGTTAAAATACCTATTGGTTCCGGAGAAAAAAGATTTCCGGCTTGGGAACCTCGTTCGTAAAGAACTAAAATTTAGAATTTTAAAAGAGCCCTTTTAACAATTTAGATCCGAATGATAAGATTTCGATCTGATTAAAAGTTACACCTGAAGGATTTTATGCAATTAGCCAGATACGGACTCATCCTAGGCTACTCGTTAGTCGTTTTGGCGACAGTAACAGGTTGCCGCAGAAATACAAACGAAGTGTGGGAAGACACCAAAAGCGGATCGAGACATATTTCCCGAGGAGTCAAATCCTTCGGCGGTAAGTGTGGAGACTCGAGAGCCGTTACAAACGCTTCCGACTTTTACTGCGTGGACGAAGATGGAAACGTCACTCGCATGCCTGTAGGACAAGATTTTGTCCCTATTTCCGATCAACCGATGAGCGACGAAGTGGCGATGGCCGATTTCGTATCGCGCCAACCGAGCCAAATTCCTGGAGATCCAGGTTCATCGATTCCAGGCATTGAATCCTTTAGAGATCCTCAAACTATTCCAGAGCTTGCCGGAATTTTCCGAAACATCTCATTTGACTACAACAGCTATGTCATTAAGGGCGATGATAACGCACAAACTATTCGTAAAGCCTCAAACTATCTCTCCTCCCATCCTAATGCCTACATCTTTGTGGAAGGCCATACCGATGAAAGAGGGGCTGAGGCTTATAACCTAGCTTTGGGGTCGAGAAGAGCGAATGCCGTTAGAAATGAACTGTTGAATAATGGGGTCAGCCCAGACAATGTGTTTACCATTTCTTACGGAAAAGAGCGTCCTCTTGTGATGGAAAGTCACGAAGAAGCTTGGTCTGCAAACAGAAGAGCTGAATTCAAAGTTTATCAAAAATAATGATTCTCTATTTTATTCTACCCGCCCTCCTTTGGGCGGGTTTTGTGGAAGGCGCTCGCGGTCGCTACGACGACGATTATCAGATCGTCTTAAAAGAGATGCGAGACTCCCTCGAAGACATCAAACGTGAAGTTCGCAATCAAGAGTCGGAGCTCAAAGCATTCGAAGAGAGAAACCATTCGGTCGATCTTGCGATTGATGCCATTCGAACCGAACTGAAAGAGACCCATCAAGCCCAAAAAGAGATCAGTAAAAACAATCTCGGGCAGATCGAAATGAAACTGGGCTCTCTCGAAACGGCGAATAAAGGTTTGACGGCGGATGTCAAACAAATCCGCAGTGGATTTAACGATTCTCAAGAAACTCTAAAAGCGTTCAAAGATCGCATCGGACAGCTTGAAAAGAGCATCGAGGTTCTGAATCGCAACGTGGAACATCTTGAAAAAGCCCTTAATAGCGTAGTAGACGCCTTTAAAGTGGAAGCGGGAACCGCTCCTTCGAATGGCAAAACTTACAAAGTCAAATCGGGCGATTCACTTGAAAAAATCGCGAAGCAAAATGGTGTGAGCGTAAAAACTTTGAAAGATCTGAATGGTCTTACCAAAGACCAGATTCACGTCGGTCAAATTCTTAAATTGGCGGACTAATGATTTCTCGCGACCGCATTGGCCTTTTCGACTCCGGCTTAGGCGGTCTTACGGTCATGCGTGCGATTCACGAAAAATGTCCTCAAGAAAGCCTGATTTATTTTGGTGATACGGCACGCGTTCCTTATGGCAATAAAAGCCCTGAAACGATCAGGCGCTACTCCGTTGAAAATTCAATTTTTCTGATGGAAAGGGAAATCAAAGCGCTCGTCATCGCCTGCAACACAGCTTCCGCCTACGCCGTTAAAAAAGTGCGTAGCATCCTGAATATCCCTGTGATCGATGTGATTGAACCTGGGGCAGAAAAAGCGGCTTCTGTTACTCAATCTAAAAAGATCGCGGTTCTCGGAACAAAGGGAACAATTCAATCGGGCGCCTATCAAGAAGAGATTCATAAAAGAGTTCCAGGCGCTGAGGTGATGGCGATCCCTTGCCCCCTTCTCGTTCCTCTCGTTGAAGAGCGTTTTCTCAATCACCCTGCCACCGAACTCATCTTAAAAGAATACTTAAAACCGATCCTCCGCTCTGACGTGGATACAGTTCTTTTAGGGTGCACACACTATCCCGTGCTTAAACACCTGATCGCAAAAGAGCTTGGCAAGCATATTCACATTGTCGATTCGGCCACAACCTGCGCCGAAAGGCTCTATGAAATTTTGAAAAAATATGAGATCGAAACAAGAGAACAAACTCCTTCTCTCGAATTTTATGTTTCGGACGATCCGGTCAAATTCAAAGATATCGGACCGAGCTTTTTTGGCGCTCCGATATCCCACGTCGAGTCGATCACTCAACCCGCGTGGGCTTGATCATCCCATTTTCGTAGATTCCAATTAGCGTGACGACTTTAAAAGGGGAAATTTCAGGAACACTTCCTGCGATTTTTAGATGTTCGACTTTGTGCAAGCAACACGATTTAACGTCAGGAAGAGAGGTAAGATTAACTTCGTTATCCCTTTTTGTAATATAGCCCTTAATAGCTATTTGCTCTCCCTCTTTAATCTCTTTTAATTCAGAAAATGTGACTAAAAGAGCTAAAAAAATCATGGCGATACTAACGATTTGATAGTGTCTTTAAAATCCCGATCTTTTCTCACAAGGAACTTCTTCAAAGCCTCATCACTATCTTTATCGCCCAGAGCAAACAATGTAGCTGCAGCCTGAACCTGTCTTTCTGTCCAAACATCCTTGATTTTTTTCTCGATATCGTTGAGTTTTTTTGCAGGTTTAGGATTAGCGAGCTCATTATCAATTAGCTTAATCACAACATCAATCGATTCCTCCTTGATGCCCCCTGTCCAATCGGCATAAGTTACATTTTTAAAATTTTCATAGGCCTTTTTAGCCGCCTCATAGAATTTTTTCATATCTTCATCTTCGTGGGCAGGCCATAGCGTGAAGACAAGTGAAATGGGTTTTTTTAATAAAATTAAATCGG
>CAYWQX010000005.1:0-15608 GCA_964460985.1 uncultured bacterium
ATGGAGCCGCACTTGGCCCTTGGGGTGGATCCCTTTGAAAGCTTTGAGTATAGAACATTGGCCTCCACTTCCTTCTTAACTCCCTTTATCTATAAAACAAGAATGCATGCTCAAGCGCTGGACAATGTGTGCGGACCTTTAATCTATTTCCCTTCTGGGGCAAGCTACACAATTGAAAAATGGTTTGATGAAGAGCTAGGCTTTCAGGAAAAAAAGCTTGAGCTTGGCACAAACGTTGTGAATATTTCTTTAAGCTTAGCGTCAGCATTCGGATGCAATCCTCTGATAGCTGTAGGAGTTGATTTAGCCTACACAGAGGACAAACGATATTCCAAAGGCTTAAAAAAACATGGCACAACATACGAGAGACTGAACACTAAAAGCGAAGGAGAGGAGATCATCGTCCGGAAGGATATATATGGCAAACCGGTGAATACTCTCATGAAATGGATTCAGGAGTCTTTTTGGTATTCGGAGTTTCAAAAAAATCACCCTCATCAACAAATCATCAATTCGACGGAAGGGGGAATAGGATTTCCTTACATATCCAACATCCCTCTGAAGATGGTAGATGAGCTTCTCTTAAAAAAGTCATACGACTTGGATGGATTTCAGCACGCTGCCATGTTAGCAGGAGGAATCAGCTCTTCTTCCAAGAAGCTCATGGAGGTTTTCAAAACCTTCTTAGAGAGTCTAGGCCATTTACTTGTAAAACTCTCAAAAATGGAGAAAGAAAATCCTGAAATAAAAAATGAGGATACAAGGAGCTATCGCGATTTCAAGGGAGAGATTGCTTATGATTTCTTCTTAAAAGAATTTGAAGAGATTTATGACGAGTTTTATTCACACTACACTTTTAAAGACAATACTCCCACAGAGCTTTTAAAAACCAATCCAGGAAAATTTTTATTTTTAAAAAATACCGTACGCATTCACCTACAGCTCATTCAAAGCGCATTGGATAGCTATTTTTCAAAAGAGACGCATCCCGATTTTGCTGAACCTCTTGAAAACGTGAGAACGATTTCCCATGAGATCAAGGGGGATAAAAGTATTTATCGGGTGGGTGATACCATCGTATCGGAAAGCGAATGGATTGATGGAAAAAGGGGATCTAGTGCGCTTTTCTATTATCTCGATGGTAAGATCGCGTATGAAAAGAAGTATCAAAACACTCTTTTGCATGGTCCCCAAACCAGATATCATCCGAATGGAAAGCTGGCGGCTCTCCTTCATTATCATGAGGGTTATCTAGACGGAGAGGCAAAACTATATTTCCCGAATGGCCAGTTGAAAAGAGAGTTAAAATTTGCGCAAGGCTCCCGGCTCGATTTTGACCGCATTTATGATGAAGAGGGGCATCTGGTGAACGAATCGTTTTATAAGGATGATCTGCCGGTCGGTTTTCAAAGGGTTTTTAAAAAGGGTCTTTTGATGATGGAGCTTGAATTTGATGAAAAAGGCAAGTTCATCAAAGGTCTTCGAAGAAATGAGAAAGGAGAAATTCAGCCGATTGATCGGGGTAAAAGCTACGATTATTTTATGCATGTCGCAGATGGAACAAGCGATATGACGATTTCCATGAATAAGGTATTCGAAGGCTTTAAGGAGACGCTCAAACAGGCGGACGATCCGGAAATGATCAAAGAGTTAAATATATTAAGTGATCTAGACGCATTAAAAGGGGATATTGATAAACTCCAAACCTTATCGAACGAGTTAAATACTCAAGCTGGAATAGATCCCACTGAAACCGATGAGCCTCTATGGAAAACCAGAGAGACGGAAGATCAACTCAAAAAAGAGATTCAAGCGATTCAGCTTCATTTCGGAAAAGTTTTTCATCAACTAGATAAACAGATCAATCTCTATAAACAGAAAAAGAAAAAATCGTGAGTAAACGCCTCCAAAAAAATTTAGAGCATTGGTCTGAGTATGCTCCTAAAGAATCAATTCTTCTCCCTTATGTGGATGAATCCGAGCTAGAAGTAAAGAAGGGGGTCCTTTATTCCTCTAAAGGGGAGTATGAAGCGGAAACGGCTAGCTGGCTTCAATCCATACCCATAGAAAGAGGCGATATCTTAGTCCTTTATGGCGTTAATTTAGGGCAAAGCTATCTGTTAGTAAAGGAGTGGCTGCAGGCTAAAAAGGAGCGCAGGCTTGCCTACTTTGAAGAAGATCCAAGAGTTATTAAACACTTATTATCAACGCCTTTAGGATCGGAGCTTATTCAAGATCCCCAAGTTGAGCTTCACTATGTCTCTTCTTTTGATGATACGGAAGGGGCCTTTGAAAACTTCTATTGGAATTCAATTCATAAAAAGCTGGTGATTGGGGCGACTCCCTCTTATTTAAAATGGTATCCTGCCCGGTTTGAAGAATTCCAAAATAAGCTGATCAACGAATCCTCCATTAAAAATTCACTCGTTGAAGAATATTTAGAGTATAGCGTCCCCTTTTTCCGCAATTTTTATGCGAATATTTTGGAGTTGCCTAAAGCTTTCTTAGGTAACAAGCTTTTTAATCAGTTTAAAGGAGTCCCTGCCGTTATCACGGGGGCGGGCCCCTCGCTTGACAAGCAGCTTAAAAAATTGAAAGGGATCGAGAAAGATGTACTCATTTTCAGTGGAGGATCTTCCTTAAACGCCGTAAGCCATGCGGGTATTACAGCCGATTTTGGGGGTGGAGTTGATCCAAACTCTCTTCAAATCACCCGCCTTAAAACCAATCAAGCTCCTTTAACACCCTTTTTTTATCGTAATCGGTTCCATTTTGAAGCGCTTAAAATGTTAGAGGGGCCAAGGCTATATATTACAGGGGCTGGAGGCTATGATCTTCCGGAGTATTACGAAAAGCAGTTTAATATTGAAGACGAGTTCATCGACGAGGGATTTAATGTTGTCAATTTTTTGATTGAGATTGCGAATCGCTTAGGGTGCTCGCCTATTATTTTGATAGGCCTTGATCTCGCTTTTACCGGTAATAAAACATACGCTGAAGGAGTGATTCCATCCGATTCAACCCGTGAATCGATCGAGCGAGCTCAAGAGGATGAACATATCACTCGAGAAGACCTGAAGGGCCGTCCGATCTTCACGCAGTGGAAGTGGATTGCGGAAGCTGAGTGGATTGCAAGGTATCAAAAGGAGCATCCCGATTGCCATATCATCAATGCAACCGAAGGAGGGCTTAAAATACCGGTTATAGAGCATGAGCCCTTTAGTGAAGTGGTGGATAGGTATGTTACGCCGCAAAGAGAGCTTAAAAAGAGAGTTAAAGAAGAGATCGAGAAAGCAAAAATCAAAGAATTAACTCAAGAAAAAGTGGTTCAGTTGACTCTCGATCTGAAAGAGAGTTTGATTAAGTGCAAAAACTATCTTGAAACGCTGAAAACAGAATCTGAAAAAAGAATTAAAAAGTTTACACCTGAAACAAGTCACACCTCCCTGTTAGTCGAGCATGAATTAATGGAGGAGGTAGCCTACATCTACATACTGGATATTTTCAATGCGGTCTTTGGCAGGATGCAAAATAAAGCTTTATTTGATTTGAAGAGGAAGAAAATGTCTGAGAAGAAGAAAGAGATCGAAAAGTTGAAACTGCAGAATGAACGGGTGGGCTTCCTCATCAATCTATGTAAAATCAATATGGAATTGATTGATTGGTCGTTGAAGGGAAAGAACTAAAGGGCATTTTACACAAAGAGACAGAGGAATGAGCGGAATGGGACGGGGTGAAGGTGCCCTCTAAAGGGCATTTTACACAAAGAGACAGAGGAATGGAACGGAATGGGATGGGGTGAAGCTGCTCTCTAAAGGGCATTTTACACAAAGGCACAAAGAGACAAAGAAACAAAGGAAAGGTTTAGTTCTTTCATGTGAAAGAGATGATGGGGTAGGCGCTAGAGGGCAAAATTAAAGGTTTAAAACTCGGTGAATTCCATTTTTAACATGAGAACTTCCAAAATTTACTATTAATCCTAATTTTAGTTCCGTCAGTCGTAAATAGGTTAATAACTGAGCTTCAAAAAGAGGGTTAAACTTGTCTGTAGCTTTTACTTCTACAATAAGGGTGTTTGCTACAAGAATATCTAGGTATATAGGACCTTTGATTTTTATTCCTTTATATTGAATATCGATAGGGTGTTGTCAAAGAAAAGGTATTCCTTGAAGCATGAGCTCATGACATAATGCCTCTTCATAAATACTTTCTAATAAGCCAGGCCCACCTAGGACTTTATGAACCTCGATACATGCTCCGATTATTTTATAAGAAAGTTCATTTTCTTTTTCTAAGCTGGTATTCACAATTTGTTCTTTCTTATAAAATGTGCTTTATCAATTTCTTTCACCTGTTTCACCTGAAAGAATTAAACCCTTCCTTTGTTTCTTTGTCTCTTTGTGCCTTTGTGTAAAATGCCCTTTAGAGAGCAGCTTCACCCCATCCCATTCCGTTCCATTCCTCTGTCTCTTTGTGTAAAATGCCCTCTAAAAAGCACTTTCACCTCGTCCCATTCCACTCATTCCTCTGTCTCTTTGTGTAAAATGCCCACTAGAGAGCATTTTACCCTTATCGCAAATGCACTCTCCCTATTTAAAACGAGGCTGATCCAGGCGCTCTTGGGAAAGGAATCACATCCCGGATGTTTTCCATGCCTGTCACAAACTGAACCAAGCGTTCAAAACCAGCGCCAAAGCCTGCGTGAGGAACGGTTCCATATTTTCTTAGCTCGAGATACCACCAGTAATCCTCAGGCGAGAGGTGCATCTCTTTCATCCTCGCTTCCAATCGGTCAAGCCGCTCTTCTCTCTGGCTTCCACCAATGATTTCACCGATTTTAGGGACAAGGACATCCATCGCCGCAACTGTTTTATCGTCATCATTCATGCGCATATAGAACGCTTTAATTTGCTTCGGATAGTCGGTAATGATAACCGGTTTTCCGAAAAACTCTTCCGTTAAAAAGCGCTCATGTTCCGACTGAAGATCAAGTCCCCATTTGACGGGGTATTCAAACGCCTTATTAGATTTTTCAAGGATGCGAACCGCATAGGTATAGCTTGCCCGTTCAAAAGGGGTGTCGATGATTTTTTGCATTCTTTCGATAGTGCCTTCGGAGATATGTTTATTGAAAAACTCCATATCTTCACGGCAATTATCTAAAACCGATTTAAAGATGTATTTAAGATAGGCTTCCGCACACTCCATATCATCATTTAGATCTGCAAAGGCCATTTCAGGCTCAATCATCCAAAACTCTGCCAAGTGGCGCGAGGTATTTGAATTTTCAGCTCTAAAGGTGGGGCCAAAGGTGTAGATATCGCTCATGGCAGAGGCGTAGATCTCTCCGTTAAGCTGCCCTGAAACCGTTAGAAAGGCGGGTTTGCCGAAAAAGTCTTTTGTGTAGTCGATCTTGCCATCTTGGGTTTTAGGGGGGTTGGCAGGATCAAGAGTGGTAACTTGGAACATCGCGCCGGCTCCTTCACAGTCGGAAGCGGTGATGATCGGAGTATTCAGGTAGATAAAACCTCTTTTTTGGAAAAACTCATGAGTTGCAAAAGCAAGCTGGTTTCTCACCCGCATCACAGCACCAATGGTATTGGTTCTTGGCCTTAAATGCGCAATCGTTCGAAGAAATTCAAACGTATGGCGCTTTTTTTGCATGGGGTAGGTTTCTGGATCGCATTTACCGATGATTTCTACTTTTTTAGCATGGAGTTCAAGCTCCTGGTTTTTGCCGGGGCTCTCCACCAGATTACCCTCCACTGAAACAGACACTCCGGTAGACAGGCTATTCATGAGAGAATCGTAGCGGGGCACATTAGGGTCTAGAACGATTTGCAAATTGGAAAGGGTAGAGCCGTCGTTCAATTCGACAAAGCTGAAGGTTTTTTGATTGCGGACGGTACGAACCCAGCCCTTGACGGTCACATCTTGACCCATTAATTCGCGATTATATTTTACTTCTTTGATTTTTTTACGCATGGATGAATTCTCGTATCGTTTTGATTTCTTTAACCCATTCTTCAGGGCCTCCTGGAGTTTCCAGGTACATGGCCAAGTGTTTAGTTCTTGGGTCGTTTACTAAAAAGTTAAAGCATTCGTAGCCGATCTCCCCTTTCCCGATAAATGCGTGTCTGTCGACTCGCGAGCCTAAAGGTTTGAGAGAGTCGTTAAGGTGGAATGCATAAAGATGTTTAAGGCCCACTATCTTATCGAAGTCCTTTAAAACTTTATCCCAGCCCTCTTTAGTTCTGATATCATATCCTGCGGCAAAGAGGTGGCAGGTATCGAGGCAAATGCCCATGGGGAGTTTTTTATGGGTTCGATCGATAAGGTAGCCCAGCTCCTCGAAAGTTGCACCAATCGCAGAGCCTTGACCGGCCGTCGATTCTATGATCAATCTGAGATCGCTGTCCTGCATCCTTTTTTCATTTTCAAGAAGGCTCTCTACGATGAGATCAAGGCATTCGGTGATATTTGATTTGAGGGCCGATCCGGGATGAAAATTGAGGTAGCTAATTTTAAGCTTAAGGCATCGGTCGATTTCATCCTTAAAAGCTTGACGGCTTTTAGTGAGAATTTCAGGATCGGGAGCGCCTAAATTAATGAGGTAGCTATCGTGGCTCATAATTTTTTTGAGGCCGGTTTCTTGGAGGGTTTTAAACCAAAGATCCACCTCTTCATCGGAAAATTGCTTCCCTTTCCACTGCTTTTGATTGCTTGTAAAAAGCTGAACGGTGGAAGCTCCGATTTTTACCCCTTCTATAAGGGCATTATGAACTCCTCCTGCCGCGGAGGTATGGGCTCCAATTAATAAATCCTGGGGCTTCATTGAAAGACCTTGCTGATTTGGAAAACGAAGGATATCCTACCACGTATAGCATTATGGATTCAAATTCGACGATCTTCAAATCGGCAGCCAAGTTTTTCTCAGGGACTTTGATCAGCCGTGTCACAGGCTACCTTAGGGATTTAAGCCTTGCCTTTAGTTTCGGAACGGCAGCTCCCCTGGCTGCTTTTTTCACCGCTTTTAGGTTGAGCCATGTTCCGAGAAGGCTTTTGGGTGAAGGGGGATTACAGACCGCTTTCATTCCCCATTATGAGGAACTTAAAAAGGAAAATCCTGAGAAAGCCAAACAATTTTTTATAGATTTGAATGTCTGGCTTTTTATGATTCTTGTGGCTTTAACCACCCTAATTATGGGAGCCCTTTGGCTTTTTAGCTTTTGGATAGAGAGTGAAATCCTCTCTTTAACTTTGTTGATGATGCCGGGCCTTGTGTTCATCTGCCTATATGGACTGAACACCGGTCTTTTAGAGTGTGAAAAAAGTTTTTTTACGCCGAGTGTAGCTCCGGTCGCCTTTAACCTGGTTTGGATTATCACAGCGCTTCTTTTGATGAACACTCCGCTAAGTCAGGCTATGATGTGGCTTTCCATCGCGATCACTTTTGCCTGCTTGGGGCAGTGGCTTGTGACCGTTCCGAAAGTCCACCGCATCATTCAGGGAAAATGGTTTTCCTTTAATCTGCGATCCGAACAGGTTAAAAATCTGTGGAAACCACTGTTTTTAGCGAATCTCGGAATTATCGCCACTCAAATCAACTCGGCCTTAGATCCTCTTTTTGCAAGGGTCGCCCATCCTGAAGGGCCTGCATGGCTCTGGTTTGCAATTAGAATCGAGCAGGTGCCCTTGGCATTGTTTGGCATTGCTTTATCGGGGGCTCTTTTGCCGCCATTGGCGCGCGCAGTAAAAGAGGGCGACTCCCCTCGATTTAATCTGTTTTTAAAGACAGCCTTGGTCAAATCGTCTTACTTAATGGTTCCGATCACCCTTCTCATTTTCCTGCTTGGAACTTGGGGGGTAACGCTTGCTTTTGGCTACGGAGATTTTAGCCAGGAATCGATACAAGGAACAACCGCCTGTTTGTGGGGGTATGGGATCGGTCTTCTTTTTCAAACATGGGTGCTTATTTTGGCCCCCGCCTTCTTCGCGAGAAAAGACTATAAAACACCGGCTAAAGGGGCGGTTTTAGCGGTTATCGCGAACACTATTTTTAATAGCATTGCCATTTTTGGATTAAAGATGGGTCCTGAAAGTGTCGCTTATGCCACTTCTTTATCTAGTGTGGTGAATGTGCTATTTCTTTTTTACGAATTAAGAAGAAGTAGCTGGTATAAGCAAAAAGCCCTAGCATAAAAAAGGTTATCGCGATAAGCCACTCTTGATTCGGGGAAGTCTCCATTGCGACAAGAGCTGAGACTGCCGCTGTAAATAAGATTTGCAAAGTCCCAAACATAGCCCCCGCTGCCCCTGCAATTTTAGAAAACGGTTGAAAAGCGCCGGCTGTGCTATTTCCAAAGACGATCGCAGCTCCAATGATATACAAAAATACCGTTGGGAGAAGGATAATGATGCTTAAAGGAAAGAAAAATAGAAGGAGCATGAGAAGGGTTCCCCCGCCTAGCATCAGTCTAAATCCCCATTGAATCATCGTTCGGACGCCTAATTTTACAACGAGACGAGAGTTTACAAAGTGTCCGCACAGTAATCCAAGTGCAATCGTTACAGAGCTTAATCCATATTGTAGAGGAGTTAAGCCTAAATGCTCCTGCAAGAGATAGGGACTGATCGTGAAATAGGCGATAATGCCTGAAAAGGCAGAGCCTGAAGCGAGCGCATAGCCGATAAAAGCGGGAGAAGAAAGTAAAAGGGTATAATTTTTGATAAATTGATCGAGGTGAAGCGCTCGATGGTTCAAACTAGGGGCAGTTTCCGGAAAATATTTGTAGGTGATGCCAATCACTGCCGTATTTAAAAGAACAAATAGGTACATATTGGCTTCCCAGCCTAAGTATTGCTGGACTAAGCCGCCGATAACAGGGGCTATGGCGGGAAGAAAGGAAAAAAACATACCGACAATCGCTCCGACTCGTGCCAGCTCAGTTCCTTGATAGCGATCTCTCAAAATCGTTCTAAACAAAGCTCCTTGCCCTGCCACCCCAAGACCTTGAATCAACCTCCCGGCGAGAAGCCAGTGGATGGTGGGAGCAAAGGCTACCATAAAACTGCCGAAAAGGGAGATGCAAAACCCGGTTAAAATAGTTTTTCGCCGTCCGATTTTATCGGATAGAGGACCGTAAAAAATTTGAGGAAGGGCATACCCCAAAAAATAGATAGAAAGGGTTAATTGCATCTGATTTTCGCTTGCCTGGAACGCATCACCCATCGCGGGCATAGAGGCAAGGTAGCTATCAGCTGCGAAGGGGCCTAAGCTTCCTATAACTAATAATAAAATAAAGAAAAAACGTTCAGACAAGATAAAAACCCTTTATAATATTACTATTATAAAGGGTTTGAGAATCAATTTCAATTAATTAGTTGTTGTGCGCAAGGAAGTCGCAGATATCATGGATATTGATTTCGAGCGGCCACGGCATTTGCTCTGGGAGCGGTCTTGCCATGAGTTTGCCGGTAAGTCCTTCGGACTGAAGATATTCAGGGATGGAGCGGCTTGGATTATCAATCGCTTCCTTAATGATTTTCATGTCTTTGGATTTTTCGCGGATCGAAACTTCCATGCCGGGGAGTACTTGGAAAGAACGGCGGTCTACTTTCTTGCCATTAACGTGTACGTGGCCGTGGGATACGAGCTGCTGAGCTGCAAAAATAGTAGGTGCAAATTTAAGTCTGTAGACGATGACGTCTAGACGGCACTCAAGCATTGCAGCGAGCAAGTTAGCTGTATTTTCTTCTTTTTGTTGAGCTTCTTTGAAGTAGCGAACGAGTTGTTTTTCGCTGATCATTCCGTAGATAGCTTTTAATTTTTGCTTTTCTTCAAGCATTAAGCCGTAATCAGATTTTTTCTTTTTACGTGCTCCGTGTTGACCTGGGGGATTTGCTTTATGCAAAAGAGGATTGCGGGTGCGGCCAAAAATGTTTGCTCCAAAACGACGGGCGATCCGGTTTTTGTTCCCTGTATATCGAGCCATTGATTCTCCTAATAACTCACTAATGATGAATGGAGATTATTTCATACTTGTCAATTTCTCGCAAGAGATGGATCTCTCTTTAGTCAATTAAGAGCGCGGAGAAATTGGAGATCCTTGAAGTGATGGGAGGGGGGTAGGCATTTTTTTCTCTCTTTCCCTTGCAATAGATCGGCTCATAAATTAAATTTTGATTATGACATACAACCACCTAGAAGAGAAGGCTCAGGAAGCAAAACATGGCAAGACTCCGGAAGAGCGGATAGATGCCCTTCTGCAGGCCTTTGAGCTGTTTTGCCAGGAAACATCCCGGCTGGAGGTGGCTTATAAAGAGCTGAAGGATGAGTTCGGAAAAGTTAACATCGAGCTTGATAAAACGAACCATCAGCTTGAATCAAAAGTAGAGGAGCTTAATCGTCTATCGGGATACCTAGGAAGCATCTTAAGCCATATTTCTCAAGGACTTATGTATATCAAGTTCGATGGGACCATCACGACTTTCAACGAAGCTTTTGAAGCGATTTTGGGTAAATCTAAAAAAGAGGTGGAAGGCAAAAGATACGACGCCCTTTTCCCTGACAAGTTTTTTGGTTTTTCGATGAAGGAGGCTCTGATTTCCAAAATCGCCTACCCATTTACGAGGGTGACTATCGGAAAAGAGAAAGAGCGCTTTTATGAGGTTGAATGCAGCTTAAATGGAGCTGACGGATTAATTGTTTTAATGCGCGATGTGACCCGTTTGAAGGTATTGGAGCTGATTGCCAATCGAAACGACCGGATGCAAGAGCTGGGGGAAATGGCGGCGCAAGTGGCGCATGAAATTAGAAATCCTCTAGGGGGAATCAAAGGATTTGCCTCCTTATTAAAGAGGGATTTAAAGGATCTTCCCGAACAAGCCAAGATGGCGGACTATATCATAGAGGGAACCGACCACTTGAATCGCCTGGTTACGCAGGTCCTCAACTATTCAAGGCCTGTCATGCCCCATTTTGAGCTGATTGATTTAAACGAACTTGTGCATGATGCTCAAAATTTTATTAAACTGGACTGCAATATTGAGCCCCAGCCAAGAATTATCTTAAAACTTCCCGAGAGCCCAGTTACGGTTCAAGCCGATTTTGCTTTATTAAAAGGAGCTTTGTTAAATCTTTTGGTTAATAGCTGCCAGGCGATGCCAAAGGGGGGAACGATCACAATCACCACTAAAAAAACTCCGAATGAAGCGGTGCTTGAAGTAGCAGATACCGGTATCGGGATCCCGAAAGAAATTCAGGAAAAAGTGTTCTCTCCTTTTTTTACGACGAAGGCAAACGGCAATGGATTTGGATTGGCAGAGGTGCATAAAGTGGTTCGAGCGCATGGAGGCACCATTAAATTAGTGTCCGATGAGAAAGTCGGTACGGTTTTTACAGTAATTATCCCAATGCAAGGATTATAAATGGCAATCGAAAAAATCCTGATTGTTGATGATGAAGCGTTAGTCAGAAATTTTTTAAGCGAAACTCTAAGAAGAAGAAATCTGGATGTCACAACGGCTGAAAATGGACTTCGCGCCGTTCAGCTTTTAAAAGAAAATATCTATGATTTAGTCATTACCGACATGCGGATGCCCGATCTTACCGGGATTGACATCATTAAAAAGGTAAGGGAGATATCCCCTGCGACCTTGGTGATTGTTATTACCGCCTTCGGAAGCATTGAAAATGCAGTTGAAGCGATGCGGCTCGGAGCTTTTAATTATTTAATTAAGCCTTTTTCTCCTGACACGATTGAAGCTGTGATTGAAAAAGCTGACGAGCACCAGTCGCTCGTCAACGAAAACGCCTATCTTCGTCAAAATGTTCAAGGGATTCAAGCCCATGAGATGATTGCGAAAAGCCCCTCCATGGAAAAGATTTTGAAAGAGGTGCTTCAGATTGCAAAATCGAATGCCAACGTCCTGATTCACGGTGAATCGGGTACGGGGAAAGAGGTGGTTGCCCATGCGATTCATTATAATTCTCTCAGACAAAATAAACCCTTTATCAAAGTAAACTGCGCAGCCATTCCTGAAACCTTGATTGAGTCGGAATTTTTCGGACATGAGAAAGGTTCTTTTACCGGCGCCATCGGCAAAAGGCTTGGAAGGTTTGAACTTGCCAATCAAGGCACGCTTCTTTTAGATGAGATCACAGAAGTTCCGATTACTCTCCAGCCCAAGCTTTTAAGAGCGATTCAGGAGCAAGAATTTGAACGGGTGGGAGGTGTCAAGCCGATCAAAGTGGATGTTCGAATAATCTCTACTACGAATAGAGATATCAGACACGCCATACAGGAAAAAGCGTTAAGAGAAGATCTTTACTATCGTCTAAATGTAGTGCCCATCCATCTTCCCCCTTTGAGGGAGCGCCCGGAAGACATCCTTCCTCTAGCCGAGCATTTTCTTGCGAAAGCCTGCCAGGAAAACCATGTCGATTCAAAAAAATTATCTTCTGCCTCTATCCAAAAACTCAAAAATTACACGTGGCCGGGAAATGTGCGAGAGCTTTCAAATATTATAGAAAGAGCAGTTGTAGTAGAGCCTGAAAAGGAGATTCAACCCGATCATCTTTATTTGAACAATGAGGTGATGCTTTCTTCTGATAAACACACTCAGACCCAAAGCAAAATGATCACGGTTCCCATCGGGGTGACTCTCCAAGAGCTCGAAAAGCAGTTAATTGTAGAGACTCTAGAGGCGAATAATATGAATCGCACGAAAACGGCCGCGACGCTTGGAATTTCGATTAGAACCCTTAGAAATAAACTCAACGAATACAAACTTCCGATTTCAAGCGATTAAAGCGGTTTGTTTCAGTTTCATGTCTTGCTTTTGCTGGAAAATTTCGAAATGTCTTTTTGTTAAAGTCTCGATGAGTAAATCGGCTTCCTTCAGCAAATAATTGAGCTTGTCACGGCGTATATTCAAATGCTGGTGCACATCGTCAATGTTATATAAAGTCAGCGTCATTGCAAGTCGCGGGTCTACATTTCTTGGAACGCTTAAATCAAAGACAAGCTTTTGGGAGGAAAAATTGGCTGTATCAATAAGATAATTTGTCGATTTAGATCCAAAGATCACAAGATCATAGTTCTCCCATTGATCTAGCCTCTCCTCGATGAACGCTTGGCAGGTTTGTCTAGATTTGGAATAGACAAAAACTTGGGTAAGTTGTTTCGATGAAAAGTGATCCATCAATTTCCGGTTGATAGTCGACGCTCCAACAAAAAGAATTTTAGCTTGTCTGATATCGGGTAGATGCTGAATGGCGATTTCATACACTGCATCCTCAAAATCGGGGATTCCCTTAGGAATATTCAAATTCGAGCGGACTTGCTTGCCGATGCCAAGCGATTTCTGGAAAAGAAAATGGAGGTCGAAAGAGAGGGAGCTGTTTTTGGTCTGCTCATAGGCATTCTTGACTTGTCCCTGGATTTCCGTTTCTGCCACACATGCCGAATCAAGACCTGCAGTCACCTTGGAAAGATGGTTGAAGCAATCATGCCCAAAAAAGGAATAGAGCTGGTGATCAAAATCCTCTTCCACTTCATCTCTTAAGACCTCCAGAATGAGCGAGTGCGTGCCCGATAAATCGGAGGAAGAAAAGTAGATCTCTGTACGATTACATGTGGAGAGTAAAATATGATAATAGTTGGGATAAAGGATAGACCGAAATCTTTTTTCGCAAGCCTTGGCTAGTAGCTCCCTTAGCTTTAAATCGGCAAGCTTATGGTTGATTCCGATCACGCCAACCTGCATGGACTCTTAACTCCTCAAAAATGGCTGAACAAGACTTTGAAGTTGTGATACGGTGAGCCAATCTGAATTCGTTCCTGAAGTGTAAGCAAAACCATCGGGGAGTGTTTTGCAGGTTCTTCCATTGAGGAATTTCGTAAGAAGTTTTGGATTATGAGAAAAATGCTCGGGTATTATGACATAGTGATCATCAAATTCAAGCGTATGTCTCGCCTCATCGCTTGGAATCATAAGCTCGTGAATTTTTTCTCCTTCACGAATTCCGATGATATCCGGTTTAGATCCTGGAGCCATAGCTTCTAACAGGTCAGTAATTTTGAAACTTGGAATTTTCGGAATGAATACCTCAGATCCTTGTCCTTGAATTAAGGCTTTGATGACAAGATCTACCGATTCTTCCAGTGTGATCCAGAACCTTGTCATACGTGAATCGGTTAAAGGGAGGTTTTTAACGCCCTCTTTGATGAGTTTACTCCAAAACGGAACAATCGATCCGCGGCTTCCTGCCACATTTCCATAGCGAACGACACTGAATAAAGGATAGCTTCGAGAGCCTACGTAAGACTGCCCTGCAATGAAGAGTTTATCGGAGCAGAGCTTAGTTGCTCCATAGAGATTAACAGGATTGACTGCTTTATCAGTCGAAAGGGCGATGACCTTTTCAACCCCTGCTTGAATGGCTGCGTCGATGACATTCATCGCCCCATTAATATTCGTTTTAACGAATTCAGTGGGATTGTATTCTGCTACCGGCACTTGTTTCAAAGCCGCCGCATGAATCACATAATCCACTTCATTAAAAGCTCTCAACAGACGCTCTTTATCCCGTACGTCTCCCAAAAAATAGCGCATTTTAGATGATCCAAAGAGGGGATCATTCGTTTTCATGTCCCACTGCTTCCATTCATCGCGAGACAGAATAATTACTTTGGCGACCTTGTCCTCTTGGATCAATCTTTTGGCGAAAGCTCGGCCAAAACTTCCTGTTCCACCCGTGATCAAGACAACTTTATTTTCAAATAAATCAGCCATAAGTACGAACTCATAACATATTATTTAGAAAAACGGCAAACGTTAGTTCAGTTTAATGATGGAAATGCTAGCTGCGTTTCCGCTTGCGAGAGTAATCGCAAGTCCTGTGTTAACGACACGTAGTGTAGATGAGGCGCTCGTGACAGGAACGATAGTTTGAATCACTAAGGGAATTCCGCCTGATATGAGTACGGCGCGAGGTCCAACTGCAACTCCATTCAATTGGAATTCAAAACCACCTAGAAGAGAGAGAGAGGTTGTCATCCCCACGAACTCTACAAAATAATTTCCCGTACTGTTGAATGTAAAGGTTGTAGTGTTAGTTTGAGTGATGGCAGTTCCTCCAACTACAGCCGTTTGATTGAATGCAACCGGATTTCCGACCCCCACTGTAATAGATAAACCAGAGTTGTTGTAATTGCTTAAGTGACTCAAAGTAGCACTCGTTCCCGCGTCTCCGGTAGCTCCGGTTGCACCTGTGGCACCGGTTGTCCCGGTGGCGCCCGTGGCTCCGGTCGAGCCGTTGATGCCATCCGTTCCTGCGGCTCCGGTAGGTCCTGTGGGTCCTGTGGGGCCGATGGCTCCCTCGGGGCCTGTTGCGCCTGTGGCACCGGTTGTCCCGGTGGCACCCGTGGCTCCGGTCGAGCCGTTGATGCCATCCGTTCCTGCGGCTCCGGTAGGTCCTGTGGGCCCTGTGGGGCCGATGGCTCCCTCGGGGCCTGTTGCGCCTGTGCCTCCGGTTGTCCCGGTGGCGCCCGTGGCTCCGGTCGAGCCGTTGATGCCATCCGTTCCTGCGGCTCCGGTAGGTC
>CAYWQX010000005.1:15708-92884 GCA_964460985.1 uncultured bacterium
CTCCGGTCGAGCCGTTGATGCCATCCGTTCCTGCGGCTCCGGTAGGTCCTGTGGGTCCTGTGGGGCCGATGGCTCCCTCGGGGCCTGTTGCGCCTGTGGCACCGGTTGTCCCGGTGGCACCCGTGGCTCCGGTCGAGCCGTTGATGCCATCCGTTCCTGCGGCTCCGGTAGGTCCTGTGGGTCCTGTAGGCCCTGTGGGACCTTGGGAGGGTTTATCACCGCATTTGATTTTTTCATAAAGAAGGGTGAAAAGAGACTCCTTGAAGCCTGGACGGTTTACGAACTGCTCAAGTTCACTTGGAGAATTGGTTCGGAAAGAATCGCCGATTAATTCGGAGTACCCCTCATCTTGTGGGATGACCTGGAATATCTTCGCGTCATGGAGCGATAGATTTAAGTAGTGTCTTCCGACTATGTTTTGCGTAGTCTGGCAATATTCAAAGGTGAAGTATTCATCCAAGGTTTCATTGGATTCATTGCATGAGGCGATCTCAAGGCCGTCTGATGAAAAGTAAAAAATTGGACCTTTTGCGAGGTGCAAGAGAGGCTCTTCCGCTTGAAGAGCAAAGCTTAAAAAATAATACAAAAATAGCGTAAGGACTTTCTCAAAGGTAAAAATCATTACACACTTGCTGATATTTAATAAGTCGATTATTAATCAAGCAAATTTTAAAAAAATGAAATTATGTTGAAGTTTGTCCTATTCGCTCTCGTATTATTCACAGAGCTCTCTTCTAGAGAGACGGTCTGTCTCAATATGATTGTTAAAAATGAACAAGATGTCATTGAAAGGTGTTTGACAAAAGCGAAGCCTCTGATTGATTACTGGGTCATCGTAGATACAGGATCTACAGACAAAACAATCGAGCTGATTAAAAATATTCTCAAAGATATACCTGGAGAGCTGCATGAGAGAAAGTGGGTCGATTTTGAACATAATCGAAACGAAGCTTTAGATCTTGCGAAAGGTAAAAGTGATTATATTTTGTTTATAGATGCGGATGAGACTTTTGAATATCAAAATGATTTTAAATGGCCAGTGCTAGATCGGGACTTTTACTACATCACAACTGAATTCGGAGGGACTATTTACTTCAGAAACCAGCTAATCAAATCGAGTCTGGATTGGAAGTGGGTGGGTGTTTTACATGAAGTAGTCGTCGCTTCTCAAGCGAAAACGTTCGGTAAAATAGCAGGGCTTGTTGATTTTGTAAGAACAGACGGTGCGCGATCCAAAGACCCCCTAAAATACCAAAAGGATGCTGAGTTAATGGAGCTTGCGCTCCTTAAAAATCCGAAGGATACCCGTACTCAATTTTACTTGGCCCAAAGCTATAAAGACGCGGGAAATTATGAAAAGGCGAAGGAGGCTTACTTAAAAAGAATTGCATTAGGGGGATGGGAGGAGGAGATTTTTTGGTCCAAGTATCAGCTCGGATTAATGGGAGAGGGGGATAATTTTTATCTCAAAGAAGCTTACTTTTATCGCCCTTCAAGAATAGAGCCTCTTTATTATCTTTCCTTAAAAGAGCGATTGAATGGCAACATGGATCAAGCTTATGAATGGTCAAAACAAGGGGCTTTTACTCAACTTTCTCAAGATGTGTTATTTGTGGAAAAATGGATTTATGATTGGGGCCTTTTGTTTGAGTATTCTATCGCAAGTTACTGGGTTCAAAAATATGAAGAGTCTTATTTAGCGTCCCATCTATTGCTTAGCAGATCTGAATTACCGGAAAATGTGAGAGAGCAGATAAAAAAGAATTTAGTTTGGATTTCGCAAAAAATTAATGATCATAATATAAAAAATCGTGAAGTGTTAGCTGTTAAATAGATTTTTGACAGTGTTTATAAAAAAAATCCAATCGTGATAGACTAAAACCCATTATGGCAAAACAGTACGACGAAAGCACAGTAAAGACGCTCGATGCGCTATCTCACATTCGATTAAGATCAGGGATGTACATCGGACGCTTAGGCGACGGGTCTCACCCGGACGATGGGATTTATATCATGCTGAAAGAGGTCATTGACAATAGCGTCGATGAATTTATCATGAAGCATGGGAAAAAAATCATCATTGAATTAGATCCTAATACCCCTTTAATCACTGTACGCGATTTCGGACGTGGAATCCCGCTTGGCAAAGTGATTGATTGTGTGAGCCAAATCAATACGGGAGCAAAATATAATGACGACGTGTTCCAATTTTCAGTCGGTTTAAATGGAGTCGGCACGAAAGCTGTAAATGCTCTTTCATCCCATTTCATGGTGAAAAGCTTTCGAGAAGGGGAATACTTAGAGGCTAATTTTGAAAAGGGGAAGCTCTTAGGTCAGAAGAAGGGAAAGACCAAAGAAGAAGATGGGACCTATGTGGAGTTTACCCCCGATCCTGAAATTTTCAAAAAGTATAAATTTCAAAGCGAATATATCATTCGACGGCTAAAGCATTATTCTTATCTAAATACGGGCCTTACCCTTGTTTTTAACGGGGAAGAGATTAAATCTGAAAATGGGCTTTTAGATCTATTAAATGAAGAGGTTACCGATGATAGATTGTATGAACCTCTTCACTATCGGGGAAAAAATTTAGAGTTTGCTTTTTTGCATACCTCAAGCTATGGCGAAAGTTATTTCTCATTCGTGAATGGACAGTATACCCAAGATGGGGGCACTCATTTATCCGCTTTTAGAGAAGGAATTTTAAAAGGGGTCAACGAATTCGCCAAAAAGAATTTTCAAGGAGTCGATGTTCGAGAAGGGATCGTCGGGACTATTCTTGTAAAAGTAAAAGACCCCATGTTTGAGTCCCAGACCAAAAACAAACTTTCAAACACCGAAATCCGTGCTCAGGTTGTTCAAGAGGTAAAAGAAGAGGTTCAAAAGCTTCTCTATAAAAATCCAGAAACGGCCAATAAAATCATCGATCGAATCGTATTTAACGAAAAGCTTAGAAAAGAGCTTGCGGCGGTCAAAAAAGAGGCGAAGGAAAAACAGAAGAAAATCTCCTTTAAAATCCCTAAATTGCGCGATTGCAAATATCACTTTGGAGATGGCTCTAAGGAAGGGGACAAATCGATGATCTTCTTAACCGAGGGAGAGTCGGCTTCCGCATCGATTGTAGCTTCAAGAGATCCTTTTACCCAAGCCGTTTTCTCTCTTCGAGGAAAACCTTTGAACGTCCATGGAATGAAGCTTGATCAGCTTTATAAAAACGAAGAGATGTTCAATTTGATGAGCGCTTTGAATATTGAGGATGACGTAGCTTCGCTAAGATACAATAAAGTGATTCTTGCTACCGATGCCGACGTCGACGGCATGCATATCCGCAATTTGCTGATCACCTTCTTTTTGACCTATTTTGAAGGCCTTGTTCTAAACGGCCATCTTTATATTTTGGAAACCCCGCTTTTCAAGGTGCGTAACAAGGAAAAAACACTTTATTGCTACTCCGAAGAAGAGCGGGATAAGGCGATTAAGGAATTGAAAAAGGGGGTTGAAATTACCCGGTTTAAAGGACTTGGCGAGATATCTCCGGATGAGTTTAAGAAATTTATCGGAAAAGAAATTCGCCTCCGTCCCGTTAGCATCGGTATGTTTTCCGAAATTAAAACGACACTTGAATTTTATATGGGTAAGAATACACCCGAGAGAAAAGCCTTTATTATGACCAATTTAGTCAGCGAAGAGGAGGAGTTGAAAGAGCTCCAGGAGATTCATCATGGATGATCTTAAACACCAAATGAAGGATTACTTCCTTCAATATGCCTCTTATGTGATCCTAGACCGTGCCATTCCGAACGTGGTGGATGGTTTAAAGCCTGTGCAAAGGCGTATCCTTGAAACCGTTTATCGGATGCACGATGAGAAGCTCCATAAAGTGGCAAACGTTGTGGGGCAGACGATGCAATTTCACCCGCACGGTGATGCGCCGATCTATGAAGCTCTCGTAAACCTTTCTAATAAAGGCTTTCTTCTGGATCAGCAAGGTAATTTCGGTAACATTTTTACCGGCGATCCTTCCGCTGCAGCTCGTTATATCGAAACCAGGTTATCCGAGCTTGCTCGAGAAACCATGTTCAACCCCGATTTAACCGAAACAGTTCCCTCTTATGACGGAAGAAATCAAGAGCCTGTGGTACTCCCTGCCAAAATACCCCTTCTTCTGATGCAAGGAGCAGACGGAATTGCAGTGGGAATGTCGACTCATATTCTTCCCCATAATTTTAAAGAGCTTCTAGAGGCTGAAATCGCCATTTTGGAAGGAAACTCCTACACCTTATTGCCTGACTTTCCGACTGCAGGTATTATGGATGCCTCCGGCTACGATAAAGGCAGAGGAAAAGTTAAACTGAGAGCGAAGATCGATATTGTCGATCCTAAAACCCTTGTTATAAGGGAAATTTGCTATGGCACTACCACAGAAAATCTGATCCGCTCGATCGATGAAGCGGCGAAGAGAGGTAAAATCAAAATCGACGCGATTAATGATTACACCGCTCAGAAAGTGGAAATCGAGATTAAACTTCCTCGCGGACAGTATGCTGAGGATGTGATAAAAGCACTCTACGCCTATACCGATTGCGAAGTCGCCCTCAATTCACAGGTTATCGTCATTAAAGATAATCAGCCATGGGAAACAGATGTACATCAGATTTTAGAATTCCATACCGAAAAACTCATCTCCTATCTTAAAAGGGAGCTTGAAATTGAGCGTGACCGAATTCTCGAAAAGATTTTTTATAAAACTCTTGAGCAGATCTTTATCGAAAACAGACTTTATAAAAAAATTGAAACAGTCAAATCGCTTGAAGGCATCCATGAAGCGATCGCAGATTCATTAAAACCTTTCCATAAACAACTTATACGGGTTCCGACTCACGATGACCGCGAGAAGTTGCTGCAAATTCCTATCCGTCGCATCTCACGATTCGATATCGAAAAGAATCAGGATGAGATTGTAGCCCTTCAAGAGCTTTTGGCAGAAGTCGAGAGAAATTTGAAATCGGTCAAAAAGTATACGATTAATTACTTGAAGAAGCTGATTCAAAAGTATGGGAAGCAATACCCCAGAAAAACCGTCATTCAAGAGATTGAAGAGCTCGATAAACGCGCGATTGCGACCAAGCAAATCAAAGTGGGCTTTGATCCCCAAGGCGGATTTATCGGAACGAAGGTGCCAGGCCCCGTTTTTATCGAGTGCACCAATTTTGATAAGCTGTTAGTGATGTATAAAGACGGCACTTATCAGGTTATTAACATCCCTGAAAAACAGTATCTCAACCAAGATGGAAGAAAAGTGATCTATGTGGGAGCTGCTGATAAAAAGACGGTGATGAATATCGTCTACAAAAATACTGAAACCAATCAGGCCTATGCCAAACGTTTTATTGTCGATAAATTTATTCTCGATAAGACATACAACTTTTTAGACGAAGATTCCCAGCTTGAATACATGACCACCGACCCTGATCCGATAGTCGATGTGCAATTCATTCCGAAAGCTAAGCAGAAAGTGAATAATTTGCAGTTTAGAATCGCCTCGGTTCTCGTAAAAGGGGTTCAAGCCAAAGGTATTCGAATCGCGACTCAGCAGGTTAAAAAGGTTACACCCCTTGCAAAACCTAGCTAAAGCAAGAGCGCTTGCTATACGCTACCTTTCAAGAAGAGCGTGCCACTCAAAAGAATTGGAGGCCTACCTTAAACGAAAAGAGTTTGAGGATGAGGCCTCTCATCTTATTCCCGAATTTATCCGTTTAGGTTATCTAAACGACGAAGAGTGGCTAAAGAACTTCCGTCAAACAGAAATTCTAAAAGGGAGAGGGGCTCGTGCCTCCAATGGAAAGTTATATCAGAAAGGGATAAGAGCCAGGGTAGAATCTTCCCAAGAGGCGCTGCAGATTGCCATTCAAAAGAAAACGAAAGGGCTTCCCTATGATAGGCAAAAACTTATCGCCTATCTCTTAAGGCGAGGCTTTAATTTTGAGGATATAAGCCATTCGTTGGACGTTTTATTAAATTAATAAAATCTTAATGTTTGTTATTAATTCACATAATTATAATATAAAATTAAGAGTCTAATTAATTTTGAGGTGTCTGCATGCCAATTCCTCCCCCTTTTGGATCCGAGTTCAAGTCCGGGCATTTGGACTGGGGTTTAGAGCCTTATGTCCAAGGTTCGTTTCCTCTCGAGGTATTTATCCCAAGTAAAAAGAATCGAGGACGCAAAAAAAGACTAATTACAGGGTTTGGAAAATAAATAATCTGAACTATGCTATAATAATGTCTAGAAGGACTAAAAATGGCTCAAGATAATACTAGTTCTACAAGCCCGGTTTCTGCAGGGAGTGCAACTCAAGCCTCTACGGAGAGTGCATCCAAAACAGCTGCTTCAGGTTCATCCAACTATAGTACATCGACCTCTATAAATAGCATGGAGGACCTCAAAAATAAGGCTCCCGAGGTTTATCAAAAAATGCTTGAATCGATTGCGATGAAAATTTGCAATGAGATGAAGCACCATCAGGAGCGTATCAAGGAAATACTGCAAGAAGCCAGAAAAAATGATCGGTAGGCCGGCGATCTTCTTAGGCACTCCAAAAATTGATTTGAGAGATCTCTCTATTTATCTAGATGATCACTTAATTGAAGATCATGAAGGCTATATCGGCAAATGGATCTCTCATCCTTTGACGCTAGAAGAGCTCTCTCTTCAGAAAGCATTTATTATAAGTCTTTTAAAAAAGATCGACCCGAAGTATGATTTAAGGGAAAACCCTTTAAAGCTCATCCTTTCTTTGAATGAATCCCGAGATTGATACAGAATCGTTTGAAGTCACCTCTGCCGAGGCGGGTGAGAGACTTGATAAGTTCTTAAGCGTGAGATACTCCCCCCATTTTTCAAGGTCCTATTTTGCCCGCTTGATCGAACAAGATCTCGTTCTTGTCAATGGAGCTCCATCCAAGAAAAGGGTATTGGTTGCAGAAGGAGATCTTGTCGAGGTGTTCTTCGCTTTAAGTGAGCCCTCCGATATTCAGCCTGAAAATATACCGCTCGATATTGTGTATGAAGATGAGCATTTGCTTGTCGTCAACAAACCCAAAAACATGGTCGTCCATCCGGCGCCGGGAAATTGGACCGGCACTTTTGTAAATGCTCTGATTTATCACTCGCATGTAGAAAAAGACGGAACTTTAAGGCCCGGCATCGTTCATCGTTTGGACAAGGATACAACGGGCCTTTTGATTGGCGCGAAAACGACAGAGGCTCAACGCAAAATGGTGGCTCTTTTTTCTAGTCGAGCGATCTTTAAAGAGTATAGAGCGATAACGATTGGCTCGCCCCCTGAAGGAAGAGTTGAAACTCTTATTGGAAGAAACCCCAAAAAAAGGCAAGAGATGGCGGTTGTTTCCGAAAAAGGAAAAAAAGCGATCACCGAGATCAAAGTGATCGAAAAGAAAGGGGATTTAGCTCATGTGAGCTGCGTGATTGAAACCGGCAGAACTCACCAAATTCGGGTTCACCTCCAGTATTTAAAGACTCCGGTATTGGGAGACAAGGTGTATGGATTCGATAAGGTTAATGAAAAATACAAAGCTATAACCCCTTATCTTCATGCGTATAGATTGAAGTTTATCCACCCATTTACTCAAAAAGAGCTTCAACTTGAAGCTCCTTTACCCAAAGAGTTTCTATGAAAGCCGTTCTTCAAAGGTCTCTTCAAGCCTCCGTTCGAATCAATCATGAAGTGGTGGGACAAATTGAAAAAGGATTTGTTGTGCTCATCGGCTTTCATCGAGACGATGACGAGTCAAAATTAAGTTGGATGGTAGAAAAAATTCTAAACTTAAGGGTTTTTTCCGATGAAAACGGGAAGATGAATCTAGACATATCCCAAGTGAAGGGCTCTTTGCTGATCGTTAGCCAATTTACCCTGTACGCTAATGTGAATGGGGGGAGGCGTCCCGATTTTTTAGAAGCCATGAAACCGGATCAAGCGATACCTTTATACGAAAAATTTATTGAAATGTTTCGTCAAAAAGGGGTTTTAGTTGAGACAGGGACTTTCGGTGCCGAGATGCAAATTAACCTGATAAACGACGGTCCTGTCACCATTTTAATTGAAAAGTAAACACTTTTTATGACTAGTCAAATATTCGGCGGATCAGTAGAGTCAGAATTAGAGTTTTCATCCTAAAGGAACGAACAATGAAAGAATTCGTCGCGTACATCGTCAAGAATTTGGTCGATCACCCCGATAAGGTAAAGATTAATGAAATCGGCGGAACTCAAACCTTAATTATTGAGTTATCGGTTGAGAAATCAGATATCGGCAAAATCATCGGTAAAAAGGGGAAGACGATCAACGCCATCAGAACCCTCCTTATGTCAGTTGCTTCAAGAAACGGGATTCGAGTAAATCTCGAAATCTTAGAAGAGAACGGCACTAAACTTTCTGAGTAATTATAACTTAGGAAGATAAGGACTTATCATCGTCTTACGGGAGTTGATAAGACCGGGAGAATAGCTCAGACAAGCTAAAGCTCCCTGAACTTTACTATCTAAAACCGCCCGTATAGACGACGGTTTTAAATTCTCTAAAAAAATCTGCTTTAATCTCTCCTCTTTGTCATTGATGAGCGTCAAATCAAATTCAATGTCCTTTGCGGCATACGAAAATCCATTCAAGAAATAACTTAAATGACCCTCTCCTTTTTCAGGGATCCAAAACCACAGCTCATCTTTATGCGACTGCTCGACATCAGCTCCTCCTAACTCCTCTGCCGAGGGAATGGTAGAGAGCATGAAAATAAAGAGGTCGAGGGAGGGGTTTTCGCTGTGTTTAATCCGGGACCTTTCGACAAAATGATTTTTAACATTCGAGGAGACCCTCTCGAAATGGCGAAAATTCTCTTCAAAGAGTTTGATTTGTGTAATGGAGGCGATGCCATTTTGCTCTTTGGTATCGCTGAATAAGGTATCCCATTTTTCCCCTTCGGTTTCAGTTAAGACCGCTTCAATCTCCTGCTCCATTAAACTTAAAAGTCTGTGATATAGATGATACATCTCAGACGTTTTAAGGATGCGGCTTGCTGCTTTATGGGCAAAGTCAGAGCTTTCTTCCAAATCGCTTAAATCGATTAAATCTACGACTTCTCCCTTCTCGAGAGAAACTAGCCGGTTAATCAGCTCTTTTACGGCGAGAACATCTCGAGGAGTCACTTTAGTCAAAAGATCGGTATCATCTAAAATGGCGAAAAGAGAGAGCAGATAGTCTAATTTTTCCCGCTCAGGATGAATGAAAAACTCTTTTCTAGAGGTGAGGGCCGTTTTTTCGCGAATCAGTGTTTTAATTCGATAGAGATTAGAGAGACTGTCCGGTTTTAGCTCGCTTAGAGCCTGATCGATTGTTTCTAGGCTAAGACCCCTCGAAGAGACCTGATCGTTTAGCTTAAAGAGGATTTCGGCAATCAATACATTACAGGATTGGGTATCGCCGATCATAATGGAGGAGGGCTCGGAGGTTTTAAAATCGCTTTTGTGGTGATCAATCACGCTAATTACACTTAAGTAAGAGGGCATTTTCACTTCATCAAAGTTGCTGAAATCTCTAAGGGAGACGGTTCCTAAAGGATCCAGACGAATATCTTTCGCGCGTACAATCCCTAAGGGAAAAAGCCCTTTGGATGTCGGGACTACGACCGTCAGATAGTCGTAGTGCTTCATCTTATATTGAATCTCTTCCAAATCGCTTGTGAGGCTTAAGGTGTGGATGGTATGTCCCAATACCTTCTCTTTGATTTTTATGGCCTCAGAAAGGGTTTCAATCCAGTCTCTTGCTTGATGCATTCCCTCGTTTAGTCTTTGGATCAGTTTCTCCACCCCTTTAAAGAGATCGGTGCGCTTAAGTGTCGATTGATTTTGGAGGAAATGATTTAAAGTGCTTTCGGTTTCGGAGTACAGCGATTTGAGATTTTCAAATTGAAGCTTTTCAAAAAGGGTCTGAAAACTGGTTTGGATACCATCCTCTGAGTTAACAACCTTTTTTAGAGTATCATCAAGCCACTTGCTTTCAATTTCAGTGAGGTCTTCTCGTCCTACCTGAGTTAAAAAGGTCTTTTGTAAAAAATCTTGAACATCTCTTACGATCGGATTTTCAATTCCGAGCGTTTGGGTCAATCCGATTAAAAAACGGTTTTCAAAATTACGAAGAGCGCTTTTAAACAGGACAATCACCTGCCTTACGGTCTCAACATCAGAGGAGCGCCAGTCTCCCACGTAATGCCCATCCTCATCGATTAAAATGATCGCCCTGTCAGAAAGGCCATGGTCTAGATTGGAGATCAACACATTTCCGGGACGCTTTAGAAAACCTTCTTGGGTAATTAAATCTTGGGCGGTGAGAGTCAAACTATTTTTATTTCGCACAAGGACATCAAAAGCCTCTTCTCCAAGCATTTCTTTCATGATGCCGATCACAGGGGAATTAGGAAGAGTGTTGGGTATATTCCAGATATGCAAACTGGAGCCTACGGGAGTGGAAAAGGCTTCAAGCCAGCTGATAAAAGAGGCAATCGTGGTATCTACGTCAGGAGAGAGGTGGGCGACTACAAAGTGGCTTCCCCGAAAAATCTTTTGGGTGCCTACGGGAAAAAAGAGCTGGAAGCTATCTCTTGGAAGGTATTTCCCCGTTATTTTACCACGGACTTTTCTAATTTCTTCAAAACTGAGGTTTGAAAAATGGATCAGCCAAAATTCAAATTGGTTGATGTGGTAGGGGGTATTTAAGATTTTTAGGTCATTAATGTGGGTGATATAGCTTATGACCTCCTTAAGCAGGAAGGAGATGGGCGGCGCACGGGTTATAAGATCTAGAAGCGCTATGTTGACCGCTTTGAACTTTTTCTGCTCGGGAAGGGATTGAAAATCGGTTTCAAGAAAAGGGGTTATATAGCGGTTATCCATATTTTGGATAATGGGGGATGAGAGAATTATTTTGATAGTCTTGTGGCTAACCCATGCGCTAGCGCCTTAAAACTCCCGGAAGTACCTCTTGATTTGCAGCTAAAAACCCCTGCCCTTGCCCATGCCCGTGCGCGTGCCCGCTTCCCTGGAAACTTTGGAAGTACCTATTCCCTTGTAGTTTGTAGCTAAACCCTTGCAGCTTGTAGTTAACCCGTGCGCTTGCCCATGCCCGTGCGCGTGCCCGCTTCCCTGGAAACTTTGGAAGTACCTATTCCCTTGTAGTTTGTAGCTAAACCCTTGCAGCTTGCTCCTTTACCAAAACGACACTCATATAGGTTACACTTCTTTGCCCTTATCGAGTTCTAAAGATATGACGCTAATTGTTTTAATCTTGAGGTATTTAAAATAAGTGCAGAACAAAGTTTATTAAGAGGTACTTCCGTGAGTTTCCAGGCGCTATCGCAAGGGGAGCTGCATAATAGGTACTTCCAAAGTTTCCAGGGAAGCGGGCATGCGCACGGGCATGGGCAAGGGCAGGGATTAGCTACAAGCGGCAGGTGGGTAGGTACTTCCAAAGTTTCCAGGCGCTATCGCAAGGGGAGCGGCAGAATAGGTACTTCCGGGAGTTTCCAGGGAAGCGGGCATGCGCACGGGCATGGGCAAGGGCAGGGGTTAGCTACAAGCGGCAGGTGGGTAGGTACTTCCAAAGTTTCCAGGCGCTATCGCAAGGGGAGCGGCAGAATAGGTACTTCCGGGAGTTTCCAGGGAAGCGGGCATGGGCAAGGGCAGGGGTTAGATGCAAGCGGCAGGTGGGTAGGTACTTCGGGGTGATTTCGATAAAAGAACGGACTGAGTAGGATTCGAACCTACGACCACCCGCTTAGAAGGCGGGTGCTCTATCCACTGAGCTATCAGTCCATCAATGGCAGCTAATTTAACAAACGACCTAGTAAATTACAACTATTTTGGATACACTCTTTTCCACTTATGCCATACACACCCATACTCGGCACGTTAGGCTATGTCCTTTCGCCGGATCGAAAAAAAGTATTGATGGTTCATCGAAAATCGCGTTTGGATGATGCCCATTTAGGAAAATACAATGGCCTTGGTGGGAAGCTTGAAAGGGATGAGGATATCGTCGCCGGCATTAAAAGGGAGATTTTTGAAGAAGCCGGTATTATATGTGAAAAAATTAGTTTAAGGGGAACAATCAATTGGACAAATTTCGGTCCCAAAAATGAGGATTGGATGGGCTTTATTTTCCTCATCGAATCCTTTACCGGAACTCCTTTAACCGAAAATCCCGAGGGGAGCCTCGAATGGGTGGACATCTCCAAGCTAGAAGAGCTTCCGATGTGGGAAGGTGACAAATATTTTTTACCCCTCGTCTTTGATGGCGATCCGCGCGCATTCCATGGGTTTATGCCTTATCAAAACAATCATCCAATAGGCTGGAGTTATTCCAGAATTTAAGGTATTATGTTCCCTAAACCCCTTGTTTACATCGCTTTAGGTGGTAACATCGGGGATACACGCGCCGTCTTTGATAAAGCTTTAATAGAGCTTGAAAAGGTGGGAGAAAACTTGAAAGTTTCGAAATTTTATACGACGAAACCGGTATCGACGATCGAGCAGCCAGACTATTTAAATGGTTGCGCCTCTTTTCTAACGTCCTTCTCCCCCAGACAAGTCTTTGAAAAGTTGGAGGAGATTGAAAGGAAGCTCGGTAAAATAAAAAAGAATAAAGACGAGCCCAGGATTATCGATCTCGATCTTCTTTTTTATGGAGAGGAGAATTTTCATATAGGTGATTTGATCATCCCTCATCCACGGTTTCACGAAAGGCTTTTTGTGCTCGAGCCTCTTTTGGATTTGACGGAGCAAATTGGGCCCTACAATATTAAAAATTTGATAGACTCTCTGAAGAGGATATAAACATGCATTCGGTAAAAATCGGAAATTACGAGATCGGACAAAAAAAGCCTTTGACAGTCATGTGCGGCCCTTGTGTGATTGAATCGCGCTCCCATGCTTTGGAAACTGCCCATGCACTGAAAGAGATCTATGAAAAAGCGGGAATCAATCTCGTTTATAAATCGAGCTATGACAAAGCCAATCGATCGGCTTACCACTCTTTTAGAGGTCCGGGCTTGGTTGAAGGCTTAGATATTCTTCAAGAAGTTAAAACGACCTATAAGCTCCCTGTAGTAAGCGATATCCACGATGCGGAACAAGCCTCGCATGCAGCCCAAGTATTAGATGTTCTTCAGATCCCTGCGTTTCTCTGCCGCCAGACAGATCTTGTTCAAAAGGCGGCTGAAACAAAAAAAGTGGTAAGCGTAAAAAAAGGGCAGTTTTTAGCTCCTTGGGATATGAAAAATGTGGTTAAAAAGATCGAGCAGGCTGGAAATCATCAGATCATCCTCGTCGAAAGAGGCGCTTCGTTTGGCTACAACAACTTGGTTTTTGATCCGCGCTCTATTCCGATCATGCAGTCTTTTAACTATCCGGTTTGCTTTGACATGACCCATTCTGCTCAGCTGCCCGGAGGGCAGGGCGAGACTACAGGCGGACAAAGGGATATGATTCCCTTCCTTGCAAAAGCGGCGATCGCGGCGGGAGCGAATTTATTATTTATGGAAGCTCATCCTGACCCTGAGTCGGCTAAAAGCGATTCTACAACGGTATTAGATATGAAAACACTCCCTCAGCTTTTGAAAGAGTTAAAAGCTCTTTATAACCTAATTCAAGGTATTTAATGTTTCGTATAACCACTTTGATATTCATAGCTCTCTGGCTTTTAATCATGGTGGGAGGCGCATTTTATTTTTTTCATATTGATGAAAACGATGTCAATAATTACAAAGCTTTGCATCAGCAAGGGACAATTGAACAAAATGGAGAGAAAGGAAGGCAGGTTAAAAAAGGGATTTTAAAAGAACTATGGGTCATGAAAGAGGGAAAGCCCCTTCATATTCGTTTAAAAAGCGATGACGCCCTTTTGACAGTAGAAAAAAAAGAGAGCAAATCCGAAGTTGTAGAAGAGATGAGCAATTTGGTCTGCCTTATGCAAGAAGAGCTTTTTCCTGATGAAAATAGGCAGATAGTGCAAAAAATAGAGGCGGCAAAAGCTATTTATTTGTACCGCACCGACAGTTTTTTAGCGGATAACGTTCTTATGACACGATACAAAATCCCCGGAAATACCCTTCCTGAAGACATTGCAAACGAAAAGCCGATTTTTAAAGCGACGGCTTCCAAGGTCAGATTTCAAATCAAACAAGAAGGGGGCGTTCAACTTCAAGCCACTTCCCTTCAAGCCGAGATGGATGAGACATGATCTTATATCTTCTCCTTCTTCCGGCTTTTCTGTGGGGTTTAAGCGATTTAAAATCGGATCAATTTGTATTTGATGGAAAAACAGCCCATCTTCAAGGCCATGTGATCCTCAATCACCCTATGGGACATATTGAGGCGGAGAGTGCCGATTTGGAAGTGGATCCCAAAAAGACAAAAGGTCCCTTCTCGCGGATTGTTTTAAATGGTCATGTTAAAATTCAACGGGATCTCTCAGAAATAGTTGCCTCTCACGCAGATATTCAATGCCTGCAGGAAGAGGGGATGTTTGTGGGCGATGACAAAGTTCATTTTAAACATTTACTCAAAAATAAAACCCTTATAGTCACTTCCAAACAAGCTTTTATCGGGTTTAACCCAACCGGCTTCAAATGGCTGAAGGGCCAAGGCGATGTTGTAATCGACTATGACGAGTACTACAAGGGTAAATCTCCTGAATTACACGTCCAGGCTCTTCAAGAAGGAAGCTACGAAATCACCCTTTTGCCGGAAGCTGAACTGCATGCCAAAACGGGCGAAGTTTTGAAAGGTAAAACAATGAGGTGGCTCACCGAATCGGAAGAGATCGAGGTGGAAAAGCCAACCGGAACTCTCCAAAATGGATCGATCGATTTCGAAGGGGATAAACTGACTTGGAACAGTCAAACGGCTGTTTTGAAAGGCAATGTGCAAATTCGGCTTAAAGATCAGGGGACATGGGTTACAAAAAATACAGTTCGCCTTATGCGAAATGAGAAGGGAGAGTGGTACTCCGCTGATGCCCAAGGGCCTGTTTTTTTTACAAGAGTCGCAAATGACCGTGATAAAAGCTTTTCCTTACAAGGATTTGGGCCTGCGCATGCCGATCTGATCAACCACAAAATACGCTTTACCTCCATTTCCGAAGACAAACCTGTGCAGCTCTCCGATCAAATGGGGGAAGCTTTTGGGGAGATTCTTGAGCTTTATTATGATGGAAAGGAGCTCAAAAAAATTGTGCTCGAAGGAAGCGTCTATCTTTCCCACACAATCAACGGCTCGGTTGAGAGATCCTATGCCAAAGGCGATCGTTTGACCTATGATCCTAAAACTCAAATATCGACCCTCGAGTCGGACAAGGGAAGAGTCTTTATTTTTGACAAGGTGAATCAGACGGAAGTCTCGGCTCCTAAAATCATCTTGGAAAGGGATCCTGTCACCAAGAAGGATACCATCAAAGGGGAGGGAGATGTACGCTTCCATTTAGTGGATCAAGAGTTTCAGGAGCTTAAAAACAGATTTAAACTGGAGGATAAGGCCCATGAACCTGCTCAAAGTTGAAGCTCTAGAGAAGAGCTATGGCGGAAGAAAAGTGGTAGGCGGCCTCTCCTTCGAGGTAAATCCGGGAGAGATTGTGGGGCTTTTAGGACCGAATGGAGCCGGTAAGACGACCGCTTTTTATATGACAGTAGGTCTTATCCGTCCCGATAAGGGGAAAGTTATCTTTTTAGATACCGATGTCACTTTTATGCCGATGCATAAGCGGGCCTTGATGGGCATGGGATTTTTAGCGCAGGAGCCCTCCGTTTTTCGAAGCTTAACGGTGGAGGAAAATATCCTTTCGATTCTTGAAAATTCCGAAAAGGACGAAAAAGTGAGAAAAGAGCGTCTAGAATCGCTTTTAGATGAGCTTCACTTAAAGCCTCTTCGCTATAAAAAAGCGCAGCATTTATCCGGCGGAGAAAGAAGGCGGCTTGAAATCACCCGCTCATTAGTCACGCACCCTAAATTTCTTTTGCTCGATGAGCCTTTTGCTAATATCGATCCTATCTCGATTCAGGAAGTAAAAGATCTCATTCGTCTCCTTGCGAAGCGGGGTATTAGCATCCTCATCACCGACCATAATGCCCGCGAGATCTTCTCCGTTGTCGACCGGAGCTATATTGTGTGTGAGGGACGAGTCATTAAGTCGGGCTCTCCCAAGGAACTGATTAATGATCCCGATGCAAAGAAATACTATCTAGGCGAAAATTTCACCTATTAAAGTTTGGACGGATCGATTAAATCCCTGTCATGGATCTTATATAGCTAAGCGGCCGGCGGATAATATAGTAAAACAGAGAAACGTCTTCGCTATACAAGATAGCGGTTCCTTTGAGTCCGATTTTTAAATCATTATCTGGTTTTTTCCATTCGGCTTCGGCGATAAAACTGGGCATGTTTTTTTCGCTTAAGGAGGTATAGGTAGAAACATAATCCAGTTGTGCTAGATAAGTTTCGTTAGGACTTACGTTTAAAACAATTTTCACTTCCGAACCAAGATGAAGATCGAGGTTATCGCTTTCAGGAATCCATATTTTAACTTTAGTGTGTTCAGGATCGCCGATCATCATGATCTTTTCACCCACTTGCACCGGATTGCCTCTCCACTCGTCTTTGTTCTTAAGCATGACGATGCCTGCAATCGGTGATTTTACATTGAGTTGGTCCGCTTTATACTTGGCAAGGTCCAGCATCGCTTTTTCTTTTTTTAGTTTGAGAGATAAAACGGAGTATTCAGCCAGAGATTTTTTGTCTCTAAAGGCAAGCGAGTTCGCCCGGTTTGCCTCTGCTTGAGCGACGTCTACTTGTCTTTCAGCGACTTTTAATTCATCGAGAGGAACTTTCGAATCATAGGAAAAGAGAAGATCTCCCTTTTGAACCGTTTGGCCCGGGTTTACTTTGATCTCCTCTATAATTCCTTCAAGAGGGGAGGTGACCATGACCGGATTTTTTGGAACAATCTCGCAAGGAGCTATAATTCTTAAAGGGATTTGGACAAATAGAAGAGAGATTAAAAGGACTCCGATAGCAATCTTAACCGGTTGGTTGAATAAGTTGGCAAACTGATCTCTTTTAGCATATTTATTCCAGGCAGCATTATAGTTCTGCATGAGGAAATTTAAGATTTCTACCTCATCATACTGCCACTTGACCCCGTTCCATCGTTCTAGAAGCATACCCATGACAGGCTCTTCGCTCTCTTTGGAGGGCTGTGTGATCGGAAGCCATACAAATGCCACATGGTCGTGCACGATGCTTTTTTGAAGATCCGAATCTTCCTGTTCCTTGATTTGGTTGACAGTATCTAGAATCTGAGAATGAGACTTATTTTCGATCCCTCGAATGACCTGTTTCCATTGAGAGGCTAAAAACGAGTTAGGATTGACTTGCGCATGTCCCGAGACTCCCAAAAGCTCGGCTTTATCTTTATCCAGCTTCCATAAGGAGGCGCGGTTATAGCGCATAATCTGAATCGTATCATTTAAGAAAAGGAAGATAAGCGACGAGCGGTTCGGGCTTGAGTAGGCTTTGAGGCCGAGGCGGTTGATGGCGGCGAGCAAATGGATGGCTTGACCGGATTTATCGGGAGTAGTCATTCCAACTCCTTACCCGAACTTTCACTAGAGCCGATACTCTCTTCCCACTCTTGGAAAATCAAGTGCTCACGAATAGGCGATTTGGTTGAGAGTTTTTTGAACGCAGGTTTTTTAGAAAAATCTTCTACGATAGGAGCAAGAGGATAGTCGATGAGGGCGATTTCACCGCTATTTTCTCCAATATCTGCAAGATCGCCTTGATAGGAGATGGAGGAGATTTTTTTTGCCTCTTTATAGGCAAAGAAAGGAGACAAATTCTCTAGAAGATCGCTATTTCTTGCAAAGAAAACGGTCTTTATTTTCTTTAATAAAGCCGTTTTTTCATGAATAGTCTCTTTAATTTGACCCTGATAACTTAAAATCGAAGGGGGGATAAATTGTGGAAGCTTTGTCTTTTGATCAAATGCTTCTCTTAACGAACTTTCCTGGCTCAGCTGAACTAAAGGTTGTTTGGTTGGAATTTTTGATTTTTCGTCTAAATCTCTCTCAATTGTGCTAGAGTAAACAAGCCGGGAAACAGAAGCTGGTAGAGAGCTCTTTTCAGAAACATCTCTCAGCGATGTCTCTAAAGATAAAGGTTTATATTCAATTTTTTTAGCAAGATTTGCTTTACCCTCTAACGCTTCTGAAAAAGCGCTTTCATAACTATATGCAAAAGGCATTATAGGCTTAGGAAGAGAGGTTTTGTTTTCAAAGCTGTTTGACAAGGAGCTCTCGGTTGTGAGCCAAGAATCCGTTTGATCTAAAGATATTTTTGATTTTGTATCCAAATCAGAATTTAAAGGGATTCTCTGATCGATTGCGAAAGCTTGAAGCGAGACAGGAAGAGAGGTTTTATTTTCAAAACTATTTGAAAAGGAGCTTTCGGTTGTGAGCCAAGATTCCGTTTGATCCAAAGATATTTTTGATTTTCTGTCCAAAGCAGAATTTAAAGGGCTTTCTTGATTGATTATGACACTTTGAGGAGGGGTTGGAAGCTGGGATTTCTCATTCAAGGCATCGACAAGCTGTGATTCTAAGAATAGGGGTTCTTTAGGAAATGTCGTAGGTAAACTGCCAAGCTTATCGGTGATATCGGGATTGCCTGTATGGTGGATAGGCTCTTTAAAATAGCTTTCTGACCGGTTGAATTTGGGCTTGAGTTCCTCTCTGACTAAACCGGCAAAAACGATAGGGGGATTTGAATCAGGAAGAGATGTTTTTTTGCCTAAGCGATAGGTGATTTTTCCTGCATATTGGAGCTCTCCCGCTTGAAGCTTTGTGTTTTGAGATTCGTTTTTATGAAGAGCGGCTTTTAAGGCCAGTGCATCGGGAAGGGATCCTGAGTAAATAATCGGTTCGATGGATGCCTTGGAAGCTACAGGAGTTGGATCGGGAGGGATTATTTCAGAAAAAGAGGTGGTTCCGGTCATGCCTGCCATGAGTTGGCGGTCGATATTATCGATCTCGGCTTCCACAGTGATCGTTGAGCTTGCCGGATCGATGACTGAACCGACTCGTTTAATCCGGGCAGGAAGCGCTTGATTCAATTCTTTCACATGGATGGTTAAAGGACGTCCTATTTCCAACTGGTTTAAATATTTGGCATCGACCAGCATTTTAGCTAGGAGCACCTCGTCTCCTACGATTTCAGCAAGCGGTTGGCCCACTTGAGGAAGTTCGTGCTCGAACAGATTGACGTTTGCCACTTTACCGCGGTAAGGAGCAACAAGGTAGCAGGCGCTTAGCTGCTTTTTGGCAAGTTCAAACTCTGATTGAGCAGTCGCGTATAAAGCATAGGCTTCCTTGAATTCACTTAAAGAGGCAATTTTGGCTTCAAAAAGCTCTTTTTTAGCTTCGTAGACACTTCTTGCTCGATCCAGGACGGCTTTGGCTTTTTGAAAGGCGGCGTCATAAATGGAGTCGTCTAGTTTCAGTATCAGATCACCTTGGTCAAAGGAGTCGCCCAGCTTTTTAAAGATCTTTGATACAGGGCTAGAAATTTGGGCCGATAGAATCGCCTTATGCAGCGGATCTAGTATGACATGAAAATCTGTCTCTTCTAACTCAAGCTGATCGGTTCTTGTTAGGTCGGCATTTATAGTACCCGTTGTCAGTAAAAATAGCGTTATCCATTTATATCTCTTCATGAACCCTTGCCTTAAAAATATCCAAAGACTTAACAACGGTATATAAATCATGCCACTTCAGATTCAAGAAAATAGCGAAGATTTAAATAAAATTTTACCTACTCTTCGTCAAGACGTCCAACTGATGGAAGGTCCGCCCGAACCGGATGGATCTCCGACGTATAGTTTGTATGATCCTGTAAGAGCCTCTTACTTTAAAATTTCCTGGGCAGAGGCGGTTGTTTTTGAAAATTTGAAGTCGAATATGAAAATGGCCGATTTAGTGCAGGCCATTAAAAAAAGATCTACCTTGCAAGTTACACCGGAATCGTTGAATGCCTTTTTTTTAGATGCCGAAAGGCTAGGTCTTCTTTCTTTAGGGCATGAATCCGAAGAATACATCAAGGAAGCCGAAGCCAGAAAGCAGGGATGGTTCATGTGGCTCATCATGCACTATCTTTATATTCAGATTCCTTTATTCCGCCCTGATAATTTCTTAACGAAAACAGTTAAATATGTAAGGCCTCTTTTTTCTAAATGGGCGATCGCTTTTTATGCCGTACTTCTTTTATCCGGGCTAGTTCTCCTGATCTCCCGATTTCATGAATATATTAATACTTTTACCTACTTTTTCACGTTCGGAGGATTTATAGCGTATGCGCTTGCTATCTCCCTTGTGAAAGTCATACATGAATTTGCGCATGCGTATGTCTCTAAAAGTGTGGGGATTAGAGTCAGGCAGATGGGGGTTGCCCTAATTGTTTTTTGGCCGGTTTTATACACCGATGTAACCGATAGCTGGAGGCTCTCCTCAAGGCTGCAACGCTTTAAAATATCTTTTGCCGGGATTGCAGCCGAGCTTGTCATCGCCTCGATTGCAACTTGGGGTTGGATCTTAACCGATCCGGGTATTCTCAATAGTATCTTTTTTGTGATCTCTTCGGTCACCTGGATTTCCACCCTTGCGGTGAACTTAAATCCTTCCATGCGCTTTGATGGATACTACCTTTTATGCGACCTCTGGGGAATTGACAACCTTCAATGGAGAGCGTTTGCCTACACCCGTTGGTTTTATCGAAAGTGGCTCCTAGGAATAGATATGCCTATGCCAGAGCCGCTGAGTACAAAAAGGCAGGTGGGTTTTTTAGTCTATAGTATTGTCACCTGGATATGGCGTCTCTCGCTATATATTTTTGTGGCTGTGTTCGTCTATTATAAATTTACAAAAACTCTGGGTATTTTCCTTTTTATACTTGAAATCGCCATCTTTATTCTGTGGCCTTTATGGGGCGAGATCTGCCAAGTATGGAAGCTGAAAGAGTTGATTCATCTCAACAAAAGGCTCTTAGCCACGCTGAGTGTACTAGCCCTTTTTCTCGCCTGGTTTACGATACCGCTTCCTCATTCCCAGACGTTTGTAGCGATCACAGCCCCCCGGGAAGAGCAGCAGGTTTATGCCCCTTACGATGGAGTTATGCAAAAAATATATGTTGCAAGAGATCAGGTGGTTCAACCGGGAGATAAGCTCTTTGAGATGACCTCGTTTCCCCTCGAGAATAGAATCAAGATATTAAAAGAAGATAAAGCCATGAAGGAGCGGGAAGTCATACTCGCTCAAATGAATCCACAAGACAGAGCGCTCATAAAAGAGAAAACGGCTGCTCTAAGACAATCGGAGAGCGAATTGAAAGCTTTACAGTCTCTAAAGCAAAACCTGACATTGTATGCGGAAATTGGAGGCGTTATCTACCAATATGATGAGTATATCCATGAAGGGCAGCCTGTAAAAAAAGATACTGTTCTTGCTAGAATCTCCCCTTTAAATAAAGCGAGCGTCGATGCCTTTGTCCCTGAAACGGACGTGAAGAATTTAAAAGTGGGTCAAGAGGTCACTTTTTTTACACACAATTACCGTGAAAGCTATAAAGGGGTGATCTCCTCAATTATCCCTTCCCGCGATCAAGTCTTAAGCTATCCACAACTCTCTTCCCTTCATGGAGGGGAGCTTCCAACTACCCAAGAGTCTGAAACAAACCGCTTACTATTGGTAGAAAGCTATTATCAAGTGGAAGTGGATATCGATAATAACCCCCCTTACCGAATCGGCATGACAGGCTATATTGAAGTAAGAGGCGAAAGAATTTCTTACCTAGGTCATTTGCTGAATTATTTAACTCGAATCTTCTACCGCGAAAGCACTCTCTGATTTATCAAGCGGATACCTCCGAATACTTTAAAAAAAACGGCATCCAATTTTTACTTTGGCGGTTTAGTTTGAGAGGCCTTTTTCAAAGCTTCAAGCACAAGGTTGGTTGACGTATCTCCTTCTGTGCTTTCAAAACTGGAGATCCCTTCCGGAAGATCGGCAGGATCCATGGTAATCGCAATCGCAGCTACCGTATTGACGATTTTATCATTGTCTGGAGCGTTAAGACCGTCATTTTGGGAGCTTGGAACCGCGTTTTCTTTTTCATGTTTCACAACCATTTGAGACATGGCGGCAAGGGGTGTAACGTTACTGAAAGTGACGGCTCCCTGAGTCATTTTTCCGATATAGGCTAAAGCTTCATCAACCCCTTTGGCAATGAAAGGTTCTTGAATAGCATTGGTAGCATTATGAGAGCTTCGAATATCGACGGTTACATGCTGGATGATTACGATACCATTGATTTGGATTGAATAGACGAAGGAATCTTTTCCAATATATCCAGGAGTTGATTGGTATTTCCATCCGGTCTCTTGAGAAATCTCACCGTGAACGGGCTTAGTAATGAGTTTAATTGAAGGAGCGCCCGCTTCGTTAAGGGCAGGTATTTGTATGTCTTGCAGCTTCACCACCGTATTTTTAGGCTGTACAATATCAGGAATCGTAGAAATGATTCCGTTTCTTGTTTCATCTAGCGTGACAAATTCTACTTTTGGAGTGAGGGAAATGTTTAAAGAGAGAGGATTATTGGCAGCTGTTTGAATCACATTTAAAGTTATCGTGTGAACTTCGCTATCACCATTCCCATCGGTCACTTTATAAGTAAAAGTGTCAACGCCGGAGAAATTAGCATTCGGAGTATATCTGAAGGAGCCATCCGTATACAAAATTAAAATCCCATTTTTAGGCTGTTCGACAAGAATGGATTGTAGAGGATTATTCTCCACATCGGAGCTGCCGGATAAAAGTCCTATCTCGCTCGATACTTGCAGCTGATTACCCGATACAAAGCTATAGGATTTATCGGTTGCTAGGGGAGCATCGTTGATAGGATGGATGGTTAGAGCGATCGTATCGCTTGCTGAAAGCATCGCATCGGTAGAGAGTTCTTGTGTTTGAATAGAAATGACCGCCGATCCATTGTAGTTGGCAGTTGGATCAAATTTTAATCCATTTAAAGCTTGGTTGATATCTTGAATAGAACCTGTAATCTCCATCACGCTATCGCCGGTTCCGCTGCCGGTTAATAAGGTGAGCCCTTGAAGAGTTGATAAAGTCAGCTTTCCATGAGTGGAAATCAAAGTGACTTTATAATCGCCGGTTAGGCCATCGATATCCGTGATCTGGATTTGATTGCCGTTAGCTTGGGAGAAGATAAGAGAGGTATCTTCATTGATAGTTTGAGCAGCTGGAATGAGATTAACCGGAGTATCATTCACACTCTCTAGATGAATCGAAATCGATTTGAGAGTACTTTTGTCTCCGTCATCGGTACGTATATTGAGAAGGATATCTCCATTATAGTTCGCATCGGCTCTAAAGGTCAGTCCATTTAGGGCTTTATTGATATCTTGAGTAGATCCTCTGATCGCAAGATTTCCCGCCGTGTTATCTAAAATAGTGATTCCGTCTAAACTGCCGAGAGTCAATGTGCCGGATCCTACAGATAACGTAACGGTAAGGATAGGATTGTCGATATCTTCGACATATATAGGATTTTGAGTCGCATCCGAGAAGACAAGAGGTGTGTCTTCATTGCTTGACTGCGGTCCCGGTACCTGAAGAGTGGGTGCATCATTCACTTGGTTTACATCGATAGGAATAAATTTCTGAGTGGTCATATCGCCATCGTTTGCCGTGAATTCCATGGTCGTAGATCCGTTGAAGTTTAAGCCGGGAGTAAATAGAAGGCCATTTAAAGCTTGGTTGATAGAAAAAGCTGTACCGCTAAAGATAAGGGTAGAATCGTTAGTTCCTGTTCCCTGTATGAAGGTAAGCCCTTCAAGACCGCTTAAAGTGATTTTTCCATCTGGGGCAGATAAAGTGACTGTTAGGGTTGTATTATCTATGTCATTTACTTGTAGCGCATTGCCATTTTCTTGAGAGAAGACAATTCCCGTATCCTCTAAAGTGCTTTGAGTGGATGGAACTTGCGAAGTCGGCTGATCGTTAATCGGACTGATCTGAATATTGATGGTTTTGGTTTCAGAAAGGTTTTGATCAGACACGGTCACTTGGATCGCTGCAGATCCATTGTAGTCTTTGGTTGGAATAAATTTTAAGCCATCTAATGCCAGATTGATATCTGCTGTATTCCCTGTAAATGTCATCGTTGAATCGTTAGATCCTGTGCCTGCACTAAAGTGGATGCCTGATACTTGACTTAAAACGAGTGTTCCATTGGAAGCACTAAGGGTAACCGTTACTTCAGAGCTATCGATGTCCTGCACAATGATCGCATTCGAGTTTTCGGGCGAGAAAATAAGGGTGGTATCTTCCTGAACTGCTTGTAAGGAGGGTATAATGCTGAAAGGGGCATCGTTCACAGCGTTTACGTGAATATTGATAAGACCTGTATCGGTTAAAGAGCCGTCTGTGGTGGTGACTGAAAGAGAGGCGGATCCTTCAAAGTCAGGATTTGCGTTAAATGCAAGCCCATTGAGTGCTGTATTGATAGCTAAAAGAGAGCCGCTAAAGGTCATTGTACTGTCTAGTGTTCCATCTCCTTTTGTAAAGGTAAGGCCTGAAAGTCCATTCAGGGTGAGAAGCCCGTTGGTTGAGGTTAAGGTGACAGTGACTGATGAAGAATCAATATCTAGTACTGAAATGGCATTTCCATTTGAAGTTGAGAATATAAGGGATACATCCTCATTAACCGATTGGCTTTGTGGAAGAGATTGTACAGGTTGATCATTTTGAGCGGTCACATCGATTAAGATAGTGGAAATATCCTCTAAAGCTCCATCCTCCGTCGTTATTTGGATCTGAGCAGGTCCATTGTAATCTTGAACAGGATCAAATGTTAATCCATTTAACGCCAGATTAACAGCCTCTTTAGAGCCGCTGATTCTCATCGTTTGATCGGAAATTCCATCGCCCGCTATAAAGGTAAGCCCCGTGGTACCCGCTAGCGTGAGAAGACCATTTTGTGCGGTGAGTGTCACTGTGATTACGGGAGAGTCCACGTCATTTATCGTGATCGCATTCAAATGACTGCTAGAGAATACGAGAGTTTGATCTTCTTGAACGATCTGTGAAACGGGGATCGTATTGATCGGAGCATCATTCACGGCATTAATGGTGATATCAATCGATGAGAGGGTGCTTAAATTTCCATCATCAGATGTGATTTGAAGCGATGTAGTTCCATTGTAATTCAAATCAGGATTGAACTTTAGTCCGCTTAAAGCTTGATTCACCGATTCGAGCGTTCCACTAAAAGTCATTGTAGATGAGTCATTTTGTCCATTGACAAAGGTTAAACCTTGCGTGCCGTTCAGAGTGATTGAACCATGCTGGGTAGCAAGTTGGATCGTCACTTCATCCGAGTCGATGTCGGATACATTAATAGGTATCACAATAGATGTATCTTCATTCGTTACCTGAGGTCCCGGTATTTGATGAACCGGGGCGTCATTGACCGCGTTAACTTGGATGTTGATATGGTCTACATCTGTGAACTCTCCGTCGCTAGTAGAAATTTGAAGGCTGCTCGAGCCGTTAAAGTTTCTATTTGGAAGGAATTCAAGGCCCTCTAAGGCCCTGTTAATGTCTTCCTTACTTCCTGTAAACGTCATGGTGTTATCAGAATATCCATCACCTGCCGTGAAAGTAAGACCTGTAATTCCGTTAAGAGTCAAAGATCCGTTGGTAGCTGTAAGGGTCACCGTGATCGATGGATTGTCCACATCGCTTAAACTAATTGCATTAGAATTTTGCTGAGAGAAAATAAGGGGCGTATCCTCATTCACAGTTTGCGCTGAAGGAACTGTATTAACAGGGTGATCATTGACCGCATGGACTGAGATATTCACCTGGCTTGTCTCTGTAAGAGAGCCGTCGTTTGTAATGATTTGAATGGAGGCAGATCCGTTGTAGTTACTATCGGGTAGGAAGCGAAGGCCTTCTAGAGCTTGGTTAATATCAGCAAGAGTGCCGCTAAAGGTCATGCTCGTATTATTTAATCCGTCGCCTACAGTGAAGTTTAGCCCCTCGAGAGAATTTAAGGAGAGGGTTCCGTTAGCCGCATTTAATGTAACAGTGACGATCGGACTATCGATATCTATGATTGATATTGCATTGGCATTAGCACTTGAAAAGATAAGCGGAGTGTCTTCAGATACGATTTGGGCGACCGGTACATTATTAACCGGCGAGTCATTCACGGCATTTACAGATAGGTTAATATTTTTTATGTCTGTCAGAGTTCCATCGGAAGAAACGACTTGAATTAAGCTAGAACCGTTGTAGTCAGAAGAGGGTGCAAACACTAAACCATCAAGGGCAAGGTTAATATCCGATGGACTTCCTTTAAAGGTCATGGTGCTATCGGAGAGTCCATCTCCTTCAATAAAGGTAAGATGAGTAATACCGTTTAAAGTTAAGGAACCGTTAGTCGCAGTCAAAGTGACGGTCCATTCAGAGCTGTCGATATCAGTGATTGAAATCAAGTTGGAATTGGCAGAAGAGAAAACAAGCTCACTATCTTCGTTTACTACTTGAGCAACAGGAACGCTGATCACAGGACTGTCATTTACCGGAGTTACCGTAATATTAATATTGCTTGTATCGGTCAAGGTTCCATCGGATGTGATGATTTGTATCGAGCTTGGACCATTATAGTCCTGATCCGGCATATACTGTAGACCGTCCAACGCTCGATTGATGGCAGACAAACTTCCGCTAAATGTCATCGTGCTGTCCGATATTCCATCTCCGGATAGAAAGGTAAGCCCTTCGATTCCACTGAGAGTGAGATTTCCGTTAGATGCGCTTAAAGTGACTGTAACAGCTAGGCTATCCACATCCTCTAAAGTGATGGCATTTAAGTTCGCCGAAGAGAAGATTAAAGCTGTATCTTCATTGACAATCTGCGCCTGAGGAACTTGGTTAAAAGGAGTGTCATTGACAGGAAGAACTGTGATGTTAAGGAGTTGAGTGTCGGTTAATGATCCGTCTGTGGAGACAATTTCAATCGAACTAGATCCATTGTAATTTGAAAGGGGCATGAAACTTAAGCCATTTAAGGCTGTATTGATAGCCGTGAGGCTTCCGCTAAATGTCATCGTACTATCGGATATTCCATCTCCGACTGTAAAGGTAAGGCCTAAAATACCGCTTAATGAAAGTGTGCCGTGAGTCGAAGTTAATGTGACAGTTAACTCAGAGCTATCCACATCGCTTAAAGAGATTGCATTCGAATGAGCGGTAGAGAAAATAAGGGCCGTATCTTCAGAAACGACCTGGGCTGCAGGCAGATTATTGATTGGGGTGTCGTTAACAGCCTCTACCTGAATATTGACTAAGCTAGTATCGGTGAGTGTCCCATCGTTTGTAGTAATTTGCAGAGTAGAAAATCCATTATAATTTGTCTCAGGAGTAAATTGAAGGCCATTTAACGCGGCGTTAACGTTAGCTTGAGAGCCGCTAAAGGTCATAGTACTATCGTCGGCCCCTTTGCCATTAATAAAAGTAAGTCCTGTTAACTGGCTGAGTGTGAGCGATCCGTTAGTAGCAGTAATTGTAATAGTTACGATAGGGCTATCTACATCTTTAATCTGAATTGAATTGGAGTTCAAAGAGGAGAAGACAAGGGTTCCATCTTCAACGACTGATTGGGCAACAGGAACCAAATTAAAAGGTGCATCGTTTACAGGGTTTATGATGATATTGATATTACCCGTATCGCTTAAAAATCCATCGGTCGTAGTCATTTGAATGGAAGCTGAACCATGATAATTTTCATTTGGATTAAATCTTAATCCATTTAAGGCGGTGTTAATATCCTCTCTTGTTCCCGTGAAAGTCATTGTAGTATCAGATGCGCCATCTCCGATCGCAAACTGAAGATCGTTCATCTGACTTAATGTGAGCGATCCGTTAGTGGCAGTTAAGGTTACAGTAAGAACCGGGCTATCGATATCGGCAACTTGTACTGTTCCAGCGAATAGAAGAGGGGTATCTTCATCCGTTGTTTCAAGCGTGGGGAGTATTTGAATAGGATTGTCATTCACAGGTGTGATATGGATATTGATATTACCTGTATCGGTGAGATCCCCGTCTTGGGTCATGATCTGGATGGAAGCAGACCCGTGATAGTTTTCTTGTCCCAGGAACTCAAGTCCGTTTAAAGCACTGTTTATGTCTCTTTGCGTACCTGTGAAAGTCATCGTCGTATCAGATGCGCCGTCTCCTTCAGTGAAGAAAAGCCCTGCGATTTGACTTAAAGATAAAGTTCCATGGGTAGCGGTCAAGGTGACCGTCACAAGGGGGCTGTCGACATCGCTGATCGATAGGGTTCCAGGGAAAACTAAAGGAGTATCTTCACTCACTACCTGAGCTACAGGAAGATTATTGATAGGGGCATCATTGACAGGTGTGATATGAATATTGATCGAATCGCTATCGGTCAGAGCGCCGTCATAAGTTGTGATTTGGAGACTGCTAGAGCCTGTATAATTTTCTTTACCCAGAAACTTAAGACCATTTAAAGCGGTATTAATGTCAGCTTGAGTGCCTAAGAAGGTCATCGTTTCATCGGAAACTCCATCTCCTGAAGTAAACGTAAGACCGCTTGTTCCATTCAAGGTGATGTCTCCGTTAGTGGCAGTCAGAGTCACGGTAACGATAGGGCTATCAACATCATTAATTGAAATTTGATTGGAAAAGACAGAGGAGAATGTCAGTATACTATCTTCGTTGATGACCTGAGCGACAGGAACTGAATTGATGGGAGAATCATTCACAGGATTTACAGTGATATTAACCGTCTCGGAATCGGTAAGAGTCCCATCCGTAGTTGAAATATGGAGAGAAGCTTCACCATTAAAGTCCTTATTTGCCAAGAAAACAAGCCCGTTTAGCGCATGATTGATATCAGAGGATGCGCCCGAGAAGGTCATTGTTGTATCGAAAGTGCCATCGCCTACAGTAAAGCTCAGACCTGCAACTGAGCTTAAGGAAAGAGCCCCTTGAGTGGCCGTTAAAGTGACGGTCAATAGGGAGTTATCAACGTCTGCAATCGAAATCGCATTCGACTGGCTTTGTGAGAAAATAAGAGGGGTATCTTCATCCACCATTTGAGCGACCGGTACCGTATTCAAAGGAGCGTCATTTACGGGAGTAATGGTGATGTTTATATTGTCTATATCGGTTAACTCTCCATCAGATGTAATGATTTGTACACTCGCGGATCCGTTATAATCGCTCACGCCTAAGAATTTCATGCCGTTTAAAGCATTATTAATATTTGTAGAGCTTCCTGAGAATGTCATGGAACTGTCGGAAGTTCCATCGCCTGTTATAAAGGTTAAGCCGGTGATTTGGCTTAAGGTAAGAGTGCCGTTATTCGCATTCAAGGTGACAGTAAGCTCGCTATTATCTACATCCGCCACAGAGATTAAATTGGAACCTGTGAAAAATAAGGGAGTTTCTTCACTGATGCTTAAGGAGGCGGGGACTGTATTGAAGGGCTGATCATTGATAGCATTAATAGCGATATTGATGTTGTCAGTGTCGATTAACTCTCCATCGGTTGTCACGATTTGGATTGAAGCAGGACCATTATAATTGGATATCGGAGTATATTGCAGCCCATCGAGAGCCGTATTGATGAATTCTTTTGTGCCGCTGAAAGTCATAGCGGTGTCAGATACCCCATCACCTGCTTGGAAGGTTAATCCGGAGGTCGAAGAAAGGGTAAGAAAGCCGTTTGTGGTTGTCAGAGTCACCGTGACATTAGCGTTATCCACATCGTTAATCGTAATCGCATTCGATGTCGCTTGAGAGAATACGAGCGTTGAATCCTCATTCATAACTTGAGCAACCGGTACGCGGTTATATGGAGTATCATTCACAGGATTGATAGTAATATTTACACTCGACGTATCGGTCATGAATCCGTCTGTAGAATTGATTTGAACGCTTGCCGATCCGTTATAATTTTCGCGTCCGATGAATTTTAATCCATTCAAGGCTTGGTTAATAGCGCTTTGGCTGCCGCTAAATGTCATACTTTCATCATTTGTTCCGCTGCCTCTTAAGAAGGTAAGACCCGTAATGCCATTTAACGATAAATGGCCGTTAGTAGAGGTTAAGGTTACGGTAACGGTCACGTTATCCACATCCGATACCGTGATTGCGTTCGAATGGACGGACGAGAAAATAAGCGGAGTATCTTCATCCACCACTTGGGCCTGAGGCACAAGATTGATAGGAGTATCATTGACCGGATTAATGGTGATGTTGATGTTATCGATATCCGTTAAAGATCCATCGTTTGTAATTATTTGGATGCTTGCAGATCCATTATAATCGGTAGACCCAAGGAATTTAAGACCATTTAAAGCCTGATTAATAGCTGATGGAGTGCCTGTAAAGGTCATAGTACTATCGGACAGGCCATCTCCGTCGCTAAAACTAAGCCCGGAGATCCCGCTTAAGCTTAAAACACCATGGGTCGCGGTAAGGGTGACTGTTACGGTTGGACTATCGATATCCATTAAGGTGATCGCATTCGAATGGATCGATGAGAAGACTAATTCTGTATCTTCGTTGATAAATTGAGCTTGAGGTACCTGGTTAATCGGGACGTCATTCACAGGTATAACTAAAATATTTACTGAATCTATATCGGTAAGGCTGCCATCCTGAGTGATCATCTGCAGGCTTGCAGAGCCATTATAATTTTCAGCCGGGGTAAATTGAAGCCCTTCCAAAGCGGCATTAATATCGTTTTGGTTCCCGCTAAAGGTCACTGTTTGATCTGACTCACCATCGCCCTGACTAAAGGTAAGTCCACTGATTCCACTTAAACTAATCAAACCATTGGTAGCATTTAGTGTAACTGTAACTACAGGACTATCTATATCCGTCAAACGAAGAGCATTACCATTTGCCTGTGAGAAAATAAGAGGAGTGTCTTCATTTACTGTTTGAGCGACCGGAACTTGATTGAAGGGAGCGTCATTGATTGGATTAATCGTGATATTCACATTGTCAATATCACTTAAGATCCCGTCGGTTGTTATCATTTGAACGGAAGCGGGTCCGTTATAATTACTATTTGGGATAAATGATAGTCCGTTTAATGCACGATTAATAGCGGCTTGAGTTCCGTTAAAGGTCATGGTGCTATCAGACTCTCCGTCACCTGCTGTAAAGATAAGCCCAGTAGTGCCGTTTAATGAGATAGACCCGTTCGTTGCAGTTAGGGTGACGGTGATACTCTCGTTATCGATATCATTCACAGCGAGAGCATTTGAGTTGGCTGTAGAGAAGACAAGCGCGGTATCTTCATTGACCACTTGAGCGACAGGAACCGTATTCAATGGAGTATCATTGACTGGGTTTACCGTGATGTTAATGCTATGTATATCTGTTAAGGAGCCGTCGGTTGTTATGATTTGAACCGAAGCAGAGCCGTTATAATTCGAATTAGGCAGGAATGAAAGACCATTTAAAGCAGTATTGATAGCGGTTTGAGTCCCACTGAAGGTCATCGTTCCATCAGAGGTTCCATCCCCTGCGATAAAGGTAAGGCCTGTCGTTCCATTTAAGGTAAGATCTCCATTGGTAGCTGTCAGAGTAACTGTGACCGTGCTACTATCTACGTCGCTTAAAGAGATTGCATTAGAATTAGCAGTCGAGAAAATAAGCGCTGTATCTTCATTCACGACTTGGGCAACAGGGACAGAATTGATCGGAGAATCATTTACAGGATTTATAGTAATACTAATCGTATCGCTGTCTGTAAGTGATCCATCGGTCGTGACGACTTGTATTGAAGCTGATCCATTATAATTTGCGGTTGGTATAAACTGCAGGCCGTTTAGAGCTGTGTTAATAGCTGCTTGAGTGCCTGTAAAGGTCATCGTCCCGTCTGAGGTTCCATTGCCTGTTTCGAAGGTAAGCCCGGTTAAGCTTCCCAAACTAAGAATACCATTTGTAGCGGTGAGAGTGACCGTTACAGATACACTATCAACGTCAGATATCGTGATGGCATTTGAATTAGCGCTTGAGAAGATAAGCGCGGTATCCTCATTCGTGATTTGCGCGACGGGAATGGTGTTAATCGGAGTATCATTCACCGCATGCACAGTGATATTGATATTATCGGTATCTGTTAGTGAACCATCCGTTGTGACAATTTGAACCGAAGCCGATCCGTTGTAGTTTGAGTTCGGTAAGAAAGTAAGTCCATTTAAAGCGGCATTGATATTTGTTTGAGTACCGGTAAAGGTCATTGTAGAGTCTGAAATCCCGTCGCCGGCTGTAAAAGTAAGACCCGTAGTACGACTTAATGTGAGAGCCCCGTTTGTAGCAGTGAGGGTAACTGTAACGGATGTGCTATCCACATCATTTATCGAAATATTTCCGTTAAATATGAGAGGGGTATCTTCGCTTACGGTTTGAGCTTCAGGTACTGTATTGATCGGTGTATCATTCACCGCATTGACGGTGATATTGATGTTATCGGTATCGGTAATTGAACCATCGTTCGTTACAATTTGAACAGACGCCGATCCGTTATAGTTAGCCGTTGGACTGAATTGAAGACCATTTAGAGCGGTATTGATAGCGGTTTGAGTGCCGGAGAAAGTCATCATTTCGTCGGAGGTTCCATCGCCCACTGTAAAGGTAAGGCCTGCCGTACCGTTTAAGGTAAGGGCTCCATTCGTAGCCGATAGAGTAACTATGACGATCGTGTTATCTACGTCGTTTAAGGAGATCGCATTGGAATTAGCATTTGAAAAGACAAGGGTAGTATCTTCATTCACCACTTGAGCGACCGGTACACTGTTAACGGGAGCGTCATTCACTGCGTTGACGGTGATATTAATGTTGTCGGTATCGGTAATTGAACCATCGTTCGTTACAATTTGAACAGACGCCGATCCGTTATAGTTAGCCGTTGGACTGAATTGAAGACCGTTTAAAGCCTGGTTGATCGCAGACTGAATGCCAGTAAAGGTCATGGTGCTATCGGAAGCACCATCGCCATTCGTGAAGATAAGCCCCGTCGTTCCATTTAAGGTAAGGACTCCATTCGTAGCAGTTAAGGTGACGGTAACGGTCGTGTTATCTACGTCGTCTAAAGAAATGGCATTGGAGTTGGCTGTCGAGAAGATAAGCGGTGTATCTTCATTTACGACTTGAGCGACGGGGACGCAATTTACAGGAGCATCGTTCACCGCATTAACGGTGATATTGATGTTATCGGTATCGGTAATTGAACCATCGTTCGTTATAATTTGAAGAGAGGCTGAGCCGTTATAGTTAGCCGTCGGGATGAACTGAAGACCATTTAGAGCGGTGTTGATCGCTGTTTGAGTCCCACTGAAGGTCATCGTTCCATCGGAGGTTCCATCGCCCGCGGTAAAGGTAAGGCCTGTCGTTCCGTTTAAGGTAAGAGCGCCATTGGTAGCGGTTAAGGTGACGGAAACGGTTGTATTATCGATATCATTAATAGAGATTGAATTGGAATTAACTGTCGAGAAGATAAGCGGTGTGTCTTCATTGACGACTTGAGCGACGGGGACGCTATTTACAGGAGCATCGTTCACCGCATTAACGGTGATATTGATGTTATCGGTATCGGTAATTGAACCATCGTTCGTTATAATTTGAAGAGAGGCTGAGCCGTTATAGTTAGCCGTCGGGATGAACTGAAGACCATTTAGAGCGGTGTTGATCGCTGTTTGAGTCCCACTGAAGGTCATCGTTCCATCGGAGGTTCCATCGCCCGCGGTAAAGGTAAGGCCTGTCGTTCCGTTTAAGGTAAGGGCTCCATTGGTAGCTGTCAGAGTAACTGTCACATTAGAGTTGTCAATATCATTGATAGAGATCGCATTAGAATTAGCACTTGAAAAGACAAGGGCAGTATCTTCATTCACCACTTGAGCCACCGGTACACTGTTAACGGGAGCGTCATTCACTGCGTTGACGGTGATATTAATGTTATCTGTATCGGTTATAGAGCCATCGTTCGTTATAATTTGTACGGAAGCGGATCCGTTATAGTTAGCCGTCGGGATAAACTGAAGGCCATTTAAGGCAGCGTTGATATTTGCTTGCGTACCGGAGAAGGTCATCGTCCCGTCTGAGATCCCATCGCCTGCAGTAAAAGTAAGCCCCGTTATTCCGTTTAAGGTAAGGGATCCATTTATAGCGGTTAAGGTGACAGTGACAGTAGTATTATCCACATCGCTTAAAGAGATGGCATTGGAGTTAGAGGTCGAGAAAACAAGGGTGGTATCTTCATTGACCACTTGAGCGACGGGGACGCTATTAATGGGTGCGTCATTAACCGGATTGACCGTGATACTAATACTATCTGTATCGGTTAAAGAACCGTCGGTTGTGGTGATTTGAACCGAGGCAGAGCCGTTAAAATTCGAATTAGGAATGAATTGAAGACCGTTTAAAGCATTATTGATAGCAGTTTGAGTGCCGCTAAAGGTCATTGAAGCATCGGAAGTGCCATCGCCCGCGGTAAAGGTAAGGCCGGTAAATCCGTTTAGGGTAAGCGCTCCGTTTGTAGCTGTTAATGTCACCATGACATTTGTATTATCTACATCATTCAGTGTAATTGCATTGGAATTTACGGAAGAGAAGACAAGGGGTGTATCTTCGTTAATAACCTGCGCGACAGGTATACTATTAACAGGAGCGTCATTCACCGCATTAACGGAGATATTAATATTATCAGTGTCTGTTAAAGAGCCGTCAGTCGTTACAACTTGTATCGAGGCGGATCCATTATAGTTTGAGTTCGGTAAGAAAGTAAGTCCATTTAAGGCAGCGTTAATGTTAGCCTGAGTGCCTGAGAAAGTCATAGTCGAGTCTGAAGTCCCATCGCCTGTAGTGAAGGAAAGACCGGTGATACGGCTTAAGGTGAGGGCGCCATTTGTAGCGGTTAAGGTGACCGTGACAGTGCTGTTATCTATATCGTTAATAGAGATATTTCCGTTGAAGACAAGAGGAGTATCTTCATTAACCGTTTGCGCTACCGGAACGGTATTAATCGGTGTATCATTAACTGCATTCACGGTGATATTGATGTTGTCGGTATCAGTAATTGAACCGTCAGTTGTTATGATTTGAATCGAGGCAGAGCCGTTATAATTCGAGTTCGGAAGGAATTGAAGACCGTTTAAAGCATTATTGATAGTAGTTTGAGTGCCGCTAAAAGTGATCGTACCATCCGCGATTCCATCTCCTGTCGTGAGGTTAAGTCCTGTCGTTCCATTTAATGTAAGGACTCCATTGGTAGCCGATAAAGTAACGGTTACAGTCGAATTATCTACATCATTAATGGAGATGGCATTGGAGTTAGCAGTCGAGAAGACAAGCGTTGTGTCTTCATTGACAACTTGAGCGACGGGTACGCTATTTACAGGAGCGTCATTGACCGCATTGATAGTGATATTAATGTTATCGGTATCAGTAATTGAACCATCGTTCGTTACGATTTGAACAGAAGCCGATCCATTATAGTTTGCGGTCGGAATGAACTGAAGACCATTTAAAGCGGTATTGATAGCCGATTGAGTGCCGGTAAAGGTCATCGTTCCGTCAGAGGTTCCATCACCTATAGTAAAGGTAAGGCCTGTCGTTCCGTTTAAGGTAAGGAATCCATTCGTAGCGGTAAGAGTAACCGTTACAGATCCATTATCAACATCGGATACTGTGATAGCATTCGAATTAGCGCCTGAGAAGATAAGCGTGGTATCTTCGTTGACGACTTGAGCGACAGGAACCGTATTAATGGGTGCGTCATTGATTGCATTGACCGTAATATTAATATTATCCGTATCGGTTGTAGCGCCATCGTTCGCTACAATTTGAACAGACGCCGATCCATTGTAATTGACGTTTGGGATGAACTGAAGACCATTTAGAGCCGCATTGATCGCAGACTGAGTACCGTTGAAGGTCATGGTACTATCGGAGGTTCCATCGCCAGCGGTAAAGGTAAGTCCTGTCGTTCCGTTTAAGGTAAGGGCTCCATTGGTAGCTGATAAAGTAACGGTTACAGTCGAATTATCTACATCATTAATGGAGATGGTATTGGAGTTAGCAGTTGAGAAGACAAGCGTGGTATCTTCGTTGACCACTTGAGCGACCGGGACGCTATTCACAGGGGCGTCATTGACAGCATTGACGGTGATATTAATGTTGTCGGTATCGTTTGTAGAGCCATCATTCGTTACAATTTGTACGGAAGCGGATCCGTTATAGTTAGCGATAGGTGTGAACTGAAGACCATTTAGGGCGGTGTTGATCGCCGATTGAGTGCCGGTAAAGGTCATCGTTCCGTCAGAGGTTCCATCGCCAGCGGTAAAGGTAAGTCCTGTCGTACCGTTTAAGGTAAGAGTGCCATTGGTAGCGGTTAAGGTGACAGTAACTATGGTATTATCCACGTCGCTTAAAGAGATTGCATTCGAGTTAGCGGTCGAGAAGACAAGCGTGGTATCTTCGTTGAGCACTTGAGCGACGGATACACTATTAACGGGGTTATCGTTGACAGGGGTGATGTTAATATTGATCGTATCGGTGTCAGTTAGGCTCCCATCGGTTGTGATGACTTGGAGGGAAGCAGATCCGTTATAATTAGCAGCAGGAATAAACTGCAGGCCATTCAGCGCTGTATTAACGGCCGCCTGGCTGCCGATAAACTTCATGGTTCCATCAGAGATTCCATCGCCCGTTTGGAATGTAAGACCGGTTAAGTTTCCTAAAGTAAGTAAACCATTCGTAGCAGTAAGAGTAACCGTTACAGATCCGGTATCGACGTCAGATACGGTGATAGCATTCGAATTGGCGGAAGAGAAGACAAGGGGTGTATCTTCATTCACTACTTGAGTGACGGGAACGCTATTTACAGGTGCGTCATTGACCGCATTAACGGTGATATTGATGTTATCGGTATCGGTTATAGAGCCGTCGGTCGTGACAACTTGTATCGAGGCGGAACCATTATAGTTAGCTGTAGGTATGAACTGAAGACCGTTTAAGGCAGCGTTGATATTAGCCTGAGTGCCTGAGAAAGTCATTGTGCTATCAGTAGTTCCATCGCCAGTGGTAAAGGAAAGACCGGTGATACGGCTTAAGCTAAGGGCGCCATTTGTTGCGGTTAAGGTGACCGTGACAGTACTGCTATCCACATCGTTAATAGAGATATTTCCGTTGAAGACTAGAGGAGTATCTTCATTAACCGTTTGAGCTCCCGGAACGGTATTAACGGGAGCGTCATTGACCGCATTCACGGTGATATTGATGTTATCGGTATCGGTGGTTGATCCGTCGTTGGTTACAATTTGAACAGACGCCGATCCGTTATAGTTAGCGGTCGGGATGAACTGAAGACCGTTTAGAGCGGTGTTGATCGCGGATTGAGTACCGGTAAACGTCATCGTTCCGTCATTGGTTCCATCGCCAGCAGTAAAAGTAAGCCCAGTTATTCCGTTTAAGGTAAGAGCGCCATTGGTAGCGGTTAAGGTGACGGTAACTGTGGTATTATCCACGTCATTTAAAGAGATAGCATTTGAGTTAGCATTTGAAAAGACGAGGGGAGTATCTTCGTTGACGACTTGAGCGACGGGAATGGTATTGATCGGAGCATCATTGACTGGGTTTACTGTGATGTTAATACTATCTGTATCGGTTAAAGAACCGTCGGTTGTGGTGATTTGAACCGAAGCAGAGCCGTTAAAATTCGAATTCGGCAGCAATGAAAGACCATTTAAAGCGGTGTTGATCGCTGATTGAGTGCCGGTAAAGGTCATCGTTCCGTCAGAGGTTCCATCGCCAGCCGTGAAGGTAAGTCCTGTCGTACCGTTTAAGGTAAGAGTGCCATTGGTAGCGGTTAAGGTGACAGTAACTATGGTATTATCCACGTCGCTTAAAGAGATTGCATTCGAGTTAGCGGTCGAGAAGACAAGCGTGGTATCTTCGTTGAGCACTTGAGCGACGGATACACTATTAACGGGGTTATCGTTGACAGGGGTGATGTTAATATTGATCGTATCGGTGTCAGTTAGGCTCCCATCGGTTGTGATGACTTGGAGGGAAGCAGATCCGTTATAATTAGCAGCAGGAATAAACTGCAGGCCATTCAGCGCTGTATTAACGGCCGCCTGGCTGCCGATAAACTTCATGGTTCCATCAGAGATTCCATCGCCCGTTTGGAATGTAAGACCGGTTAAGTTTCCTAAAGTAAGTAAACCATTCGTAGCAGTAAGAGTAACCGTTACAGATCCGGTATCGACGTCAGATACGGTGATAGCATTCGAATTGGCGGAAGAGAAGACAAGGGGTGTATCTTCATTCACTACTTGAGTGACGGGAACGCTATTTACAGGTGCGTCATTGACCGCATTAACGGTGATATTGATGTTATCGGTATCGGTTATAGAGCCGTCGGTCGTGACAACTTGTATCGAGGCGGAACCATTATAGTTTGCAGAGGGTAGGAAGGTAAGTCCATTCAAAGCCGCGTTGATATTAGCCTGGGTGCCTGTAAAGGTCATGGTCGAGTCTGAAGTCCCATCACCGGCGGTAAAGGAAAGACCGGTGATACGGCTTAAGGTAAGGGCGCCATTTGTTGCCGTCAAAGTGACGGTGACGGTTGAGTTATCGATATCGTTAATAGAGATATTCCCGTTGAAGATAAGAGGAGTATCTTCATTAACCGTTTGCGCTCCCGGAATAGTGTTAATCGGTGCATCATTCACAGCATTCACGGTGATATTGATATTGTCCGTATCGGTTATAGAACCATCGTTCGTTATAATTTGAAGAGAGGCCGATCCGTTATAGTTAGCGTTCGGGATGAACTGAAGACCGTTTAAGGCGGCGTTGATATTTGCTTGTGTACCGGAGAAGGTCATCGTTCCGTCAGAGGTTCCATCGCCGGCAGTAAAAGTAAGGCCTGTAATACGACTTAAGGTAAGAGCGCCATTAGTCGCATTTAATGTAACGGTAACGTTTGTACTGTCTACATCGTTTAAAGAGATAGCATTGGAATTAGCGGTCGAGAAGACAAGCGGTGTGTCTTCATTGACAACTTGAGCAACGGGCACGCTATTTACAGGGGCGTCATTCACCGCATTCACGGTGATATTAATATTGTCCGTATCGGTTATAGAACCGTCATTTGTTATAATTTGTACAGAAGCCGATCCGTTATAGTTAGCGGTAGGTATGAACTGAAGACCGTTTAAGGCGGCATTGATATTTACTTGCGTACCCGAGAAAGTCATTGTTCCGTCAGAGGTTCCATCACCTGCAGAAAACGTAAGCCCAGTAGTACGACTTAAGGTAAGGGCTCCATTGGTAGCGGCTAAGGTGACAGTGACAGTTGTATTATCTACGTCGTTCAAGGAGATCGCATTGGAATTAGCAATTGAAAAGACAAGGGCGGTATCTTCGTTCACTACTTGAGCGACAGGTACTGAATTGATAGGCGCATCATTGACAGGGTTGACCGTAATATCTACCACATCGGTGGAGCTTAACTCTCCGTCGCTCGTTGTGATTGAAAGAGAGGCGGAGCCATTGTAATTTGAATTGGGAAGGAAACTAAGACCATTTAAAGCATTATTTATGCTGGTTGAAGTTCCACTAAACTGCATAACACTATTTGATGAGCCATTACCTTCAAGGAAAGTAATTCCCTCTGTGCTTCCTAGAGTAAGCAATCCATTGGTGGCGATGAGTTGGACCGTGATTTCCGTATTATCGATATCGGCAAGGGTAATCGCATTCGAGTTAGCGGTTGAGAAGACGAGGGGGGTGTCTTCACTCATAGATTGCGCGACCGGTACCTGATTAACGGGAGCGTCATTGACTGCTTCTATTTGAATATTGATGTTATCTACATCTTGATAACCCTCTGTTTGAGTCACTATTTGTAAAGAAGCTGATCCATTAAAGTCTGAGAGACCGGTAAAGGTTAAACTTTGAAGCGCACTATTGATATCAGCTGCAAAACCTTTTAAAGTTATGCTAGAGCCTTCCTTATCACCCGCTAAAATTTCTATATTTTTAAAGTCGCTAAGTATTAGCGATCCGTTCGTTGCAGTGAGAGTTACAATAACTTCTTCTCGCCCTTCGTATTGAAGACTGATCGTGTTTCCATTTTTATCCGAGAAGGCAAGCTCAGAGTCTTCGTACATAAACTGGGCGGATGGAACGGTATTTATGAGTGCACGATTGGGCTCATTGATGTAGATATTAATGGTATCCGTATCAGATTGTTTCCCATCCGAAGTGCTGATGGTAACAGAGGCGGAACCGGTATAGTTTTCACTCGGTCTGAATGTTAAACTATGTAAAGTCTTGTTTATCTCTTTAGAGCCTCCTATTAGAGTGAATGAACCGTCTCTATTAATAGTAACTTCGACACCCTCTTGATTGCCTATTTCAAGCGTTCCATTTGTAGCGCTCAGTGTAACTTCGATCCGTTCTTGAGTTACATTAATAATCGATATAGCGTTAGCCGTTTCACTTGAGAAAACAAGGTTAGTATCCTTATCAATTACCTGAGAAACAGGCACATTATTATAGAGAGCCTTTGCATCCTGAATATCAATATGAATGATATCGCTATCAGAGAGTTTGCCATCGTTTGTTTCAATTTGAATGGAAGCGGAACCTGTATTCTTATCCGACGTTGTAAAAAGTAGCGTATTCAGGGCGTTGTTAACATCCGCGATCTTGCCGGTAAAGTATAGTGTTTCGCCGCTTAAAGAATCGATTTCAACACCCGGCACTCTATTTATTGTTAGACTTCCATTTGTTGCGGTTAAGGTGACTGTAACCACTTCGCTATCGATGTCTGTAAGAGTAATCGGATTAGAATTAGCGAGCGAGAAGGAGAGAGTTTTTCCTGCATCAACTGTTTGGCTTACAGGTATTGTATTGATTGGATCGTCATTCACTGCTTCAACTTGAATGTTGATCAGCCCGCTATCGCTTAAAGACCCGTCAGTCGTTACAACTTGAATGCTCGCAGAGCCATTATAGTTCTCTTTCGGCTGGAAGATAAGGCCGTTTAAAGCGGCATTAATATTAGCCTGAGTTCCTGTAAATGTCATGGTCGTATCGGACGATCCGCTGCCTTCCAAGAAAATTAAACCAGAGGTTCCACTAAGCGTTAAAGCACCATTTGTTGCGGTTAGTGTGACCGTAACAGTTGGACTATCGACATCATTGATTGAAAGATTTCCATTAAAGACAAGGGGAGTATCTTCGCTTATGGTTTGAGCTTCAGGTAGAGAGTTGATAGGAGTGTCATTGACCGCATTGACTGCGATATTCACATTGTCGGTATCGGTTGTAGAGCCGTCGTTTGTTACAATTTGAACAGACGCCGAGCCATTATAGTTGGTAGTTGGGGTGAACTGAAGACCATTTAAGGCAGCGTTGATATTTGCTTGCGTACCGGAGAAAGTCATCGTCCCATCAGAGCTTCCATCGCCCGCTGTAAAAGTAAGCCCTGTGATACGACTTAAGGTCAGGACGCCATTCGTAGCTGTCAGAGTAACTGTCGCATTAGAGTTGTCGATATCGTTAATGGAGATCGCATTGGAGTTAGCGGTCGAGAAGATAAGCGTGGTATCCTCATTGACCATTTGAGCAACAGGAACCGTATTGATCGGAGCATCATTGACTGGGTTTACCGTTATATTAATATTATCTGTATCGGTTAAAGAGCCGTCGGTTGTGGTGAGTTGAACCGAAGCAGAGCCGTTAAAATTCGAGTTTGGAAGGAACTGAAGACCATTTAAGGCGGTGTTGATTGCCGATTGCGTACCGGAGAAGGTCATCGTCCCGTCAGAGCTACCATCGCCTGCAGTAAAAGTAAGCCCTGTTATTCCGTTTAAGGTAAGGGATCCATTTATAGCGGTTAAGGTGACCGTGACAGTTGTATTATCCACGTCGCTTAAAGAGATTGCATTCGAGTTAGAGGTCGAGAAGACAAGCGTGGTATCCTCATTGACCACTTGAGCGACAGGTATAGTATTAACGGGGTTATCGTTGACAGGGGTGATATTAATATTGATTGTATCGGTATCGGTTAGGCTGCCATCGGTTGTAATGACTTGGAGGGAAGCGGATCCGTTATAATTAGCAGCAGGAATAAACTGCAGGCCATTCAGCGCTGTATTAACGGCCGCCTGGCTGCCGGTAAACTTCATGGTTCCATCAGAGGTTCCATCACCCGTTTGGAAGGTAAGACCGGTGATACTGCCTAAGGTTAAAACACCATTTGCTGCGGTTAAAGTAACCGTTACAGATCCGGTATCGACATCGGATACAGTGATAGCATTCGAATTGGCGGAAGAGAAGACGAGCGTGGTATCTTCATTCACTACTTGAGTGACGGGGACGGTATTAAGAGGTGCGTCATTGACCGGATTGACGGTTATATTGATATTGTCTGTATCGGTTATAGAGCCGTCGGTCGTGAGAACTTGTATCGAGGCGGAACCATTATAGTTTGAGATCGGTAAGAAGGTAAGTCCATTTAAGGCGGCATTGATATTAGCCTGGGTGCCTGAGAAAGTCATTGTGCTATCAGTAGTTCCATCGCCAGTGGTAAAGGAAAGACCGGTGATACGGCTTAAGCTAAGGGCGCCATTTGTTGCGGTTAAGGTGACCGTGACAGTACTGCTATCCACATCGTTAATAGAGATATTTCCGTTGAAGACTAGAGGAGTATCTTCATTAACCGTTTGAGCTCCCGGAACGGTATTAACGGGAGCGTCATTGACCGCATTCACGGTGATATTGATGTTATCGGTATCGGTGGTTGATCCGTCGTTGGTTACAATTTGAACAGACGCCGATCCGTTATAGTTAGCGGTCGAGATGAACTGAAGACCGTTTAGAGCGGTGTTGATCGCCGATTGAGTGCCTGTAAAGGTCATCGTTCCGTCAGAGGTTCCATCGCCAGCCGTGAAGGTAAGTCCTGTCGTTCCGTTTAAGGTAAGAGCGCCATTGGTAGCGGTTAAGGTGACGGTTACGGTCGTATTATCTACGTCGCTTAAAGAGATCGCATTCGAGTTAGCGGTCGAGAAGACAAGCGTGGTATCTTCATTGACGACTTGAGCGACCGGTACACTATTAACGGGAGTGTCATTGACCGCATTGACTGCGATATTCACATTGTCGGTATCGGTTGTAGAGCCGTCATTCGTCATAATCTGAACAGAAGCTGGGCCATTATAATTTGCGGTCGGAATGAACTGAAGACCATTAAGGGCCGTATTAATGGCCGATTGAGTGCCAATGAAGGTCATCGTTCCGTCAGAAGTTCCATCGCCCGCTGTAAAGGTAAGTCCCGTTATTCCGTTTAAGGTAAGAGCTCCATTTGTCGCTGTTAAAGTAACTGTCACATTAGAGTTATCGATATCATTAATGGAAATAGTATTTGAGTTGGCTGTCGAGAAGATAAGCGTGGTATCTTCGTTGACCACTTGAGCGACGGGAACCGTATTGATTGGAGCATCATTCACTGGATTTACAGTGATATTGATGTTGTCGGTATCGGTTATAGAGCCGTCATTCGTCACAATCTGAATAGAAGCTGAGCCATTGTAGTTAGCCGTCGGGATGAACTGAAGACCGTTTAAGGCAGCGTTTATATTTGCTTGCGTACCGGAGAAGGTCATCGTCCCGTCGGAGGTTCCATCTCCATTGGAGAAATTAAGTCCGGTAATTCCGTTTAAAGTTAAGGTTCCGTTGGTAGCGGTTAAGGTGACAGTCACTGAGGTATTATCCACGTCACTTAAAGAGATCGCATTGGAGTTGGCTGTCGAGAAGATAAGCGTAGTATCTTCGTTGACCACTTGAGCGATGGGAACCGTATTGATCGGAGCGTCATTCACCGGATTTACAGTGATATTGACGTTATCGGTATCGGTTATAGAGCTGTCATTCGTCACAATCTGAATAGAAGCGGATCCATTATAGTTAGCGGTCGGGATAAACTGAAGCCCATTTAAAGCCGTATTGATAGCCGATTGAGTGCCGGTGAAGGTCATGGTGCTATCGGAAGTGCCATCACCAGCGGTGAAGGTAAGGCCTGTCGTTCCGTTTAAGGTAAGGGCTCCGTTGGTAGCGGTTAAGTTGACAGTCAATGTGGTATTATCCACGTCGTTTAAAGAGATCGCATTGGAGTTGGCTGTCGAGAAGACAAGCGTGGTATCTTCGTTGACGACTTGAGCGACAGGGACGCTATTAACGGGAGCGTCATTCACCGCATTAATAGTAATGTTAACACTATCTGTATCTGTGCTAGAGCCGTCATTCGTCACGATTTGAACGGAAGCAGAGCCGTTATAGTTAGTGGTCGGGATAAACTGAAGACCGTTTAAAGCGGTGTTGATCGCCGATTGAGTACCGGTAAAAGTCATCGTCCCGTCAGAGGTTCCATCGCCTGCGGTAAAGGTAAGTCCTGTCGTTCCGTTTAAAGTAAGAGCTCCATTGGTAGCGGTTAAGGTGACGGTGACGGTCGTATTATCTACGTCGCTTAAAGAAATCGCATTCGAGTTAGCGGTCGAGAAGACAAGCGGTGTATCTTCATTGACGACTTGTGCGACCGGAACGGTATTAACGGGGTTATCGTTTACAGGGGTGATGTTAATATTAATCGTATCGGTGTCAGTTAGGCTGCCATCGGTTGTGATGACTTGCAGGGAGGCAGACCCGTTATAATTGGCAGCAGGAATAAACTGCAGTCCATTCATTGCAGAGTTGACAGCCGCCTGGGTGCCGGTAAACTTCATGGTTCCATCAGAGGTTCCATCGCCCGTTTGGAATGTAAGACCGGTGATGCTACCTAAGGTTAAAACACCATTTGCTGCGGTTAAAGTAACTGTTACAGATCCGGTATCGACATCGGATACAGTGATAGCATTCGAATTGGCGGAAGAGAAGACAAGGGGTGTATCTTCATTCACAATCTGGGTGACAGGTATGCTATTGACTGGAGCATCGTTGACTGCACTGACGTTGATATTGATGTTATCGGTATCGGTTATTGAGCCGTCAGTCGTGACAACTTGTATCGAGGCGGAACCATTATAGTTTGAAGAGGGTAGGAAGGTAAGCCCATTCAAAGCCGCGTTGATATTGCCTTGAGTGCCAGAGAAAGTCATAGTCGAGTCTGAAGTTCCATCGCCTGCGGTAAAAGAAAGGCCGGTGATACCGCTTAAAGTGAGAACTCCATTGGTCGCATTTAATGTGACGGTGACAATACTGCTATCCACATCGTTAATAGAGATATTTCCGTTGAAGACTAGAGGAGTATCTTCATTAACCGTTTGAGCTCCCGGAACGGTATTAACGGGAGCGTCGTTTACTGCGTTAACGGTGATATTGATGTTGTCGGTATCAGTGATAGATCCGTCGTTAGTTATGATTTGTACGGAAGCGGATCCATTATAGTTAGCGGTCGGGATAAACTGAAGCCCATTGAGCGCTGTATTGATTGCTGATTGAGTACCACTGAAGGTCATGGTTCCATCAGAGGTTCCATCACCTGCTGTAAAGGTAAGACCTGTGATACCACTTAGGGTAAGGGCGCCATTCGTAGCGGTTAAGGTGACAGTGACATTTGTATTATCGACATCGTTAATTGAAACGGCGTTTGAATTAGCAGTCGAGAAGACAAGCGTGGTATCTTCGTTGACCACTTGAGCGACCGGGACGCTATTCACAGGAGCGTCGTTGACTGCATTGATGGTGATATTAATGTTGTCGGTATCGTTTGTAGAGCCATCATTCGTCACGATTTGTACGGATGCGGAGCCGTTGTAGTTAGCTGTTGGGATAAACTGAAGACCGTTTAAAGCGGTGTTGATCGCCGATTGAGTGCCAGTAAAAGTCATCGTTCCGTCAGAGGTTCCATCGCCAGCCGTGAAAGTAAGTCCTGTCGTTCCGTTTAAGGTAAGAGCGCCATTGGTAGCAGTTAAGGTGACGGTTACGGTCGTATTATCTACGTCGCTTAAAGAGATCGCATTCGAGTTAGCGGTCGAGAAGACAAGCGTGGTATCTTCGTTGACCATTTGAGCGACCGGGACACTGTTCACAGGAGCGTCATTGACTGCATTGACGGTGATATTAATATTATCGGTATCGGTAGTTGATCCGTCATTGGTTACGATTTGTATTGAAGCCGAGCCGTTATAGTTAGTAGCAGGGATAAACTGTAGGCCATTTAAGGCAGCGTTGATGTTAGCCTGAGTACCGGAAAAGGTCATAGAGCTATCAGAAGTTCCGTCACCTGCACTAAATGAAAGACCTGTAATTCGGCTTAAGGTAAGAGCACCATTTGTGGAGGTTAAGGTAACAGTGACATTTGTGTTATCGACATCGTTAATCGAAATGGCATTGGAATTAGCACTTGAGAAGACAAGGGTTGTATCTTCGCTAACGACTTGAGCGACGGGAACCGTGTTAACGGGTGCATCGTTGACTGCGTTGATAGTGATATTAATATTATCGGTATCAGTGGTTGATCCGTCGTTGGTTACGATTTGGACCGAAGCCGAGCCGTTATAGTTAGCAGTCGGAATGAACTGCAGGCCGTTCAGGGCTGTATTGATTGCTGATTGAGACCCACTGAAGGTCATGGTTCCGTCAGCGGTTCCATCGCCCGCTGTAAAAGTAAGCCCAGTAGTTCCGTTTAAGGTAAGGGCGCCATTCGTAGCCGTTAAAGTGACAATAACATTTGTGTTATCGACATCGTTAATCGAAATGGCGTTTGAATTAGCACTTGAGAAGACAAGGGTTGTATCTTCATTGACCACTTGAGCGACCGGGACGCTATTCACAGGAGCGTCATTGACTGCATTGATGGTGATATTAATATTATCGGTATCGGTTGTAGAGCCGTCGTTGGTTACGATTTGTACGGAAGCTGAGCCGTTATAGTTAGCGGTCGGGATGAACTGAAGTCCATTGAGCGCTGTATTGATTGCTGATTGAGTACCACTGAAGGTCATCGTTCCGTCAGAAGTTCCATCGCCCGCTGTAAAGGTAAGACCTGTGATACCGCTTAAGGTAAGAGCTCCATTTGTAGCGGTTAGGGTGACAGTGACATTTGTATTATCAATATCGTTAATTGAAATGGCGTTAGAATTAGCACTTGAGAAGACAAGAGTTGTATCTTCGCTAACGACTTGAGCGACGGGAACCGTATTTATGGGTGCATCGTTGACAGCAGCAATGTTTATATTAACTGTATCAGTATCGGTTAAAGTTCCATCGGTTGTAACAATTTGTACAGAAGCAGACCCATTATAATTTGCGCTTGGGATAAATTGAAGGCCATTTAGTGCGGCATTGATATTGGCTTGAGTACCAGTGAAAGTCATTGCAGCATCGGATGCGCCATCGCCGTTTGAGAAACTGAGTCCTGTAGTTCTACTTAAGCTAAGAACCCCATTGCTAGAGGTTAAGGTGACTGTGACGCTATTACTATCCACATCATTAATAGCGATTGCATTTGAATTGGCGCTTGAAAAAACAAGCGTTGTATCTTCGTTAACTACCTGAGCGACTGGTACAGTGTTAATCGGTGCATCGTTTACTGCACTGATTGTGATATTTATACTATCAGTATCAGTAGTAAAGCCGTCATTTGTTGAGATTTGTATGGAAGCAGATCCATTATAATTTGCTGTCGGTATAAACTGAAGGCCATTTAAAGCAGTATTAATAGCTGATTGAGTGCCTGAAAAGGTCATTGTTCCATCTAATGTTCCATCACCAGTAGTAAAGGTAAGTCCTGTGAGACTGCTTAAGGTAAGAGCTCCATTTGTCGCTGTCAATGTAACAGTCGCGTTTGAATTATCAATATCGTTTATAGATATCGCATTGGAATTAGCACTTGAGAAGACAAGGGTTGTATCCTCGTTAACGACTTGAGCGACTGGAACGGTATTAACTGGAGCATCATTTACAGCGGTAATATTTATTACGGCGGTTTTTGAATCATTAAACTCGCCATCAGATACACTTAACTGAACCGAAGCAGACCCATTATAATTTGGGGAACCTATAAAACTCATGCCGTTTAAAGCGGCATTAATCGCACTAGAGGCTCCCGAGAAAGTCATTGAACTATTATTTGTCCCATTTCCAACACTAAAGTTTAAGCCAGTTGTGGAAGCTAGGGATATTTGTCCGCTAACAGCTGTGAGTGTTACTGTTAAATTACTATTATCAACATCTGCCACAGTAAAGGCATTATTATTTGCTGTAGAAAAAATGAGAGCGGTGTCTTCGGAAACTGTCTGATTTAAAGAGGGGCCTGTTGCGATTGGCGCATCGTTCACGTTCGTGACGTTTATTGTAAGATTATCTGTCGTATTGGTAAGTCCATCAGAACTGCTGATCTGAAGAGTATCGGTTCCTGAAAAATTAGTGGTTGGATTGTACGAAAGGGTATTTAAGGCTGCATTAATATTCGAAACACTGCCAGAAAATACCATTATACTATTACTAGTGCCGTTTCCCGTAGAGAAGGTGAGCCCTGTCTTAGTAGCTAAAGTAAGAGTCCCGTTCGCAACTGTTAATGTTACCGTGCTTGTTGTATTATCAACATCGCTGATAGAGATTTGATTTCCATTAGTTGCATTAAAGGATAAGGTTCCCTCTTCTGCAATAGTCTGTGCGGCAGGTAGATTATTGATCGGTGCATCATTTACAGAGTTCACGGTGATGGCGATCGTATCGTTATCGGATAATGTTCCATCGGAGGTCATTATATTCAATGACGCAGAGCCTGAAAAATTAGGCGTAGGGGTAAATGAAAGTCCATTTAAAGCAGCGTTAATCTGACTCGAAGTGCCGCTAAAGGTCATTAAACTGTCGGCAGTCCCATCTCCGCTTGAAAAACTTAAGCCTGTTAATTGACTTAAGGTGATAACGCCATTTGTGGCTGTTAGAGTAACGGTTAAAGTAGAATTCTCGGCATCTGAAACGCTAATTTGTCTTCCAAGGGAAGAGGAAAAAATAAGAGCCGTATCTTCATTAACCGATTGCGAAGAGGGAACTTGATTAATGGGTGCATCATTGACCGCATTGACAGTAATAGATACCGTTTCAGTATCTGTGAGCGCGCCGCCCGATCCAATATTACCAAGGTCGTTAGCAATAATTTGAAGAGAAGCAGATCCACTGAAATCGGCCGATCCCTGAAAACTAAGGGTTAAAAGAGAGGCATTAATGTCACTGATAGTTCCCGTGAAAGTCATGCTCCCATCAGCCACGCCATCACCATTTGTAAAGGTAAGGCCGCTAATTGATCCAAGAGTCAATAACCCGTTTGTAGCTGTCAAAATGATTTGATAGTTTCCGGAGCTTCCGTCAATATCTGAAAGCTGAATTTTATTGCTTCCCGATAAAGCAATAGAGGTGTCCTCATTTACACTTAAAGAGGTAGGATAGGAAAGGACGGGGGCGTCATTAACAGCTCCCACACTCAATGTGACCGTTTTTGTGAAAGTTCCTCCTGTTCCATCATTTAAAGTATAGGTAAAGGTATCAGTTCCATTGAAATTGGCGTTCGGAGTGTATTGGAACGAGCCGTCTGAGTTTAGATAGTTTAAAGTTCCGTTAGATGGGTTAGTCCAACCCGCGATAAAAACAGAATTTGGAGTTTCTGCATCAGAGACTCCTGCCATCAAACCGGAGGAACTATTTACGGTCAGGACTGCATCCTCCGTTGCATTATAAGTTTTATCACCTACAGTCGGATCAGAGTTGGTTGGATTATAACCCCATAACTCACGGCCTGTAGCTCCCGTGCCGGTTCCGGTATTAGCTGAGAAATAGAGAGTGCTTCCAGAAATCGTTAAACTGGCAGGAGAGGAACCTGAAGATCCAGATAAAATATCTTTCACCATCAACGTTCCGGCCGAAGTTCCGTCCGACACCCACAGCTCTGTTCCATTAGATCCATTGGTGGCTGTAAAGTAGACAAGACCATTATAAGCAATTAAATTAGCCGCCCCTGAGGAGCCTGTCGCACTGATTTCTTTGACTAAAACAGTGCCGCCTGAAGTCCCATCCGATTTGAAGAGTTCTATGTTGGTAGATGTAGAACTGCCGGCGGTAAAATATAAAACTCCATTGTTATTAACGAGGTTGGAAGGGGTCGATCCGGTTGTTCCTGATATAATATCCCTAACGATGTAAGTTCCGGCAGAGGTCCCATCCGATCTCCACAATTCTGAGCCTTCAGCTGTAGTCGTCGCTCTAAAGTATAAAAGATTATCTACGGCAGTCAAACTGCCTGCAGAAGATCCTGTTGCACCCGTGTTAATATCCCTGACTAATACTGTGCCGCTCGATGTTCCGTCGGACTTCCAAAGTTCTTGCCCCTCATTAGAGGTGGTGGCAAGGAAGTAAAGGGTGCCATTGACGTTCGTGAGGGCGGTAGGGGAGGAGCTTGAGGAGCCTGAAGACCTGATATCTTTAACTAGAACAGTCCCATTAGAGGTGCCATCCGATTTCCAGAGTTCTACCCCTTTTGATCCATCGTTTGCGGTAAAATAAAGAGTGTTTCCAATCGCTAAAAAGTTAGCCGGGCTTGAACTTCCCGAGCCCGATCGAATATCTTTTACTATTACAGTTCCGTTAGATGTTCCATCCGACTTCCAAAGCTCAACCCCGTTGGTTGAATTGTTAGCGGCAAAGAAGAGGGTGCCGTTTACATTGGTAAGGGAAGTGGGAGAGGCGCTAGAAGTTCCGGATCGAATATCTTTAACTAGTACAGTGCCATCAGCAGTACCATCGGACTTCCAGAGTTCTACCCCATTGCTGGCGGTTGTCGCAGTGAAAAATAAAGTGCCGTTTACATTGGTTAAATTGCTCGGGCTTGAGTTGGCTGTACCGGTATTGATATCTTTTACAAGGACAGTCCCTGCAGCGGTTCCATCGGTTTTCCAAAGCTCTGTTCCATTCGTGCTATCGGTGGCGGTGAAAAACAATGTCCCGTCAACATCTCTAAAGTTGACAGGATTGGAGGAGCCTGTTCCTGAGACGATGTCATTCACCAGATAGACGGTATTATCTAAAACACCCACCCAATTATCTAGTTGAGATGCATTGAAATAGGTCACTTTAGCATCGATATTTCCCTCTTCTAAAGTCCAGTTGCCCCCGAGAAGCTCCGATCCTGTGAGGTCGGTAGAGGCGGCAATCGATACAAAGTGGCCAGACGAAGTGTCGTCGATAAAAGTGTCTAGGTGTTTCACGAGATCAAGACCTGCTTGATCGCTCGCTACATTACAGGCAAGTAAATCAATCCGCCCTTCGTTTTTTACCAAGCTTGAAACATCTTTCCAAAAGGTTTGAAGCTGGGCATCCGATTCGAGTCCTTGCATGGACATTGTTTTCGAAGCAGTAAGAGAAAACTCCGCATCCGAGCCGTAGCTTACAAAGGCGATCGAATCGGCTTTTTGGCCTCCTAGTTTATCGGAGATCTGTTGATAGATATCCTCAAGCGAGCTTTTTGAGGCGTCATAGGTCACTATTTTGACATCATCACGGGTTGACTGGGCTAGAATATCGACGTTTTTAACCTGAGAGGATAAAACAATAACTTTTACCGGCTCTTTATTAGTCTGCAGGGCATCAGAGCCATGGTCGCTATCACCGAGCGCTTGAGGGGCGTTCTTCTCGCTTTGTTGATTCTGGGACTCCGATCCGCTTTGTTTGGACTCGGCTGTTTGATGATTGCTATCATTTTGCTGTTTTTGCGCTTCCGCCTGTTTTTGGACTTGATGCTCCTGTTCTTGAGCGGCTGCCTGATTGGAAATATCTGCCGCTGCAGCGGCATCAAGGAGGATCCTTTCTTCCAGGGGTATGATTCTTAAAGGGACTCCGCCTTGATCATTCTTCATAAATCATTCCTCAGCTGATAGTGCATAGGGATGCCTAACGCATTATTGATAGCTTCTATAGAGGTCATTAAATTTCCATACTTTTCAAAGGCTGTCATTTCAGCTAAGAAAGCATCCGTTTTGAATCCTAAGAGATCCCCATCGTGAAACTCTCCTACCTTCTCAATGACTTTAGCATCCGATAATAACTTGGATTGGGCATCGGCATACTCTTTAGCGAGCTTCCAATTTTCTTCTGCATCGACATAAAGAAGGATAGCTAGCTGCAGCTGAGTGAGCACGCCAAGGGATAAAGCCACCCTATTTTTAATAACCAATGTCCTTTGCTCTTCTGCCGTTTTCATATCGTAGTAGGCGGCAGGGATATTAAATAAATTATAAGTGACTTTTAAGCCGGCCTGCAGCCACTTATTGTACACAAGAAACTTGTTGCTATCGAAATTGGTAGCTCCATAAAGACCTACGCTGGGAGCCATCAGAAGCGCTTGATTTCTGATCTCCTCGGTAAAGATCTTTTCTTCTAAGTCACGGCTATAAAGTTCAGGACGATTAAAAAGGGCTGTATCTTGAAGCTCTTCCCATTTGAAAGAAAATTCTCGGGGCATCTCCATCTCTTCAGGCACCAGTTTAAACGAATCGGCATCTTTAAACCCCATAAACTGGGCGAGCTGATTTTTGGCGGTGACAAAATCGCGGTGGAAGTCTTGAAGCTGAAGTTTAAGTTTAGAGAGCTGCGCGTCCATCTTCAGGGTTGGAACGGCAGGGATTGTTCCTTTCGTTGCAAAATATCTAAGCTTGTCTTGATATTCATTGATTTTTCGAATCAACTCCTCTGATTTTTCAACCCCTTTTTGAGCGAGCTGAGCCTTCCAATATGATTTTGTCACTTCCAAAACAACATTCTGGCTAAGTCTTCGGTATTCTAACTCCGCCATCAGCTCTTTGTTAGCCTCTTGCTTGGCTCGTCCGTAGCTGAGTCCAAAATCGAGTAAGTTCCAGGTATAGGTCAGATTGTAAGTCAAATCATGCTGCTCAGAGGATATACTGGGGGGAGCGGGCGGTTGATTGGTAAGCGATTGAGAGGAAGAGCCGGTATTGCGATTTCTTCCGTATTGCTCGCTGTTTAAGATGAGGCTAGGAAGAATTTTCCAGGTTGCGCTGGTAGCCATCTCCTGTTTGATGCGAACCTCTTGCTCTTTGACTTTGAGCTCCAGGTTTTGCTGTAAGGCAATTTCTATGATGTCATAGTATTTTAATGGTTTTTCGGGGATAGGGGTTCGATCAATTTCGAACGTATCCTCTTCCATTTTTTCGAGCCTTAAATAATCTCGATGCGGTGTCGCTGTCGGGCAGCAAGCAGTAAGAAATAAGCAGCTGAATATCAAACGGGATTTCATACACTACATATATGACAATCCCGCCTAATAATCAAAAATTTTACTTTACGATGATCTCGTTTGGCTGAAAAAAGAATTTGATTTCGGAAGCAGCTGATTCTAAGCTATCTGAGCCATGCACAGCATTTTCCGTCATCGATTTGGCAAAATCTTTGCGAATCGTTCCATCGGCTGCATTTTTATAGTTGGTTGCCCCCATGATATCCCGATTTTTTTGAACGGCATTGTCGCCATCTAGCACCATGACAATGACAGGACCTGATGCCATGAAGGTTGTTAAATCTTCATAAAAAGGCTTGCCCTTATGAACCGCATAGAACTCACCTGCTTGATCCTTAGTAAGTTGTACTTTTTTAATCGCCGCGATAGTGAGCCCGTTTTTTTCGAAACGATCAATGATTAAGCCCACATGACGATCCCTTACCGCGTCCGGTTTAATGATTGAAAGGGTTTGCTCTGCGAAGAGAGCAAGGGGGGCGAGAGCTAGCATGACCCATCTAAACATCTAATTTCTCCATAAGTTAAAAATTCATTAAAAAAGTCATCTCCCGAATCGGTTAAAAAAGAGTCGGGATGAAATTGCAGGCCATTTTGTTTGAGTGTTTTATGGCGGAGTCCCATAATATAATCTTCTCCAAAAGCTGTCACTTCCAAACAGGAGGGGAGCCAATCGACGACGAGCGAATGATATCTTCCTACGGCCAAATTTTGCGGGAAATGAAGAAAACGGTGGGTAATAACAGTTTTTTTCCCATGGCAAGGGAATTGGGCTTTCTTGAAATCGCCGCCGTGCGCTTTGGCAAGTATCTGATGACCGAGACAGATACCCAGAAGGGGGGTTGTAGTTTCGGGAATGATTTTGAGAAGATTTGGAGCATCATCCGGATTTCCGGGTCCAGGTCCGATCACTACCCGATCGTAATCATTTAAGTTATAACTAGATCTTTTAACTTCTACGACAGCTCCCTGTTTTAAGAGAGCGTCGTAGATATTTCCGGTAAAAGAATCGAAGTGATCGATTAAAAGAACTTTTAACGAGTGCGTGGGCAAATATCACCGTTTTGGAAGAAGAAAGAGATTTCGTTTTTGGCATTTTCAACGCTGTCAGAGCCGTGAACGGCATTTTCTTCGATGCTGCTTGCAAACTCGCGCCGGATAGTGCCCGCTTCCGATTTTTGCCAGTCGGTGGCGCCCATGATTTTACGGTTTTGCTGCACGGCGTTTTCGCCTTCCAAAGTCATCACCAGAACAGGGCCTGATGTCATAAATTTAACCAAATCGCGGTAAAAAGGGCGCTCTTTATGCACAGCGTAGAAATCTTCCGCCTGTTTTTGACTTAAATGCATCATTTTGGCCGCTACTATTTTAAGGCCGCCTTGCTCTAGCTTTTCAATAATCGATCCAATTTTGTTTTTGGATACAGCGTCAGGTTTTACGATTGATAAGGTTCTTTCTAAAGTCATAACTTCTCCGTTTTAATGTAAATACAATAACTGATCCCTTGTCATCTATTCAATGATTCTTCATATTTTTACCCATGAAAGCACCTCTTAATTGGCTCAAAGAATTTATTGATATAACCCAATCTCCAAACCAGATCGGCAAGGTATTGACGAGTCTCGGTCTCGAAGTGGAGGGGATTGATTCTTTAAAACCGAACTTTACGAATGTGGTCATCGCTAAAGTTCTCTCGACAGAACCGCACCCGAATGCGGATAAACTGACAATAGCTCAGGTTTCGGACGGCGATCAGACCTTCCAGGTTGTCTGCGGCGCGCCTAATTGCAGGGCCGGGATGAAGACCGCCCTTGCTAGAATCGGAGGCGATGTTGGACAGGGAGAGAACCAATTTAAAATAAAAAAGGCAAAAATCAGAGGCGTCGAATCGTTTGGCATGCTCTGCTCAGGAAAAGAGCTTGGAATTTCAGCGGAAGAGGATGGAATACTCGAATTTCCGGAAGTTGCCAAAGAGGGAACGGAGCTTGATCAATTGTATGGCGATACGATTTTTGAGATCGGCTTAACCCCTAATTTAAGCCACTGCATGTCGATTGTGGGAATTGCTCGCGAAATCAAAGCCGCTTTAAATTTAAAAATTAAAACAAATGAAGTTAAGCTCGAAGAAACAGGCTCGCCCTTTACTACAGCGGTTGAAGTGATCGACAAAGAGGGCTCTCCCCGTTACATGGCAAGAGGGGTAGAAGAGCTTAAAGTAGCCGCCTCTCCCGATTGGCTGAAACAAAAATTGGAATCGGTCGGCATTAGGTCTATCAATAATGTCGTCGACGTGACGAACCTTGTCATGATCGAGACGGGGCAGCCCCTTCATGCGTTTGACCTAGATAAAATCGAGGGGCAGAAGGTGATTGTAAGATCTGCTATAAAAAGCGAAACACTTTGTACACTCGATGGAAAAGAGAGAGAGCTAGAAGAAGGGATGCTCGTTATTGCAGACGCTCGAAAGCCTCTCGCGGTGGCTGGTGTGATGGGAGGAAAAGAGTCGGAAGTCTCTGATTCAACCCGCCGAATTTTAATCGAATCGGCCTACTTTGACCCCTCTTCTGTCAGACGAACTTCCAAAAAATTAGCCCTTTCTTCAGATGCCTCTAAGCGATTTGAAAGAGGGGCAGATCCTCTGCAGGCAGAATATGCTCTTGCTAAAGCGGCTTCTCTGATCGCTGAGTTGACTGGAGGAAAAGTTCAAAAGGGGATAGCCGATCTAAAAGCTAAAACGTTTGAACCGAAAATTATTATGGTTCGTTTAAGCCGTGTAAATGCTCTTTTAGGCACCCATATTAGCGCAAGTGAAGTGGAAAACATTTTTTTAAGGCTTGGTTTTGAAGTTGAATTTGATGGAAGCGATCGTTTCACCGTAAAAGTTCCCACTTTTAGAGCCGATGTGAGCGAAGAAATTGACTTAGTTGAAGAGGTGGCCCGTCTGTATGGGTACGATAATATCAAAAGAGAGCCTGCCCGTTTTGAAGCTTCAAAAATGCCCCATGCGCCCCTTTATCTTTTCGAAAATGAAGTGAGAAGAAAGTTAATCGGCGAAGGACTGCAAGAATTCATCACCTGTGATCTTATCGGCCCATCAGCCCTTAAAATTGTGCAAGGCGATGAAAATCTTACCCTCGATACCATTAAAGTTTTAAATCCCGTCTCTCTTGAGCAATCGGTTTTGAGAACCTCGCTCCTACCCGGACTTCTCCAAGTCGTAAAGCATAATTTCGACCGGGAGTCTAAAGATATCGCCGGTTTTGAGGTGGGACGGGTGCATACCCGGGAAGGAGATAAGTTCGATGAAGAGGGAGTCGTAGGGATCATCTTATCTGGCTCCTCCACTCCTCACTCCTATGATCCTAAACCTCAAGAATTTGATTTCAGGGATTTGAAAGGAATTCTTGAAAACTTTTTGGAGATGCTAGGTATTCATAAATCCTCCTTTAGACCCTCGACGAATCCACAGCTGCATCCCGGAAGGCAAGCGGCCATTTTCGTCGGCGCTTTAGAAGTCGGCATGTTCGGGGAGGTCCATCCTCAAGTGATAAGACGTTTGGATATCAATCAAAGAGTCTTCTATGCCGAACTGAATCTTACCGATCTCATGAAAGTAAGAACCAAGGATATCCGCTTTAAAGAGCTGTCCGTCTTTCCTGCCTCTGAAAGAGATTGGACGATTACCCTTCTTGAGAAAGCGCCTGTAGCTCAAGTCATGGATGCGATCAGGTCGGTTCCCTCTCAATTATTAGAGGCAGTTTATTTGTCAGACATGTATCGTAGCACTTCATTGGGTGCAGATAAAAAAAATGCCACCTTCCATTTTGTTTACCGAGATCCCAAAGGGACGATTGAACAAGAGACGGTGGATAAAGAACACGAACGCATCATATCAAGCGCCCTCCATTTAATTACCGGCTGTTTGCCTTGAAGGAGATCCTCATGAAAAATAGAAAGAAACTCATTTTAGCCTTAGTTCTCTTAAGCGGATGCCAAAGAGAGCAGTATGTACAAGAGCCCTATGAAGTGGTGGATGAAACCTACGTCCATAAATACGGAATGGAAGTCACACCCCAGGAATGGCAGAATCGGGGGGAGCATGGCCAAAGAATCACCACTTTGAAAAACGGGGTTACTGTCACTGAAAACTACAGTTTTGGCAAGCTCGACGGTCCTAAAACCTATACATTCCCTTATTCGAGTACGATCCAGAAAATTGAGACGCACTCGCAAGGCGAGCTTATTCAGGAGGAACACAGCAATATCGATGGCAAGCCCTATCAAAAAGTAGAGTTTCTTGGAAATAACAGCAAACGTATCACAAACTGGTATAGCGAAGGCCATCCTCAATCGGTAGAAGAGTTTGACGGTGATATGCTCGCAAAAGGAGATTACTACACGATAGAGGGCGCTCAAGAATCTCATGTGGTAGACCTGAATGGGGAGAGAACCAACCGCGATGCTCAAGGGAAACTTCTCTCAAGAGATACCATTGTGAATGGACAGCTTTATGAAAGAACCACTCTTTGGCCGAACAATACTCCTAAAGAGGTGACTTCCTACAAAAACGGCAAAATTCACGGACACAAAAGAAGTTATAGTGAAGACGGCTCTCCGGTTTCCGATGAAACATGGGTTGACGGCCTTCAAAGCGGTATGACAATCCTATATATCAATGGTGAAAAGTATTCCGAAGTGCCGTACAGAAACGGCGTTAAAATCGGCGTGGAGAAAAGATATAAAGATGGCCATCAACTCTTTGAAGAGATTACCTGGATCGATGGCGTGCAAGATGGCCCATCGCGCACCTATTTAAAATAAATTATCTTTTTTATCCTCTCCAAGGAGAATCCCTGGAGAGGATTTCTGTTACTTAAAAACTCCAGAGCTCTTCCATGACAGCCGTAAATTCCCCGTTTTCAAGCGTATACTTTTTTTGCATCACCGGCATCTCGTTCATATCGTAAAGGGTCACCCCGTCGAAAGGATCGCCCCATTCTTTCAAGCTGATTTTATGGTAGGCCACCGGTATCATTTGGGGGGTAAGATAGTGGCATAAAGAACATTTTTCCCCTCTAAACTCATACTTCTCAATCAAGACCACTCGATCATCCTGGTTTCGAAGAAGGCTTTGGTTTTCAGAGAGGGGAATCTTAAGCCAACTTGCCTGGCGCGGGTCCTTCAGCGCTCGAAAATCAAAGAGATTAGAATCGTAGATTACCCTTTGATAAGCTCCTTGATGATACTCTTCGACGGAGTATCTTTTGTGATAAGGATCTACCACGATTTTGTAGCGATCTCCTGCCTCTCTTCCATAAGGTTTGCCTTCTTTCCAATAGTAGTTTTTGAATGTTCTAATCATAAGGAATTATCGTACCGAAAGGTGGCAAAAAGGTGTTCTCCTTTCTTTATTAAAAGTTTTAAGCGCCTCATTCTAAATTAGTAACGGTTGGCATGTTCTATGCATACAAATCTTAAAAGGAGGGCTAAATCCTATGACAAAAGCCCAGCTTCTACAGAAGATTGCAAGACTCGAATCGATGAATGACCAGTTAGCCACGGAAGTGGAACATGTGGACCGTCTCATGAAGATGCTTGGATTTTCGGAAGGTCTTAAAAGTGTCAAATTGACTGCGCAAGAAATCATAGACAATGGATTGATGGAAGAAAATTAAAATTTATTATAGACTATCCCAAGCCAAAAAGGAAGTCTATGACAAATGCGATTCAATGGGGACCTTACACCACACCTATAGTTGTTAGGGAGGTGTCGGATGGTTTATCGGTCCATCGTCAAAAATTCACTCAAAAAAAATTCAATGTCGATAGCGAACTTACGATTGAGCAATTTAATAAGCTTTTCAATGAATACAGCCAAATTATTCGTAAGAATGTGGGAAAATCTTTTACCGCGGCTGAAGTAAACATCAGAGAGCCTTTGCAGTTTAATGCTCTTTTCAAGACTTTGAATTGTTACCTTGTAACTTATAACCTTGTATTGAAGCGGGAAGGCATGTTCTATCGAGTAGAGTCTAAGGGTAGCTCATAGGATTTGCAAATAAGATCTCCCCGTTGCAGTCATTGGTTGCAATGAGAGTGCCTGTCAAAAAGCGAAGGCGTGCAATACCTTGATAGTATTGCCGCCTTAAATCAATCACAGTCAATTTAGCATTTGCGAGCCTTGTCTCAAAATCGAGTAAAAAGAATACGTTTCCGAAGCCCTCTACAAGCCGTTTAGATTCGTTATCCAAGTTTAACTGGTTTTTTTGGACTGCGATCTCCGCTTCTCTAATTTGTCCAATTAGAGCGATCTGATTATTCAACGTTTGCAAGATTTCGGTGGCAGTAGATTGTTTGATCAAGGTTGTTCTTAAGATCGTTTGCGATAAATTAGAGCGCTGCTGCCTTAAAAAACCTTCTGCCTGGTCATTGTGGAGAGGGAATGAAACCTGCACACCCATGCTTAAGTTCGTGTTGTTATTTTTCCCGTAAAAAGGTGAGCCCGGGTTTACAAAAGCCGGTTGATAAAAGGGAGAGATTAAGTAAGAGCTGCTAGAGAGGGTATTCGTACGAGTATTATTGGTTTGAACAGTGCCAAAAAAATCTACCTGAGGAAGGGTTTGGTTTTCTGCGCCAATCACGAGACTATTAAAAGCTTTCTCTCGATCAAGCGAAGCTAATATATCAAATCTTCGTTCAATCCCAAGATTGACGAGAGGATCTTTTGCCCCCATGAGTTTGTCTTCAGTTAAAGTCACGGGAGGCAGCACATCTTCTGCTTTAAACGAGAGATCTAAGTTCGCACATTGAGTGGAGGGGGCAAGTCCAGTGTAGAAGACAAGCTGCCTTTTATTTGAGTATAAAGCGCCTTCTGCATTAATCAGAAACTGTCTTTGCTGAGCGATAGTAGCAAGCGGTTGGTTGATATCGGTGGCAGCGATTTCACCCCCCTCAATCAGTTTTCGGACCATTCCGATAATTTTTTCAAGACGCTCGATCGACTCTTTAAGAATACTTACATTTAATTCGCTTGCAGCGACATCCCAATAGGTGTTAACGGTGTTTAAGATATCATTTGAGATGCTTTGAAGAGTATCCCATTGGACCGCATTCAGCTCGTGAAAGGCCGCTTTTTCATACTGGGTGTTATAGCTATTTAAAAAATTTCTTAAAATAGGCTGTGTGACTTGAAAGGTTACTTGCGAAGCTCTTCCGATCCCGGCAGTCGGGCTTGTAAAGTTTTCGACAAGACCGCTCACATTAAATGAGGTGCCGGCTCTTGTTACTTTTGATAGGGAGCCTTGATAGAGGGAGGCATCCCCGCTGAATGAGGTAGAGGGAGGGCTTTGATAAAATCGATAAAAATTGTCTTGCAAGCTTTGATCGAAGAGGGGATCAAAAGGGCCTCCCGCTTCTCTTAAGACCCCTTCTTGTTTATCAATATCGAGAATGGAGATTTCGACCTGTTTTTGGTTGTTTAATGTACTGATAATAGCATCTCTTAAAGTAATCGGTTGAGGGGAGTCGGGCAGGGACGCAGAATAAAGAGAGGTAAAACAAATAAACAAGCAAAGTGTACGAGAGAAATAAACCACAAATTAATAATTCACTTTTTTCTTCTTTCTAGCAATTAAGTTCTTAAATATCAAGATCGGTATGTAGATTGAACTGCACTTACGATCAATTCAAGTTAAAGAAGTAATAAAAGGGAGACGTTCTTCCCGAGATTCCTTTTACTATAAAAACGGTTCCATTTGAGATCTCGAAGGGGGGGCCTCCGCTCGAAGTCCATCGATACCCGGAGGGTGAAGAGGGGTCTTTTTCTGCTCGGATGATGATTCGTGTCATCGTTTTGTTTCCTTGCGTCAGATATTTTACAATGCCTTCATTCTGAATCAAGGTATTAATATTTTCTATCGATACAGGGTACTCAGAAACCTCTTCTACATACCCAATGATCGTGCCATACTTTTCTGAATCGATATTGGTAGGTTGAATCTCAACGCGGGTATTTAGCTGGATCATTTTCCCTAAGGCCGCAGGCAGATAGGCAATAAAGATCTGCTCGCCCTGGGCGGGTTCAATCTTCGCAAGCGTATTGCCGATCGAGACTTTAGAGCCCTCCGAAGTGAGTATTTCGAGAAGCACTCCTTTTATGGGGCTTACAACTTGCTTAGCATCTGTCTCTACTCTAAGAAGCTCTAGTTCTAAGATTTGAGTTTGAAGCGCCATCTCTTTCTTTACTAGTTCTTCCTTTCGATGACCTTTTGCCAAAAATGCGTCAATTTGCGAAAGGCTGACTTTTGTTTTTTGAATCGCAATTTTTCTTTCCGACAAGATGTTCTCAATCGCTTGAAGATCCTGCACCCCTAAAAGGCCGCTCTCATAGAGGATCTGTTTTTTCTTTAACTCCTCCTCTAAAGTAATCAGGCTATTTTCAAGTTCTTTTAAGTTCTTTTGGGCAGCCTCTTTTTGCTTAAGATAGGCTAATTTCGAGGCCTCCTCCTCTTTTTGAACCTGTTTCTTGAGTTCGTTGAGCTCTTGGGTGAGTTTTTGGACCTCTCTTTTACGATTTTCGAATTTTAGATTGTTTTGCGGATTTACAATTTCGATCAGAGGAGTTTCAGGAAAGACTTGTTCATTCACTTTAACAAAAATTTTGGATACGAATCCATCCGATTTTGTTTGGACTGATACAAGCCCCTCTTTATTGAGGATGATCCCAAAACCGTCTATTAGGAAGGGGATAAATCCAAAAAACATCCATAGGATAGTGATAAGAATAAGTAATATTAAAGGGATGAGGACGAAGAACTTATTATATACCGGGGGCTGAAAAGGCTCTTCAATCTCCGTGTTAGAATGGATATTTTCCGGAGGGGGAGCGTCACTTTTTTTCTTTTCGTCCATATTATACTAATTTCTGCTCCATAATAATCTTGTGGAAAGCCCCCTTTTTCTGAGAGAGTTCCTCGTAAGTCCCTGTTTCAACTACTCGCCGATCTTTTATCACGATAATTTTATCCGCTTTTTGAATAGTGCTTAGACGGTGAGCGATGACGACTCTTGTGATATTCATCTGATCAATATTTTTAGTCACGATCTCTTGGGTTTGATTATCGAGCGCACTTGTTGCCTCATCGAGGAAGAGAATTTTGGGTTTTCCAATGATGGCTTTCGCTAACAGAATCCTTTGTTTTTGGCCCCCTGAAAAAGCTTTTCCGCCATTGATGAGAAGGGTCTCGAGCTTAGTGGGGAGAAGTTTTAAATCTTCTCCAAATCCGGCAAAAATAAGAGCGTTTAGAATCTCTTCATCGGAATAATAACTGCCTCCCATAATGTTGTCTCGAAGTGAGGCGCCTAGGATTTTTGAATCCTGTAAAACCGATCCGATTTGTTGCCTAAGTTTTTTCGGATCGAGCGTATTCAAGTCTTTCCCATCATAATAAATGGCTCCTTTGACCGGCTTCTCAAAACCTAAAAGCAGTTTAAGCAAAGTTGATTTACCGCTTCCGGATGCCCCTACAATCGCGACGAACTCACGAGGCTCGATTGTGATGTTGATATTATCCAAGATGAAAGGGCTCTCTTTTTCATATTGGAAAGAGAGATTATTGATCTCGATTTTACCGGTTAGAGATCCGGGATCGATTTTGTCGTCAGTCCATTCGGGGGTTTCTTGAAAAATAACTTCGCTTCTCTTCCATAAAGCGCCTGTATAGCTTAGAAATAAGAGGATATTCAAAAAGGAAAAATAGGACTGTATGAACATGCCAAAAGCAGTCAAAAAGCCTGTGAAATCTCCAAAATTAAAAGACTCTGATTTGATATCGATTTTCCATAGTATCCAGACCATGAGGATAAATGCCCCCCCATACATGACGCTCCAGTTGATAGCGTTCACAAAATCTTGAATTTTTGCGACCCTCCATTGAAGAGAGGTCATTTTTTGGAAATCTTTTTCCCAGAGGACAAAGCTTAAAAACTCTTTTCCGGCGGTCCTGATTTTTGAGATCGAATTAAGGATTTGGTAGACATAGGTATTAATTTCGCTTCGATAGTGATACACATCGATCCAACAAGCGTAGGAAATTCTTAATACAATGAGAGTCGTGAGAGTAAGGATCACTACCACACCCACCGTGATCCAAGCGAGCGAGTGATTAAAATAAAACATGGGTATAAGGAACAAGAGGGAGAAAATCCCTTCAATCAGCCCTCTTAAATTTGGGCCCACAATAATTTTTTGAATATTGTCAAACCCAAGCGACCTTATAACCAAATCACCGATTTCAAAACGTTTAAAAAAGCGGATGGGAAGATCCAAAATTCTCTGGAAAATGGCAAGCTGAAGATTATGCTGGGAGACGGTATTAATTCTTAAAAATAGATATTCATTCACGAATTTGAAGGCAAGAATAGCACTAATTGCAATCAGGTAGGCACTTGCTATCTGATAGAGGAAAAGATAATCGTTATTGGGAATAACTAAATTGTAAACGAGTTTAGTGGCGAAGGGCAAAAAGAGATTCAAAACAGCTACGAGAATAGCGATATAAAAGGCTGAGTTCAAATTTTTAAGCTGTCCTTCTAGCGAAAATGAGATGATTTTTAGAAAGCTTAAAGAAGCTGTCCTCGGAAGGTTTTTATAAAAGATAAAGGCTCTTTTATCGATCCTTGAAGGATCGATATCCTTTACAGGAGTTACTTTTTGAGTCTCCACATCGAAGGCTTTATACTCGCCGTTGATAAAAAGAAGCGCTATGGGTTTTTCATCCACTGCCCCTAATAAAGGCCCTAGGTCATTTGAAAACCAACCCTCTTTGAGATTAATCAATCGGTAGTAGATGCCGTAATGATTAGAGATTTGTTGGATATCTTTCTGAACGTGAGATGAAGATTCAAAGGTTGAATTTTTATCGATAAAATAAATGCCGGCTCTTTTCCAAATCAATTTTAAAGTGCTTAGAAGATAATTCTGGGATTTGACTTCGCTTGATAAAATAGCGTTTTCTTCTAATACTTGAGCCAGTTCGTCAAGAGCCTTCTCAAACTGATTTTCAGTCAATTTTTTTTCTTTAAGGAATTTAGCGAGAGAATCTTTTTGTTTTTCACGTATCCTTAAGGGAATAAAATGGCCTAAAATAGAGTTGAGCTGTTTTAAGCCCTCAGTGATTTTATGGGAGGAGAGATTTTTTAACGTCTCAATGCGTAGAGATTTTGAGCTTTCATTTTTGATCCAAAAGGAGTGATGAACAGGAAAAAAAATGGCCGGCTTTATTCTTAAATCGTTTACGCCAAAAAGGACTAACCCCTCCTGGTCTGTTTTTATCCATTTCAATCCGCTCCTATCATCTCCCTTACGAGACTCGGCTGTATCGCCTATTGCAAGTTCAAAAGATTCTTCGGCAATTATATGGGAAGGAAAATCGAGTCCTTCAGGATAAAATTCGTTAAAACTTTCGATCCAATCATATATTTGAGGCTCGACCGTATTAAAATCTAATTCAGGGGTTTCTAATTCCGTATCTTCGATGGCTATAAGCAATAATGAAAAGGGCGATTCATGAAAATCAAAGGGGAAAAAGATATCTCCCTTTCGAACAGTTTTGATGTATGTCAATGCGGGTAAATTGGGATCAGAGGAGGCGATATATAAATTGCAAGATCCTTTCTTTAACGAGTATATTTTTTGAAAAGGACTTAAAGTAAAACGTGAATTAATTGAAAGGTGAGTCATGTAATACTCCCTTTTTGTATTTCCTTTTCAAGCTCAACAAATTTTCTATAAATGCTTTCCCCCATCATCAGTTCTTGAGGCGAGCCCATTTCAATAATTTCTCCATTTTCAAGAACAAAGATCTTATCGCACAATTTAGTTGAGCTTAAGCGGTGGGCAACCACTAAAAGGGTAAATCCCTTTTTTCTCAAATTATGAATAATAGAAGACTCCGATTCAGAGTCGACATTGGATAGGGCTTCATCGATAATTACAATGCTAGGCTCTTTAGCAAAAATTCTTGCTATCTCTACTTTTTGTCTTTGACCGCCGCTTAAATTGCTTCCACCTTGCAAAATCATTGCGTCATACCCATGCGTTCGTTGGAGAATTTCGGTGTGAAGGCAAGCTTCTTTTGCGGCCTTCACAATAGTTTCCTGGCTTAGCGTTGGATCGAAAAAGGCGATATTTTCTTTAAAGGTATCGCTATAAAGAAGCACCTCTTGCTCGGCAACCCCTAAAGAACGGATAATGAGATCGCGGGGAAGATTATTTTTAGGTATGCCGTCAAAAAGTATTTCGCCCTCCCAAGGCTCTAGTAAACCGCAAATTAATTTGACTAAAGTCGATTTGCCGGAAGCGGTGAATCCTACAAGACCTACCATCTCTCCCGGTTGAATGGTCATATTAATATTTTTTAAGATGGGATCGGCTTCCTTGTCGTAACCGAAGGTGAGATTTCTTATTTCTATCCTACCTTTAAGCTTAGCCCCCTGGTAGTCATTATGTTCTTCCTGTAAGAGAAAGCTTTTGTCGATATTATTTTTCAAAACATCATTTATTCGGTTGATGTCCACTCTTATGAGTTCAGCCACGCTGTTGAAATTAACTAAGCGAATGACGGGCGCTGTAAAAAAATTCATGAGAAGAATCATGGCAAAAAGCATTCCTAATGAAAGGTCGCCCGACATGACCCTTTCAGCCCCTAAAAATAAGACTATACCGCTTGTAAACAATTGCAGAAAATAGGGGATAGTCCCCGCTAAAATATCTTTTTGAGCCGCTTCCTTAGAGGCGTTTAAGTTTCTTGTGTAGTGGCCTGCCCAGTAGCTGAAAATTTTATTTTCAGAGTTGGAGGCTTTAATTGTTTCTATACTATCCAGGAGGTTGTATGTCTCACCTATCACCCTCGAAAAGGTCTGCTGGTAGATGTTATAGGCATTTAGCTTCACTTTGAAAAGATATCTTAATAAAAGTAGGTTGATCACGAGAAATAAAATCCCGATATTCGCGATCAAAGGATCGTAGTAAAACATGATCGCTGCGAAAGCGATCGACAAAATGGCATCGACTACAAGGCCTGTGAGCTGGGTTGTGATACCTACAGAGACGTTTTCATTGATTTGAAGACGATTTGTGATCTCTCCGCTATATCTTTGAAGATAGAATTCATAGGGGAGGCGTAATATATGCCATAAAAATTGGGTTGAAAGGTACGTTGTAAGAAAAATCTGCACCCGCGATAAAATTCTTTGTTCGAGAAATTTCAGTCCTACCATCAAACCAAAAAACAAAAGGGCAAAGAGGATAAACTCCTCCTGCCAGTGGTCGATTCGATTGATTAAAAAATTATCGATAAAAACTTGCGTCATTAAGGGAACCAACAAGAGGGGAGCCATCAAGATAAAATTGATAATGAAAGTGGCGATGAATGGTTTTTTAGCCCTTTCGAATATGGTGAGAAAGGAATTAATGATGGTAGTTTTTTGGCCGGACGGGGTAAAATCGAGCGATTTTTCAAATAATATGACCAACCCTGAATAAGATTTTTTAAAATCTTCATAGGAGATGCTTATCTGTCCAATCGAGGGATCCATGATAAAGACACTCTCTTTTGAAAACCCTTCAATAACCACAAAATGGTTCATATTCCAGTAAGCGATGAACGGGAGCGGCAAATCATAAAGATCTTTTAACTCTACCTCATGCGCTTCAGTCAAAAGGCCGTACTGATTTGCTACATTAGTAATTCCAAAAACGCTTGCCCCTTCCCTCGTAACGTTGCACTCTTTTCTTATCTGTTCTAAAGGAAAGAATTTGCCGTGATACTCAAAAATACTTAAGAGGCAGGCAGCGCCGCATTCCACCGCCTCCATCTGCATGACAGTGGGGACCTCCCGTCTTGAAAATTTGGAAGCTTTAGGAATGCTAGTTTCATTCATGCGTATCTTTTGGCCATTTCAAATTGTCGATAGGAATCAGATAGTAAAGAGGTCTTGCCTGTTCAATAACCGCCTCTACATCACCCACAGTCCCTTTAGAAATCAATACGTTTGGCTCGTTTCCTGAACTCCACAAAAATAAATGAGGATTTTGCGGATCTTGCAGAGGCTTGATGAGAGCTTCTATAACGGCAGGTTGATTATTCATCAGGTAAGATACGACCATTTTATTCTGGATTCGATTGATGACGTTTGTCTCGGACACTGCATACTGAGATATTTGATCAACTCTTCCAAGAATACCCCCATAAATATTCTCGTTTACGGTTTTGACTCGCATGATCGCAAGATCGCCGAGTTGTATCTTTTTGCCGGTCTGGATAGGAAAATAGGCTAAAATGAGAGGCTGAAAATTCTTTTGAGAATCTACTTCAAGCCAAACCAATGAGTCGCCCGGAGAGACGATTTGCCCTTCAAATGTTTTAAGCTCTAAAACTCTTCCTGATTCAGGGCTTACAATTTGAGTTTGCTTTTGAGCAATTAGGAGTAAATCTAAATTCTCTTTCTCTTTCCTGACCTCTTCTTCTTTTTGAATAATCTCCTGCGTCCGATACTCTCTTTGTTCTTCAGCAATTAATTCTGAAAGTTCCCCTTTTTTGGTTTCTAAATCGACTTTTTTCAAAACAAAATCTTGCTCTTCGCTCCGATAAATTTTTTGGCTAATCAAGCCTTCTTCAAGAAGCTTTTGATGTTTTTCTAAAATGAGATTGTAAGAAGCAATATTCTTCTCCAATTCGCGGATGTTAAATTCAGTCGACTTAATTTTTGTTTGAAGGGCTTGTCTTTCGGCGGTGTATTCTCGACGTATTCTATCTTGTAGATTTTTGAGCTCTTCACTCAGGTTATTTAAACGTTTTTCTGAGGCGGAAATTTTTAGCTGTAATTCAGGATCTTCAATTTTCATTAAAAGATCGCCGCTTTTCACTAAATCGCCCTGTTCTACGAAAATTTCTTTCAAGGTTCCTTTTACAGGAGACTGAATGTCTTTAAGACCGGACTCGTTGATTAGAATACCTCTTCCGTCAATAGAGACTGCAATCGTTCCGAAAATACTCCAGAGGACAACACCTAATATCAAAAGGAATGAGATCGCAAATCCAATTTGAATGGGAAGACTTAAAATTTTTATGTCTTTCAGCGAATCGACATCTTTTTTCATATGATATGCCACATTTTTGCAAAGAAAAGAGCAAAGAAGTGCACGAATATCACCCCCGATAAATTGGGGGCCTTATTAAAAATCCAGGTAAGCAGGAAATTTAATGATAAACTCAAAAATAAAAGCATAGGAGCTATTGGATGTATATGGATCGCCGGCATGAATACGGAAAAAATAGAGGTCATGGCAATCGCTTGGAGGTTTTTATGAGAGCCTAAAAAAATTGTTATTTTTTTTAAAAAAAATCCTCGAAGAACTAATTCAAACAAAATGACATAAGGAACTAAGCCGATAAACCAAAGAACATGAGAGGACTCTTCTTTTGACCCATAGATAAATGAAAACAAATACAAACAGGGGAGTATAACTATCAAAGATCTCGCCGCAAGATTCATTGATTTCCAAAAATTATCTGATTCAAATCCCGTTTGATCCCAAAATAAAAGGAGCCGTTCTTTGAAAAGAAACAAGATAGCGCCTAGGGATAGCCAGTAGATAAAATTGAATAAACCGGTAGAAAGAGAATGAAAGCCACTTAATAATATATAAAGTGTAATGTTTAACAAAAAAGCCAAGCCGATAAACTCGCAGAGTGTGTGTCCTGTTTGAAACGTAGTTTCTAGTTTTTCAGTCGCCTGTCTTGAGGAATAAATGTACTTCTCGCTTGTTTCAACGACTCTTTGATTGGATAAAATGGCAATATTTTCTAAAAGTTTCTGATAGACATTTTTTAGTCGCTCACTCTTTTTTAACACGTCAGGCTGAAGAGAATAGACCGTTGTCTCTTTTAGGGTTTCAATCGTAGAGGTGCGTGGAGTTTGATTGATGAAGGCGATTTCTCCAAAAGCATTGCCTTCTTCGATATGTCCCAAAGTATAAGTAAAATGGTGGCTCGGATCCCATTTAAGAATTTTGACAGAACCTTTCACAATAAAAAACAGATCGGACGATCCTTGGTCTCCCTCTTCAAAGATATAATCTAACGCATCGAATTTACAGCGCTTTAAATAAGGAATTATTAGATCAAAGTCTTCTTCCGTAAAATTGGAGAAAAGAGGCTGCTTTTTTAGCTCTCCCACATCGGTATTCTCGTCCAAGGCTTACATCTCTCAGAACATAGGTTTACCTATATGTAACTTATAGTTAAATTTTAAGAAATTATTTAAAAAAGGAATTTTTAGAAGATGTACGAACGACTTAACAAAACATGGAATAGTATTACTACTGATTGTTGATAAATAGATGAGGAATCATGAAAGTTAGCTCGCTTCAATTACATTGGCCATGTTAAGCCGCCGCCGCCAAATCGATTCGCTCCACCTTTAGATGATTTTTTGGACTTATTAGGATTTTTTTTCATTGTTTTTAAGCTCAATATTTATAGGATCTTGTAATAAAAATTTAAGCCCATAATAAAACAAATTTTTTGTTTTATTATGGAATATTATTAAAGGTTAAGAATAGATCGATTCTAAGGAGCATGAATCACATAGGCCATGTAAAACTGCCACCGCCAAATCGAGTCGTTCCACCTTTTAAATTTTTTTTGGATTTATTTGGGACTCTTTTCATTTATTTTTTTGTTTCTCCTTAACTAGGTAGACACTAATTATTAAAATATATTTTTTATTTTAAATCAATAGTTTAATATTTTTTTTAAAAAAATAGTATTATTAAAGATTTTATTAAAAAAATCGCTTGTAAGCATTTTAAAGCTTAATGTTTCTTAAATTGTGTTGATAATGGCGTGTTGTAAGGAAATGACAATCTTTTTTTTGAATTTTTGGGATAGGTTAAAAGAAAGTTAAATCAAAAAAAGAGCCATAATAAAACTAAATTTGTTTTATTATGGATTTGTTATTAAAAAGATGATTGCTTATTATGTGTAAGACGCCAGTCTTACATAGGCCAAATAAGTCGGCGTCCTCCCACCACAAATACTCCACCTTTTAAGTTTTTCTTAGATTTGTTAGAAGCTCTTTTCATTTTTTTTGTGCTCCTTAGTTAGATAGGACATATATTATTAAAATATAATTTTTATTTTAAATCAATAATTTAATACTATCTTTCTCTATAAAGTCTGTATTAGTAAAGATTTTATTAAAAATATCGCTTTTATGTCTTTTTAAAAGCTCAATTTTTTCTTCAATCGTGTTGATTGTGACGTACCGCCTCACAAAAACGGGCTCTTTTCTTCCCATCCGATGCGACCTTGAAATGGCCTGGTTTTCTACCGCCTCATTCCACCATGGGTCTATTAAAAGGATTTGATCGGCCCGAGTTAAATTAAGTCCGACTCCGCCTGCCTTCAAAGACATTAAAAGAAGAGGTTTGGACTCATCTTCCTGAAAGGAGTCGAGGATTTCCTGCCGATTTTTGGTCTCTCCGTCAAAATACAGAGCCCCCTCTAGTTTTTCTCGAATGAGCATCAAAAATCGGGTAAATTGGCTAAACACGATGATTTTTTGTTTTTCAGCGAGCAAGGTGTGAATATCGTTTAAAATAAGATCCATTTTGCTGCTTTCCACATCCAACCCGATCATTTTAGGATGGCAAGCGACTTGCCTTAAACGTAAAATGAGCTCGAGAATTTGAAGGGGGTTTTGAGTTTCTTCTAAGTCCTCTTTGGTTGTTTCAAGAAGCTTCAAATAAGCTTCCTCTTGCTTTGGAGACATCTCCACAAAAAGGGTTTTGTCGATTCTTTCAGGCAGATCTTTTAAAACTTGGGACTTCAGTCTTCGTAAGGTGTAAGGGGCGATTTTGTTTTTGATCTCTCCCAGCTCGTCAGAGGAGTCTATCAAATCGGGCAGAAGAAATTTGAAGTGCGTTTTTAACTCATCCAAATTGTTTTCAATGGGAGTTCCGGTCATTAGCAGCTTAAACTTTGTTTTGAGGGACTGGATCGCTTGAAAGGTTTGGGATCTTGAATTTTTCATCATTTGGGCTTCATCGACAATAATTGCCTCCCAATTAAAGGATTGAAAAAGGGCAAGATCACGTCTGACAATAGCGTAGGAGGTAATGATGATCTCTTTATTAAAATGAGGAGAGCGATCTAATCCATGGTAGACCACAAACCCAAGGTCCGAAAAGCGCTCTATTTCCCTTTGCCAGTTAATAAGAAGAGAGGTGGGAGCGACAATGAGGATGGGACCCTTCAATTGGGAGAGAAAGGCGATCGTCTGGACTGTTTTTCCAAGCCCCATATCATCTGCCAAAAGCCCTGAAAAGCCTTTTTCATAGAGGTATGATAGCCAGTTTAATCCCTCTTTTTGATAGGGCCTAAGATCTCCTTTAAAAGAGGGTGCCGAAGTTTCTGGAGGGTTAAATTTATCGAGAACAAGCCCTGCATTTAATTTGGGAAGAACCAGTTTTCCCTCTTTTTTTACTCCTTTTTTAAGAAGGGGGTGGTACTTAAAATCATCGGGCAATAGAGGAACTTTGCCCGATTCAAGTTGAAGGGGTCTAGAGATATCAAGGGTCTCATCGCCAAAAGAGAGCGAGCCCGTGACCTCCACTTGATCTTGAATGGAGACGTTAATGGAAGTGTGGGTGAGGGGAATCACCTCTTTTTCCTGAGGGTTTAAGATCACCCAACCCTCTTTTTTCAGGTGCTCGGTGGTTTTAAAAACGTCTGGTTTTTTGCAGTAATAGTGATAGGCTTTTTTCTGGTAGCCTATTTTAAGAAGCTCTCCTTCAAAAGCAGGAGTGAGAAGCTCGACGGTCATTCCATAAGGATCGAGCCATTTGATTCGGGGGGCCTCTTTGGGAATTTCGCCGAGCACAATGACAGGGTATTCGTCGATCAGTTCTTTTAAAGTGGAAAGATCGATCTCTTTCGGACAAGATTTGACAAGGGAGTAGGGGGCAAAAGTCTCGATAAAATAGAGGCTCACCCCTTTGATAATTCCAAGAGGGGGTCCTTGAAAGAGATGATCTACCTCCTGAATCTCTTTACCGTTCACAGTAAAAAAATAGCTCAGGAGGATCTTCTCTTTTTCTATTTCAGCTACAAAGGTGAGGCTATGGCGTCCAAACAGGTCGGCAACAATCCTCTTTCCTTTAAAGGATAGGGTCGTAAATTGCTTTTTAGCTTCATCAGGGGTAATATTGAAATTCATTATGGAAATTATATGAGTAAACTTCGTCTATGGCAAGCTCATGCTGACTTTGATCAGGCGGAAAGAGCGTGGGATCAAGGATCTTTAGAAGCCGCCTCTCAAAAACCCCTTAAAAAATTGGATAAACTTCCTAATATGGTAGGCATTACCCCTGCCACTAAAAGATTTTTGACACTCAAAAGTCTTTTTTGGATGGTTTCAAAAGATGAGGATTATCGCATATTAAAGTATGTGATGAAAAAGCCGTTGACCCATGGTTTTAGATACCTTAAATCGCTTTTTAAAAAAATTCGGAAAGAGGGCGATTTTTATTTTTACGGGATAAAATCTTTAGGTGAATTCGAAAAGCTTTTAAAAGAAAATCCTGTCTTTGTAGTCGGTTTTTCTTACTGCCATAAACCGTATGAGTGTCCTTCAGGCAGGTTCACATCAGAGTGCATCCATGATCCTGATCATCCTGTCTGCCGGCAGTGCTTTATCGGCAAAGCGGTAAATGCCCTTCCGCTTAAGGATACTTACCCTCTTTTTATCCCGACGATTCACTATATTGGGGAAGAAGTCTTTAAGCTGATGGATCGATACCCTAATCGACAAATAGTTTTTTTGATTACAGCTTGCGAAATGACCCTAGAGATGTTCGGGGACTTAGGCAATATGGCAGGAATTAAAGGGCTAGGAGTCAGATTGGATGGAAGAATTTGCAATACAATGAAAGCCTTTGAACTCTCCGAACAGGGGATTAAACCGGGATTAACAGTTGTGCTGGAGCCGACCCAAAAGAAAATTCTTGAACTCTTGAAGGTCTGGAATTCTTGCGTATGATATGATCCTCCCTATGACCGAACCTCGTACAAAACAATCGATTTTCACCTACGGACTTACCCGTGTGCTAGATGTTCCCTTTTGGGCACTGCACGCACTGATTCCGGTTATTTTGTATAAAGATTTGGGTGCAACCCCCTTTCAAGTGGGACTCCTTGTCGCCTTAAAACCTCTGTTATCGCTTTTGTCCATGTATTGGAGCTCCCACGTCGGCAATCGCCCCGATCGATTGATGGGAAATATTCGTCTGGCAAGACTTTTTGCCTACCTTCCCTTTTTCGTCTTTCCGTTTATCACGACTCCCTGGTTTTTTATTTTTGCCTACGGCACCTACATGATGCTGCAAGTAGGAACGGTGCCCGCCTGGATGGAGATTTTAAAAAGAAATGTCCCCAAAGAACAAAGGGAGAAAACTTTTTCGTATATCCAAGCCTTTTGCTATATGGGAGGTGGCTTTCTTCCTTTCCTCATCGGGGGCTTGATGGACTCTTACACGGAGGCCTGGAGGTGGCTTTTCCCGGTGGCGGCCCTGATTGGCTTAAGCTCCGATTTCATTCAAAGAAAAATTCCTAAAGAGAGAGTTGTCTCGCCTGAAGAGAAGAAAAGAATCACCGACCATCTTGCAAAACCTTGGAAAGAGGCCTTTAGAATTTTAAAAGAACGGCCCGATTTTACCCGCTACCAAATCGGATTTATGGGCGTTGGAGCCGGGCTTATGGTCATACAGCCGGCCCTGCCCGTCTTTTTTACCGATATCTTGAAGCTTTCCTACACGGAGCTTTCGGTTGCGATCACCCTCGCGAAGGGTTTCGGATTTGCGATCGCCTCGCCTTGGTGGGGTAAAAAACTAAATCGTGCGGACATCTTCAATTTATCGGGGGCGATCGCCTGTTTTGCAGCTCTTTTCCCATGCCTTCTCTATTTTGCCGAAATGCATCTTGTATGGCTTTATACCGCCTATTTCTTTTATGGGATTGCCCAAGCCGGCCAAGAGCTTGCGTGGAATATGTCAGGACCCATCTTTTCAAAAGAGGAGGATAGCTCCCTTTACACGAGCATCAATGTCATGGCTATCGGTTTAAGAGGGGCGGTGATTCCACTGATGGGATCTATTCTAGTGACTTCTCTCAGCTCCACTTTTCCACTCGGGGTGGGATCTCTTCTTTGCTTAATGGGTGGTCTTACCTTATATTCATACAGACAAAAATCGATCGTTAAAACTTGAAAAATGAGTTATTTTTATGCTTTTCCACCGTATTCACCAGAAAGAACTATCTGTCTTTACCTACATCATCGGCGATGAACAAAGTTTAACCTGTACGGTGATCGACCCTACACTAGATATTGAGCCTGTTTTGAGGGTTGTAGAGACAAAAGGCTATAAAGTGAATGCGATTTTAGAGACGCATGTCCATGCCGATTTTATTTCCGGAGCGCAGCTTCTGAAGAAAACACTCGATAACCGTCCTAAGATTTACGTCTCTGCCTGCGGAGGTACCGAGTGGACGGCTCCTTATGGAGATGTCGCATTAAAAAACGGGGATTCTGTGACGGTCGGAAGTTTTAGATTCGAGGCCCTCTTTACCCCCGGTCACACGCCTGAGCATCTCTGTTATAAAGTGTTTCATGATGAAAATCTGATCGCTCTTATGACGGGAGATCTGCTCTTTACCGGCGGGGTTGGAAGACCCGATCTGTTAGGGGATGCAGAAGCTGAAACCCTTGCACATGAACTCTGCACCTCTTTGTTTGTGACTTTAAAAACGATTCCGGATGAAACGGCCATCTTTCCCGCTCATGGCGCCGGCTCTCTTTGCGGTAAATGGATGTCGAATAATCCTGACTCTACCATGGGGCATGAAAGGGAGACTAATTTCTATTTTAAAAAGTGTCCGAAGTATGAATGGATTGAAAATCTTTTACATGAAATACCGGCAGCTCCCAATGCCTTTAAATGGATTAAGGAGGCTAACCGCACAGGAAAACTGCCCGAGATAAAGGGCGAGCCTTTGCTCATTGACACTCGCATGCCTCAAGAATTTGCCGAAGGACATAATCCGGGTGCAATCAATATTCCCTGGACTCCCGCCTTTCTGATCTGGACAGCGATGGTTGCTCCAAGAGTGCCTTTAAGGATAATCCCTCCCCCTAAAGCGCCCTTTGAATATGTACGAGGGTTATTAGCATTAATGGCTTATAACGACGTAGAGCCGCTTAAAATAGATCCTCAAGAAAAGGTTTCCATCGTGAAGCTCGAAGAGACAGAGCCTTATCAAATTATCGATGTCCGATCGTTAACAGAGTGGAATCAAGGCCATCATCCAAGAGCCCTCTGGATTGAGCTTGCCGATCTTCCCGGCAAAATGAAGGATTTAAATCACTCACTGCCAATCGCCTTGATTTGCAGAACAGGTACAAGAGCTATGATTGCAGCGTCCCTTCTTAAGCGGGAAGGGTTTAAAAAGGTGGTATCCATTATGGAATCGGCTTCCTAAAGGAATAATACCCATCGCTTAGGGAGTAGGCTAAATACCCAATTGCTAAAGATCTTCTTTTTATGATACCAAAAAATATACAGATTAAAAAGGAGTCACTCATGTTTAAAGCTTTTACGCTTTTATTAACCGTTGCAACGACAAGTTTGTTTGCAGCTGAAACGGCAACAGCCTCTGCCACCACTTTTCCGAAGGAAGTATCTTTCAATGCAGGCGGAAAAGACTTTTCGCTCCAATTAACAGGAACGGGAACTCGAAAAAAATTCTTCGTTACCGTTTATCAAATCGGCTCTTATATCGAAAATGCTTCTAGCTTATCGGGCGATCGGGCAGATGCGATCCTTAACTCAGAGGCTGCAAAACAGCTTACGATGAAATTTGTTCATGATGCCCCGGCTGATAAGGTAAGAGAAGGCTATCTTGATTCTTTCAAAACGCTTCTTCCAGAAGCCGATTATAATGCAGAAAAAGCTGATATCGATCGTTTTGTAAATTTCTTCAATAAAGATTTGAACGTGGGCGATGAAGTCGTTCTCCGTTCAATCCCTGGCGGCACTGTTCAAGTTCTTATCAATGGTACTGAAACCGGTTCCATCAATAATCCAAAACTGGCTAAATCGCTCTGGTCGTTCTGGTTTGGTCAAAAACCAGTCGTTGATAAAGCAAAACTCGCCGGCTAATTTCTTTTTGAGGGGCGGTGAATCCGCCCCTTTACAATCTCCTACAAGTACCTATTCTGCTGCTCAACCCTTGCGCTACCACCTGGAGACTTTGGAAGTGCCTATTCTGTTGCTAAACCCTTGCGCATGCCCCTGCCCGTGCGCTTGCCCGCTTCCCTGGAAACTCTGGAAGTACCTATTCTGCTGCTAAACCCCTCGCGCTAGCACCTGGAAACTCCGGAAGTACCTTCTGCCTCTAAACCCCTCGCGCTACCACCTGGAAACTCCGGAAGTACCTATTCTGCTGCTCAACCCTTGCGCATGCCCCTGCCCGTGCGCTTGCCCGCTTCCCTGGAAACTCCGGA